>CAYXZO010000033.1:0-24496 GCA_964469505.1 uncultured Lentisphaeria bacterium | reverse complement strand
GTTCTTCCTGGGTGCTCTCACTGGGAATGGCTATCATGTCCCGTAAAAAACGGGAAACATCAGTTCGGTATTCTTCAGCCTTCTTGAGGATTTCATGTTCGAGCTTCATTAAGTCCTCCTCCATAGAGACGGGAAAAATAAGTACCATAGCCACATTTCCAGCTGGATTTTAAATGCTCCAAGCATCAAATGCGCTGGATGAACCCCAGCCGCGGCAGGCATTGTTCACAAATTGATAAAAAAAGCCCGGCTAATATCGCCGGGCTCAAACTCGAAGTATCAGTTAACAACTAGAATTCATCCGCCAGATAGAAGTAGCCTCCCATGGCATTGCCAGCTTTATCATTCAGCCCCAAATCCTGCTTCCAGTAATCACCCGGAGACCAGATACCGGCTGTGGCTCCGAAAGTGATTTTATCGCGGTAGTTGTACTTTAGTAGAATCGCCATCTCACTGCCCATGGAAGCGTGACCCCCATTGCCCACCCAATTGCGACTGTAATTAAAATAATCGAATCTAATATTCAACGCTCCCAATGAACCGCTCACATGGAAATTGAGGGTGTTCAGGTTGGTCATGGTGAGATTACCAGGGTCAAGGCCCGCAAAGCCATAACCAGTGGTCATCAAGTGAGCGGGACCAAATCCCGGCCAATCCTTGTAGAAACCGAAAGTGAAAGGCCCCTGGGTGGCCGATTCGTAAAGCTCATTGTCCTGATGGGTGGTGGTGTCATCGCCACTGAACATACAATAAGCAGCGCCGATCCCCAGCTTTCTCAATTGGTAGTCAGCCTTGGCTTCCAGGGCAGAGCCCTTGAAATTAGGAGCGTCGGCCGATTCGTCCTTACCTCCCATCAGGGCATATTCACCAGTCAGATTGAGGCCCCCCAGGGCGGCTTCCACTCTGCTACCCAGCCAGGTCGGGCCCGCCGATTGGGAATCGTTGATTTGTTGGGGGCGTTTCACCCAATAAGCCGAGACCTGAGTGTTATCATTTACTTTGTAAGTGCCATACGCGGCCAGCATATTGATATTTCCCGGGTAGGTATCGGAATTGCCCACATCGTAAGATCCATAGGTAGCGGCCCCTACATTGGCGATGCCATGAGATTGGGCCAGACGAGAATAGAATAAATCCAGATTCAGCGGCCCATGGTCGAACATCAGCTTGGCCTGGATGGCGCCGTCCTCTCCGCCATCGAAGAAAATCAATCCATCACCATATAGTAGGCGTTCCTTACCAATTCTTAAGGACAAGGGAGAATCGAAAATGTGCTCAACCGTCAGATAAGCTTGTAGCAGCCTTACCACTGGATCAGAATTGCCTTGTAAGTCAACTCCCCAGTAGGGATTGATCCCGTGCTGGCCCCAAGCCCCTATCATGCTGTAAAGGGATACACCCTCTCCAAAATCCACACTGTACTGGATGTCGCCGTGAATGTACATAAAGGAGTTACCATCAGGGGTATCCTTGTTAAAATCAGTGTTGCTATGGAAAAAATTGTATATATAAACCAGGCCGTGCCATTCCACTTTGGGGGCACCCCAGCCGGTTGCACTCAAGCCGAGTAGTAGAATAAGCCCCATTCTAAGAGTTATGATTCTTTTGGCCATATTACAAGATCCTTACTTTTCCTGTTAAAGTGTTTTTCATCCCGCTTGACTACTCACCCAAAGCAAGTCAAACAGAGAGAACCAAATTGTCAGTTCTAGCTGAAAGATCAGGGTTTAGTCGGCCTTAGAACTCCGTTCTGATCCCGCTTCAACGGATAGGGTTGCTTGGGTAAGGGAGCTCCTGGCAACTCTTCAATGCTCTTACCATACTCCCAATCGGGCGGACAGATGGCAATATATCTGGCGTAACCGCCCGTACCGCCTTCTGGTTTAGCGAAGCCGATAGCTATCAAAGCGCCAGCCTCGGGGACTTTATCCAGATTAGCGACCCCTTCAGCCTGACAGTAATAATGGTGCATCAACCAGTACTCACCGATGAGGTTAGCGGTAGTATCAGTATCTAACGGCTCATGGCCATGGAACAAGATGTGCCGCTGCTCGTGCAGGAATTTGAGTGCTTCCAAGGTGATTCCGGGAAAAGGCACTGCTCCACATTTCTCTTTGTCGGGCCACATTTTGGACCAATCAGAGCGAATCATAACGACGGAACCAGCCGGAATTCGGCCGTGTTTAGTTTCCCAGGCTTTTATGTCTTCCACGGAGCAATGATACCCCGGGTCTTTAGCCACTTTTTCGTGAATATCGATTACCACCAAGGGCCGAATGGCATACGTAGCAGGTAAATCGCTGATGGTGGCTCCGTACTCATCCCAATGGGCCGGCGGATCTAATTGAGTCCCGTACTGATCAGTAGGCAGAAAATAGGCTGTAGCGATGAATCCGTGTTGCTTGTAAGTGAACTCGTCACCCCTTTTGACATAGCCCGGAATATCTTGACCAGCCTTTGTGGGCATAAAAGTAGCGTTTCCGAAACCAGGCCATACTGGGATAGTGGGATTAAAAGCGTGGGTAAGATCAACATATTTACATTTAGTCAGGGTGGTCTGGTAGAAAGACCATAAATCGTCAGAATTGGTGGAACTGGGTCGGGAAGTACACCCGCTGACCAGATAAACGGTCAGCACCCAAACCATCCCCTTAAGAAAAACGCCTCGCCGGTTGTTTCGTAACATTGTCTTCCCTCCTTCGTTTAGTTTAACCAGGTTCTTTCTCTTGCCGAAGCTATGTTCCTAATAGAAAGCCCGGAAATGGAACATGCTTGTCCTCCTTCCTTTAACACATATCATCACTGAGCCCGTTGCGGCCTTTAATTGATCCAGGTGGCATCTTCGTCAAAATTGAAACACACCACCTTCGGCTCCGTCATTTCCTGTAGGGAGAATTTTACCCCCTCCCTTCCCAGGCCGCTGTTTTTAACCCCTCCGAAAGGCATAGCATCCAACCGATAATCGGTGGAATCATTAATTATCACTGCGCCCGCTTCTAATTCATGAACCGCTTGAAAAGCAGCTCTGATATTCTCGGTGAAAATAGCTGCATGTAACCCGTAAGGCACATGATTGGCCTTTTCTATCCCCTCCTTTAAATCCCGGATGGGATACAGAGATACCACGGGACCGAAGACTTCCTGGCAATCAAGGCGACTGTCCGCAGGAACTTTTTCCAAAACAGTTGGCGCAACCAGCGTTCCAGAACGTTCATTGCCCGTTAACACTCGAGCGCCACGAGTCACCGCTTCTTCTACCCAGCCCATCACCCGCTCAGCTTCCTTTTTAGTAATCATAGGCCCCATATCGGTGGACTCATCCAACTGGTAACCAACTTTCATCGTTTTCGTGCGTGATACGAAAGCTTCTGCAAAGGAATCGTAAATCTCGTTTTGGACATAAATTCTTTGAACTCCAATGCAGTTTTGACCAGCAGCCCAGAAAGCCCCCGAAACACAGGTCTCGACCGCCCGTTCCAGGTTTGCATCAGACAAGATTATGACCGGAGAATTGGACCCCAGCTCCATACCAATCTTCTTAAGGCCAGCCTGTTGCACAATAACTCGCCCCGCCTCGACACCGCCTGTAAAACTGATCATTCTAACCCGTTCGTCCTGAACCAAAACCGGCCCCAGCTCTGACCCAGAACCGGTAACCACACTCAGTATCTGCGGGGGTAATCCACACTCCAAGAATGCCTCGGCCAGCTTTAATGCAGATATGGGGGTCACTGTTGCCGGTTTCAACACCACGGAATTGCCCCCTGCAATGGCGGGACCTAGCTTATGGGCCACAAGATTTAATGGATCGTTGAAAGGAGTAATAGCGACAATTACCCCAATGGGCATACGATAGAAATAACCAACTCGACTTTCTGATCCGGGCATGCTGTCAAACGGAATAGTTTCACCCAATAAGCGCTTTGCCTCTTCAGCCGCTAAGGAAATAGTATTGATACACCGGATAACTTCTTTACGCGCTTCTCGAATGGTTTTACTCCCTTCAGTAGCAATGGTGCGGGCAAAATCTTCCTGGTGTTCCTCCACATAATGAGCGACTCGGTGGAGAATTTCGGCCCGGGCATGGACCGGCAGACGCCGATTCAAACGTGCCCCCTCCACTGCTGCAGCTATGGCCTTCACTGCATCCTCCGGTGTGCCTCGTGGAACCGTATCCACCACGGAATCATCAAAAGGATTGCGTACTTCTAAGACTTTATCTTTGGTGACCCAATTCCCTCCAATAAGCATTTCCATTTGATTACTCTCTCCCTGAAATCCAAGGTTGATAACCACGTCCTATACCCAACAAATCAGACAATATGGAAAATCCGGTCTCCCGGCGGCCAGCTCCAGGCCCCACAATAGTCACTTCTCCTAGAGAATCGGTATAGATGCATAGAGCGTTGTTCACCCCCGACACAGAAGCCAGAAAATCAGTAGATGGCAAATCTTTAAGGCTTACTTCAGCCTGGATTCCATCGGATGTCTGGTACACCTCACCCACTAATTTCCAGTGCCGATTGGCTGCTAGAGCCAGCATTACTTTCTTCGGACTGAGCTCAGTAATGCCCTGACAAGGTACATCTTCCGGAGCTAGTCCAGCTTGGAAGAGCACATTAGCAAGAATCATGACCTTGGCCTTAGCGTCCCAACCTAGGACATCGGCATCGGGTTTCGTCTCGGCATAGCCTTCCGCCTGGGCCTTTGATAAAGCCGCCGAATAGGTTTCTCCCTGCTCCATTAAGCTTAAGATGTAGTTGGTGGTTCCGTTTAAAATCCCTCTCACTCGGCTGACTGTTACTCCCTCTAGGCCGTTTTCAAGTAAATGAAATACGGGAGTGCCGCTCATTACTGTTCCTTCAAAACGCAGTGCTCGCTTCTGTTCTTCAGCTATACGCATCAGTCGGGGATAGGCCAATGCTATGGGACCTTTGTTAGTGGTAACCACATGTTTCCCATTTTCAAGGGCAGCTATGATGTGCGTTAGCCCAGGTTCCCCGGTCTCCAGGTTCGTGGGAGTCGCTTCCACAAGCACCTCAGCCGGGGCTTCAACCACAAAGGTCTGACTGTCGGGAAAAGACATCTCCGACAAACTTTGATCGAACTCTCCCGCGGCAGCAGCTTTTAAAAGCCGTTCCTCATCTAAACCTTTTTCCGCTATTACGGTCCCAAAACGGGGGTCATGGACTGCTGTGATCAGGATGGAAATACCATACTTTTGCTCGATGAAGGATCGTTTATCTGCCAGAAGGGCTGTGAATCCCTGTCCCACAGTGCCGAATCCCGCTAGAGCTACACGCATTGGCTGCATTGCTCTACCTCCATACGTTGGCAATCATTAATAAATTCGAGCTCAAGGCTTCTTCAATCCGGCGGCGGGTATTTTTTAAAGCTGAAAGTAGTTTGGGGCGCCTGGCAGCGGTCATGCGGGTAGCCGGCGCCGAAATACTGATGGAAGCCATAACTTTACCTTGCCGATCATAAAGCGGCAGGGCAACACAGCGCAGGCCTTCTTCAAATTCTCCATCATCAAAGGCATATCCCCTCTGCCGGGTTCGTTTTAACTCTTCTTCCAACTGGGTACGATCAGTGATTGTCCGGGCCGTACGTCGCGGCAATCCAACCATCCGGAGGATCCGCTCCAGTTCATCTGTTTCCAACTCTGCTAAAATGGCCTTCCCCAAAGCAGTGCAGTGGGGCATAATGTGAAACCCTACAAAGGTCTTAATCTGAATGCTCCGCCGGGATTCTATCTTATCCAGGTAAACCACCTCATTCTGGAACAACCCGGCTAAGTTCACTATTTCATTGACTTCCACCGCCAGATCCCGTAAGTAAGGGTGGATTTTATCTGCAAAACTTCTTTTAGCCGGGACGCGGTTACCTAATTCGAACAGAGCCAGCCCGAGGCGGTACTTGCCAGTTTCTGCCGCTTTCTGTATAGCCCCCACTTCTTCAAGGGAGGTCAGGAAGCGGAAAACAGTGCTTTTATGCCATCCCAGTTGACGGCTGATTTCCGTCAGACCTAACTCACCCTCGGCTTCAGCCAAACAGGCCAAAATGCGAAAAGCTTTGCGAATTGAATTGTTAGATGATTGTTTCATTTATTGAAACATTGTTTCGATTATAGAAACATAGCAATATATTGTTAATCCCTGCAGCTTTTGTCAAGGGAAAAACGTGGTGCAATCACCAGCATAAAACCAAGTATAAAAAAGGGGCGCGAATGCGCCCCTTCGGCTGACTTACAAGCTTATTTAAAACAAGCTTTTGCCCTAGCTAGCCCTGTTTCAGTTCTTTCACCAGATCAGTCAGAACTTTTTTAGCGTCGCCGAAAACCATCATGGTCTTATCATCATAGAACAGAGGATTAGGCTCACCGGCAAAACCAGGACTCAAGCTACGTTTGATAAACATAACCGTCCGGGCATGATCCACATTCAGGATCGGCATGCCATACAGAGGACTGTTCTTTTTATACCGGGCAGCCGGGTTGACCACATCGTTAGCTCCCACGATCAACACCACGTCCGTATTCTGAAAATCATCATTAATGTTTTCCATTTCCACCAGTAGGTCGTAAGGCACGTTGGCTTCTGCCAACAGCACGTTCATATGCCCTGGCATACGTCCAGCCACTGGATGGATAGCATATCTGACGGTCAGGCCTCGATCCATCAGAATCTGGGCGGCTTCATGGAGCACGTGCTGCGCCTGGGCTACCGCTAAGCCATAGCCCGGCACGATTATCACCGAGGAGGCAGTGTTGAGAATCATGGCAGCGTCGGCCGCGGTATAACGGGTTACCGCCCGTTCTCCTTCCGCGGCAGCTCCATCGCTTGCGGCCCCAACCGCTCCAAACAGCACATTGGCCAGGCTGCGATTCATTGCTTCACACATTATCTGCGTAAGGATGATGCCGGAAGCTCCCACCAGAGCCCCACTGATGATGAGCATGTTATTGGACAACACAAAACCAGTCATGGCCGCGGCTAAACCGGAGTAAGCATTCAGGAGGGATATTACCACCGGCATATCGGCGCCCCCGATGGGTAAGACAAAAGTGATTCCAAATACGGCGGCCAGGATCACGATGGTTAGCGCGTAAGTTTGGTTGCCCGGGTCCAAGGTGTAGAGTACACCGAACACGACTGCTGCCGCCAGGAGTAGGAAGTTCAATATCTGATGGGCTGGCAGCACTACCGGGGCGCTTTTAATGAGCCCTTCCAGTTTGGCATAGGCTACTACGCTACCCGTGAAAGTTACCGTACCTATAAGTAGTGATAAAAATATCGTGGCGGAGATGTTCACCGGAGGCGGATTCAATTGGTGACTGATCAGCTCCGAGTAAGCCACTAGGGTAGAAGCAATCCCTCCAAACCCATTGAACAGGGCCACCATTTGGGGCATGGCAGTCATGGCCACTCGTTTGGCAGCGATGATTCCAATAGCAGATCCGATTACCAGTCCAATGATAAGCTGGACCGGCCCCACGATCCCCTGTTTCACCAGAGTCATGGCCATGGCCAGGAGCATACCAATCAGGGATATGAAATTACCACGGCGTGCAGTACGAGCAGAGCCTAGTTCCTTCAAGCCGATAATGAACAGTACCGCCGCCAGGAGATATACTAAGGGAACGATAGTATTCATAGCTACGCCTGCTCCCCGGGTTTAGAGGTTTTCTTAAACATACCCAACATACGATCAGTCACCGTATATCCCCCGGCCACATTAATCATGGCAAAAACCACTGCGCACATTCCCAGGATAGTGCTCAGAGCCCAGTCATTGTGGTCAGCTGCAATTAAGGCTCCTACAATGGTTATCCCCGAAATGGCATTCGAACCGGACATTAACGGGGTATGCAGCAGTGGAGGTACCTTGGTGATGACCTCAAAGCCGACAAAAATGGCCAGTACAAATACGTAAATGGAAACGATGAAACTTTCCATACGGTTTTCCTTATTTTTGAAAGGCCTTAGCGACCAATTCGTTCTTAATCTCGCCCTGGTAAGTAATACAGGCCCCTTTGGTAATTTCGTCTTCAAAGTCTAAGCCTTGGGAGTCAGCAGGCAGCACTTGCCTGACAAAACTCACTATATTGCGGGCGTACATCTGGCTGGCATTCACCGGTAGCAGAGCCGGCAGATTCAGTGAACCGATGATGGTTACACCTTCATGCTCAATTATCTCGCCGGGTTTCGTCAGTTCACAATTGCCACCTTGTTGTGCAGCCAGGTCCACAATCACGCCTCCGGACGGCATCTGTTCCACCATCTCGGCGGTAATCAGAATGGGAGCGCGTTTGCCGAAAATCTGGGCGGTAGTTATTACCACATCGGTTTTAGGCAAGACCGCTGCAATCGCTTCCTGCTCAGCTTTGAGAAAAGCATCCGATTGGGCTTTGGCGTAACCCCCTGCAGTCTCCACATCTTCCTGGGGGACCTCCATTTCCACGAAAGTGGCTCCCAGACTTTGTACTTGCTCCTTAACCGCGGGACGGGGATCAAAGGCCATCACCTTAGCGCCCAGACGCTTGGCGGTGGCAATGGCCTGCAAACCGGCCACTCCGGCCCCCAGCACGAAAACCTGGGCCGGGGTTATAGTCCCCGCAGCGGTCATTAGCAGGGGGAAAATTTTCCGCAGGCGATCGGCAGCCATAATTACCGCCTTATACCCTGCCAGGTTAGCTTGGGAGCTCAACGCATCCATAGGTTGGGCCCGGGTGATCCGGGGAATAAATTCCATAGCGAAACCGGTGATCTTTCGCTGCAAGAATACTCGCAGCACCTCGTGTTCTTCCAGGGGCGCCAGAAAACCCACATAGGTTTTGCCTTCCGCTAGCAATTCAGCTTCGGCTCTTTTTAATTCAGGATGTTCTGTCGGGGGAGTCACCTTACATATAACATCCCCCCCTTGCCAGATCTCCTCAGGTGAAGCCACCACCCGGGCTCCAGCATCCCGATACTGATCGTCGGTAAAGCCTGAGGCCAGACCGGCTCCCTGCTCTATCAGCACTTCATACCCCCTCTTTATCAAACCGGGGATGACTTGGGGCACTAAAGCCACCCTGGTTTCCCCCGGTCGAACTTCCCGGGGAACCGCTAGTTTCACCATTAGCCTCCTTTAACTTCTTGGAATTCAAATGAGTTAAGGTCGAAAAACATGGGCCTAAATATAGACCTTACCCCACCGAATACAACCGCAACCGATGCGTTAAGACAACTCAACTTTCCATAAACGTCATTTTATGGATATTGCCGCAGAGCGACACCTGTTTCCGCAGGCATTTCACATAATTATCAGGCAGCCAGACTATCTGCTTTCTGGAATTTTTGCAGCTGCTTTACATTATATGAACTGCCGGGTTGCAATTTGATACACTCCTGCTCCAGCACGATCGCTTCTTTGATCCTTCCCAGCTTCCACAGTATTTCGGCCTCAGTATCCAAAACTTGAGCTTTAGTTAAAGAGTCCTGGGGAGCAATGAGAGTTACCGCCTGCCGCACCCGTTTTAAAGCGTCTTCCAGATTGATGTTCAGCTCAGCCATGCGCCAGGCATAAGCATTAAGCACATTGACATCTTTCAGCCCGACGCTATCCAGGTAAGCCAGCAGCGCCAGATGCCAATATAGCTCACCCTTTAAGTCCTTCGCCTTACGCTTTTGGCGGATTAACAGCTGATAAGCCTGTCGGGCAAATTTGACAGGCGGTTTTTGGGCTAAATAAGTAACCAGAGCAGTGGAATCTTTTTCGGTCTCTAAAGCGACGGCAGCTAAGTTGAATGCCGCTGCGGCCCTCGCTTCACTGGTGTCAGGTGCTACTGCCAGCAGTTTACGCCATAAAGCAACCGTTTGCTTGCGCCCCTGGCGCCAGTTTTCCTTTTTAGCCAGTTTATACAACGCCTCGTATTTCGTAGAATCTGCAGCAACTATCTTTTTCAAAGCAGCATAGGTATCGCGACCGCCGATTATGCGCCGTAATTCCACCAAGTATTCATTAGGAGGTAGATAGCCAATTATTCTATCTATTTCTTCCCCACTGGAATCGGTGATTACCACCGTGGGATAAGCGTGCACACCGTACCTGGTAGCTAAATCTTGGCCCTCTTTTTCAGCATTGATCCTGTAGGCCACCAGGTTAGCATTAATGAATCGAACCACGCTATCCGCTTTAAACGTAACGGCTTCCAGCCGTTTACACCAACTTCACCAGTCAGTGAAAAAGAAAGTCAGGATTTCACGATCTCCCGCAAGAGCTCGTACCTGGGCAAAAGATCCCTCCTGCCAATTTACGTTCTTGGAACTTTTGCTCCCAGTGCAAGCCCATAACCCAAAAATGAGGACTCCTGTAAGTGCGATATGCTTTCCATTCATCGGGAGTTCTCCTCTGAATTAAGCAGGACCGGTTGGGGCATCCTGCTTGGCGATTTCCTCCACGGCCCGTAGAACATCACGACGTGAAATTTGCCCTACTACTTTACCATCCTCTACCACAGGCAGGCGCCGGAAAATGTTTTTAAGAAAAATATCGGCAACTGTGAACATATCAGTATCCGGGTGCACAGTCATCACCGCTTGGGTCATATACTCTGACACAGGTCCTGCTGGATAATGGTGAAAAACTCCATTAGCTAACACACGTAAGCAGTCCTTTTCCGACAGGACACCCAACAATTCACCCTGATCCCCCACTACGGGGGCACCGGAAATGCCATTCCGCACCAGAGTTGAGATAGCAGCATAAATGTTGGTATCTGGGCGGAAAGTGATCAATTTCCGCGCCATGAAATCTCTAACCGCTACTTTGTTCATGGCTAACTCCTCTTTGTTCAATCTATTGGCTGTTGGTATTCTTAACCATAATCCACCCCCTAGTCAAGCAAAATAAGCTGCTAATGCTTCCCAATTTTCTTTCAAGAAGACCTTTGTTTTTTAGTGCCGTGTATAAAATTAATTCCGTGAATAAGGTTTCTTACGGCACAAATAATCCTGAAATACAGGAGGGGTCAAAACTCATGAATCGCTTTGGACGGCTTATCCTACTGGCAGCGTTGTCTTTGTCTTTATTTACTTGCGCCAATTATAAAGCGAAGCTGGTCGATCAAATTGTAAAAAGGAAACTAGCACAAAAGAAATTGCCAGTAGATAAACAGGTTCGCATTGGTCATTTACCCAACGGACTGACTTATTACATTCGGGTAAACAAGCATCCTGAAAAGCGGGCTTTCCTGCGGCTAGCAGTTAATGCAGGATCAGTGCTGGAGGACGATGATCAACAGGGTCTGGCTCACCTGGTGGAACACATGTGTTTTAACGGTACCAAGCATTTTCCCAAACAGGCCCTCATCGATTATTTAGAATCCATAGGGATTCGCTTCGGTCCAGATTTGAACGCTTATACCTCTTTCGATGAAACGGTTTATATGTTAGAGGTTCCGACAGACACAGCCGGGGCTTTGGAAACGGGCTTACAGATTCTGGAGGACTGGGCTCACGAAGCCTTAATGGAGAATGAAGAAATCGACAAAGAACGCGGCGTTGTGATCGAAGAATGGCGCTTAGGGCGGGGAGCGGACCAGCGCATGTTCGATAAACAGCTGCCGGTTCTTTTTCATGGTTCTCGTTATGCTGAACGGCTGACCATCGGAAAGAAAGAGATTATTCAAAACGCTCCCCACGAAACAGTTAAACGCTTCTATTACGATTGGTACCGACCGGATCTGCAGGCCGTGGTGGCAGTAGGTGATTTTGATCCTGATCGCGTGGAGCAACTGATTAAAGAAAAGTTCGGTTCCATTCCAGCCCCCCAGAAAACCCGTCCCCGTAAGCTGTTTCCTGTTCCCGATCACAAAGAGACGCTCTTCGCCATTGCCGCCGATTCCGAAGCCACGCGCTCCCGGGTATCTATCTATTTCAAACATCCTCACAAAACAGAACAAACCTTTGCCGATTACCGCCGGGGAATTATCCGGAGTCTCTATAATTCCATGTTAAACAATCGCTTCCGGGAAATTGCCCAAAAGCCCGATGCCCCCTTTCTTTATGCCTATTCCGGCATGATGGGATGGGTTCGCACGGCAGATTTTTACGTACTGGGAGCGGGGGTAAAAGAAGGCGGTATAGTTCGCGGATTGGAGGCGATTCTCACCGAAGCTCTCCGGGTACAAAGATTCGGTTTCACACTAACCGAGCTGGAACGTCAAAAGAAGGAACTGCTGCGTAGAATAGAAAAACAGTATCGGGAGCAAAATAAGCTGGAATCCAATCGGCTGGTGAGTGAATATGTGCGGAACTACCTGCGCCAGGAGCCAATCCCTGGAATCGAGTTCGAGTACAAGCTGACCAAAATGCTGTTACCCACCATCAAGCTGGAAGAAGTCAATGCGCTGGCTAAAGAACTAATAACCGATGACAACCGCGTCGTATTGGCAAATTCTCCCCTCAAACCCGGTCTGAAAATCCCCACTGAAGAAGAGCTGGCAGCGGTTTTCAACAAAGTTTCTCAAGAGAAGATTACTCCATACGAAGACATCACCGACACCGCTCCGCTACTGGCTGAAGACCTAGAAAGCGGGGAGATCGTCGAAGAAAAATCATATCCGGACATTGAGGTGACAGAATGGCGCCTTAGTAACGGCGTGCGGGTCATCTGGAAGAAGACGGACTTCAAAAATGATGAAATCCTGTTTACCGCCTTTAGTCCGGGTGGTACTTCTCTAGTGCCTTTGGACAAACTCCGCTCGGCACAGGTGGCAGATGATATCGTAAGTGAGAGCGGAGTGGATGGTTTCAGCGCCATTGTATTGGAGAAGAAGTTAGCCGGCAAAGTCGTCAACGTCACACCCTACCTGGGGACCCTGACCGAGGGTTTAAGGGGCAGCGCCTCCCCTCAGGACCTGGAAACCTTGTTCAAGCTGATCTATCTCTATTTTACCACCCCCCGAAAGGATGAAGAAGCTTTCCAAGCTTATTTACATCGCCTGGAAGGAATGTTGGAAAATCGAAGTGCCAGTCCCGAAGCGGCCTTTTCGGATACCATTACTGTAACAGTTACCAACCATAATCCGCGCCGCAAACCGTTTACTTTGGAGGATCTGAAGAAAATTCGTTTGGATGAAGCGCTGGATGTTTACCGGGATCGGTTTGCCGATGCCGATGACTTCACCTTCATCTTTGTGGGTAATCTGGATCCTGACCAGTTGAAACAATTTGTTACGCGGTACCTAGGCTCACTGCCCACCAATCAACGCCAGGAGTCATGGGCTGATGAGAAAGTTCAGTTTCCACAGGGAATTGTCAAACGGGAGGTCTACCGCGGTATAGCCCCCAAGAGCTATGTCTATCTGGCCTTCAACGGTCCTTTCGAGTGGAACGTACAGAACCGATACGACTTACAGTCTACTATACAAGTTCTGCGCATCATAATGCGGGAACGCCTACGCGAAGCCATGAGCGGGGTCTATGGTGTCCGCGTTTCGGCTTCCGTTCACCAATACCCGAAACCGGAATATCGTTTGACCGTCAGTTTCGGCTGCGCTCCTGAAAGGGTGGGTGAACTTACCCAGGCTGTGTTTGATATTCTGGAACACGTGAAACAGAATCCGGTGGATGATATCTACATCACCAAAGTGAAAGAAACGCAGATTAGAACCCGCGAAGTGAATCTCAAGAAAAACAATTTCTGGCTACGCACTTTGAAGGATTATTACTTCAACAATCTTGATCCCACGCTGATCATGAAGTATCCCCAGTTGGTGAAAGGTTTCGATAAAGCGACGGTCCAAAAAACTGTGGCTACATACTTCAATCCCCAAAACTACGTGCAGGTTGTTTTGTATCCCGAAAATTTCGCTCAGAAATAATCCCTTTACTTCGGACAGAATCCAGCTGCCAACACCCCCGACATTTAAACCGGGGGTGTTTTGCATCTGCACATTGTTTAGAAGGATTTCCGTTTAAGTTCGTCATTTAACAAAATAGAAAGCCCCGCCGGGGAGGAGACGGAGCTTTCGCTGGGGAGGAGAGAGGGCTGGTTGATTAATTCAGTCGGTGAGTTTTTCGCGCATTATATCGCGATATTCTAAAACGGCCCTCACGTAGTTTTTGGAAGGATTGTATTTATAAACGGCGCGCCAGTTGGCGGACCCCCGGGAGAAATCGTCACTGTTGGGACGATATCGCCCTCGCTTACGAAGAAAATTAGCCATACTGGCAAGCACATCGGGCCATTCATAGGGTTCACATTTCTTATCGCCATCGAAATCAACTGCGTAACGCTTGAAGCTGCTGGGGAGGAACTGCATATAACCGAATGCACCAGCGTAGGACCCCTTGGTGGTAATAGGGTCCAGGGAATCACGGTAGCAGGCTAAAAACCAGGCGACTAACTCATCCTCAACCCATTTGGCCCGCTGGGGGAATTCGTGGGCAATTGTATTCAAAGCCTTTACTACAGGATACTGTTGGTGGTTACTGCCAAAAGAGCTCTCTATGTTCACAATGCTAAGCAGCAGGTATTTATCCACGCCATACTGGCGCTCAATTCTAGCTAATAAATCCGAATGTTCGAGATAAAAGCTGAGCCCTTTTTGAATCCGCTCATTATTAATGAATAACTTCCGATAACTGGAGTAATTCAATTTCTCCGATGGATTATGCCAGCGCTGGACTATGCCGGAATCCACTTCCCGCATGGCCCGTGGGAGGTAAGCTAACAGATAGTCTTCAGGCACTCCACTCCGCCGTAAGCGACGCAGGACCCGCTTGTAAACCTTCGAGGCGCTGGCGTTGCCGGTTTCTTTCAGGATCGCTTCTTCTAGAGAAATGTAATTCGAGGCTTTTGTGTGTTCCTTGGCAATCAGAACCCCGTCCGGCGCCGATATCCATAGTACCACTGTGAAAAGCAGGGGCCATTTATTCTTCAGATTAAATCGAAAAACCAACATCGCCTTACTTAATCAATGTGATTTTCCGGGTAGCTTTGAATCCATCGGCTTTCATGTAACAAAAGTAGATACCTGCCGACAGTCCCTTTGTGTCAAACTTCACAAAATGCCGCCCTGCCGATTGGTAGCCCTCGAATAGAACTTTCACAAGTAACCCTCTGATATTAAAGATTTTAAGGCTCACACGGCCTGGTCGAGGCAATGTGTAGGTGATCCTGGTCACGGAATTGAACGGGTTTGGATAAGCTGGCCCAAGGGTGTAATCCTGGGGCAATGGATTACTTTGGCTTACAGCTGTGGGAACTCGGGTTAGGACCCTCAGGTTATCCAAAACGATGCGCCCTGAATCCCTAGCTCCGGCCACATGACTTAACTGAAAACTATCAAAACCAAGTGTCCCGTCTAAATGTCCATCACCTATCCAACTTCCCACGCCATCAGCTGAAGGATCCCAGATGACTCGCCGCCAGCCGTACCAGTCCAATACAATCCAGGGGCTTACTTCATGATTACCGGCGGCATAATTGGGGACATTATCGTCAACACAAAAACGAAATAGATTACCGCTGCCATCGCTGAAAAGGGTAACTTCCAGCAGATTCTGAGCGGTAAAGTGCACATTACGGGCGGCTCCGCTTCCTACATATTCTCGTATCAGCCAGTTGCCGGCAGTTGTGTCCCAGGTGTAATACAATTCCAGGGCCTGTTGACTGCCGTTGGACAAATCCACGCGGTCACCGACCGGTCGCCTGCCCGTTCTTTCGGAAATTATTCCGGTCGTACTACCACTGCTCTGAGGTGGCCACCAATCCTGGGTGAAATCGCCTTCGAAATTATCAATCCTCGTGCGGGTGTAATCATAATCCCCTGTGTTGAAACTACTCAATATTCCCTGAGTGGTGATATTGCCGAAACGGTCAGCTATGCCCGGGAAAACTCTTATACGGTAGGCTTCCTGGGACAACAACGGTTCAGTCGGAAAATATGTCACCACCCCCTGCCCGTGATAGCGATAAACCCCCAGCTCTCCCTCCACTTGCAATAGATTGTATACCCGCTCCACGCGTACTCGATCGAGGGTTATGGAAGCCGGCTCCAGGGGCTCATCAAAAACCAGGGTTATAAGGGGATACAAATCGGTGGTCGCTCCCTCTCCGGGGAAAATCTCTTCCAGAACGGGAGGTATTAAATCCTCCGGTCCGGTACGAAAGTTGAGAACAAAAGGATCGCCTGGAGTTCCATCACCATTGCCGTCTAAAAAGTGTCCTCGTACATCCCGGGCGCTGGCCGCAATCACCAGGGAGTAATCGGTTAAATATTGAAGGGTATCGGTCACCAGGGTCAATCGGCGCCCCTCATCCGTCCACGAAAAAGTCATAGAGCTTGCCGGAGACAAGCTCAGAGCTGAATCCACCGATGCGGTATCCATCCGTCGGCTGAAACGTAGCTCTATTCTTTCCCAAGCCGGAAACAGCGTATCGCCGGGCGAGGGATTCACTTGAACCAGGTATGGCGCGGCTTGGGGAGACAGGAAGACATCCCGAAAGGTGATGAACGTGTCTATCAAGCTTACCGATAGAGTTTCAGCATCATAATGGGGGGCGGAAACGATCATAATGGAAGTGGTTTCCGGCAGGTCCTCAAAGAAATAGAAACCATTGTGCAATAAATCTGGGTTATCGGTGTAATGGAAAAACAATGACTCGTATGTATCCGTGGTGTACTCCTGACCTCCGGCAATGACTTGAGCTCCGTTTACGGGAATGGCCGTTTCCGCATCCCTGATCCGACCGGCAAGAATGTGTACCGGTGGACGTGGCAAATGGTGATAATCCAGGATCGACCAAAAGAACGAATAGGCCAACATTCGTTTATATTCAGCGTTCATATCTAGCTGGTTCTGGGATGGATTGGTATGGTGGCCTTCCTCGCTTAATTCTGAAGGCATGTTACTGTGACGGTTTACCCATAAATAGGGACCCGGCCAGCTGGGAGAGCAAGCTCCTGTATAAGAGTAAAAGCTGCAATCCCCCCATGAGCCCGAAGTACTGATTCGCATTACTCTGGTTAAACGATCCACCATAATCGCACTCATTGTTTCACCTCCCACCGGTGGATCGGGAGTGCCATCGTAAAGCTGACCCCACAAAAGCAGAGTAGTATTATGCTCTGGGGGGCCGGCATTGCTATGGATGGAATGGTACCAAGCGGCTCCAACCGAATTGGCATAATCTGTTCGCTGACTCAAGGAAACTTGCTGCTGGTCATTAGTACGAGAAAGATAAACGGCTCCAATATCGGTTTTGGTTTGGAGTAGGTTGCGCAATTCCAGCGCTACCCGCAGCACCTCTTCCGCTTCAGAATAGCCGTTGACCCCCATATTCTCCTGTTGACTGTGCCCCGGATCGATAAATATGCTCCATTCGGAGAGTCCGGTTACGACCTGGGCTAGGACTGGGCTGGGCAGTTTGATCAGCCAGGAAATCATCACCAACAAAACGACCGCTTTACTTCTCATTGGCCACCTCCACCACGAAAATCCGACCGTCTCGGTAGGTATCGAAGGCTATCCAGCGTCCATCCGGTGACCAGCTGGGGTGCATTTCCAACCGATTGGGAGTAGCTGTCAATCTCACTTGACGTCCGCTCTCAACTTCAGCTACTACTAGATCCGACTCTAGTAATGTCTCGCCATCATCCCTGGTCACCTCGAACACTATCCGTTTACCTGTGGGATCCCAGGCGGGGTTATAGCCAAAGCCTAAATCTCTCTGTTCGCTGCCATCCAGCCGCATCACCCATAAATGCCCTCCCAAAATTTCAAAAGCCACCCTCTCACCCTGAGGTGCTACAGTAACGTTCAAAGGCTCGCCGGGAGGCTGGGGAGGCGTTTCCTCTCGTGCTGCAGAATTCCACTTTACCCGCAGGCGACCGTTGCGGATAAATACCAGCGGACCGGCGGCGGGAGTAGTGGTATCCACATCAATCCAGGTAAGGGAAAATTTCCCGGCTCGAGATAGATAGAGTGCGCGCCCGTCAGCGGTCCACTCGGGAGTCCCTGGCATCAACGTCTGCCAGGGCGTCAAACGTTGGGCTTTACCTGTAACCGCATCGATCACCAACAGCGCGTTGCGTCTTATTGGGCCCTGAAATACGGCTGCCCGCCCCGCTATGGCGCGACTGTCAGGCGACCACTTCATTCCAAATCCAATGGCGGCAGCTGAGCTGAGCTCCGTCGGTTCCCCTCCCTCGGGAAAGGGAATCAGATAAATCCCCTGATAACGCGGTCGCGTTACTGCTACCCATCTCCCATCGGGTGACCACGTGGGTGCCTGAAAAATCGCGCCTTCAGGGGTCAGTGGCCGGGCTGTTCCCACCACCCGCACCGGTGGAGTAGCACTTACCACCGAAAATGCTAAAAGCGGCCCTATGAACGATATTACGGACCAGGGGAATTTTGACATTGGGTTCCCTTTCATTTTCCCGGAATTTATTTCGCACTTACTGAGGAGTTGTCTTACAAAACAAAAACGCCCTGCCTTGCAGCAGGGCGTCGTGAAGTGCTTACTTTTCTAAAAGTTCCAGAATCTCCTGATTGCTATGGGGGAAACGCCCAAGTTTCTTTTTGGAAAAGATCTCTCTACCGTCTTTGGTAATAGTATACGCTCCCCCGGAAGAAGGAATAAGAGTTAGGGCCTTAACCCCATTGCCATACTTAGCAAGAATATCAGCGGCCAAACTGGTCGCTCTGGGTAAGTAGTTTCAAACCACACAGTATTCGATTGTAATTTCCATAGCTCTCTCCTCACTTTTTCAAAAATTAACCTATGGCATTACATAACCTCTGGCAAGCCTTCTTTATTGCCCACCCCCGACAAATGTAACAACGGGTGTTTTAACGGGAACAACACTACCTAAAGCACGTTAAAAGGGGTGCGTTCCCTCCTATTGCATATATGGGAGCACGGTTTCGGCCCTGCTCCCATTTTTATTTGGTCCTAACAATTCCATACCCTACGGCTACGGCAGAAACTCATACGGGCTTACCCATCCCGCTTCTTATCAATTTGCCCGTTGATATATCATTCATCAGCCGTCCGTTGCGCACCACCCACTCGCCACGACGAAAAACATGCTGGGGGAATAGCGTCGGAAAATCAGCAAAAGCACTCCAGTCGGTTGTGGACTCGCGCGTATCGAACCAGCCAGTACGTATTGTTTCTGGATCAACCACCAGCAGGTCGGCATCCGCTCCCACGGCGATACGACCTTTTCGGGGAGCCAGGCCAAAAATATCCGCTGTCCTGGCAGCTAAAATTTCCGCCAAACGTGTCAACGGATATTTTTCCTTAACCCACCAGGCAGCCAGTATGGGGAAAAGGGTTTCGACCCCTCCCATTCCGTTGGGAATATCTTGAAACGGTAACCCCGGAGGTTTATCGCGCTTGAAAAAAGGACAATGATCAGTTCCAACCGTTTGGACTTTTCCGGCTACCAGAGCTAATCGCAAAGCTTTTTGATCAGCCTCGGAACGCAGGGGAGGGCTAGCGACGAACATAGCCCCGTCGGGACGCCGATAACAATCATCGTTGAGGAAAAGATATTGGGGGCAAGTCTCAAGCAGAAAATTATCCTCCTCAGGTGCCGCTTCCAGACCCGCCCTCGAGCTCAGATGCACGACATATACTCGGACCCCCGTGTCCCTGGCGATTATCGCCATTTCGCGAACTGCAACGGTTTCAGCTCGATCCGGTCGAGTCAAGCCATGGAGATACGGATCGGTCAGCTCTTGCCCCTGATAAGGCTCTGCGGCTTGTCGTAAAACGGCATCATCTTCCGCATGGACCTGCAACGCGCCGCCCAACGGGCTCAGTTCCCGGGCCACTTCTGCTATTTGCTCATATGAAAGCATCATCCCTGCTTCCCGATAGGTGGTGAACACTTTGATACTGGGGAAACCGGCTCGCACCAATTGGGACAGTTCGGACAATAATTGTGGTTCAAATCTGGTAAAGTTGAGATGCATATGATAGTCACATAACGAGGCAGCTGCTTTCTTCAACCTTCGTTGCAGAGAAGCTTGGAGAGATTCACCCGGCCGCAGAACGGTAAAATCGATAATCGTAGTTACTCCCCCATGTAACGCCGCGCGACTTCCAGAAGCAAAATCATCAGCCGAGGTAATGTTTTTTATGGGAATCCCCATATGGGTGTGGGGGTCTATCACTCCTGGGAAAAGCCACTTACCTTCCAGCTCTAGAACTTCCTCCCCTGGAACCGGGCTCAGATGAGGAGCTATCTCTGAAATCTTCTCTCCTCTAACCCTGACATCCAGTACTTCCACACTTTCAGGAGAGATTACCAATCCTGATTTGAACAAGAAATCACCCATTTGACCGGAATATGTAATCTGCAGGTGGAAAGCCCAAGCACCGAAGGAGCTTAATTCAGGGGGCTAGAATCACTTTTAATAGTTTATGAAACACCTGCCCCGCCGGGGCTCGAGCTTCAAACCAAACCAGATAGACCCCCACGGGGGTCGGTGGGGAATAACGCCAGATCCCGTCCCAACTTATCACTCCCCGGTGGGCAACCGACTGATCACGCGCCGGGATTGCAACCAATCGGCCTTTGATATCGTAGACCTCAACCGAAACCTGGGCGTGCGGAACCGGTAGTTGAAACTCTATACGTACCTCATCATCATGACCATCCCCATTTGGAGAGAAAATAGCGGGCGAAAGCTGGACTGTGAACTGTGCCGGCAAAGTTGTAAGCAACAAACTATTCGGCTGACCTGGCGTAGAACCGGAAGGCGCGACACAGGAGGACCAATTCTCACGGGGATTCGGTGTGCCTACCAGACGAATTCGCTCCAGGCTAACTCCTTGGCTATTTCCCCAAGAGCTATTCCAATTCAGCGAATCGACAACGACCCCGGTGGGATCCAAGAGGTAAATGCTCTCCTCATTGTTATTCAGATTGGGGAACGAAGTCAGGACGGTTTGGTTAGAGATACCCGCTAATTTATTAGAGGCGAGCACCAGATATTCATTACCGGGCAGTTTTATTAAAGAATCTACCCATCCCCTGTTCCCGCCGGCATCCATCAAGCACCAGTTTAAAAGAACCAAAGTATCGCTGTTCGTATTGTAAATCTCTACCCATTCCGGCTCGCCCGGTAAGGGTTGATACATGATTTCCGTCAATAAAATTTGTCCCGGAGGCGAGCTGACGAAAAAGATTGTCCTGAAAGTGTCATCGGCGGTGATTTCATCCGCGGTGTCCAAAAAGGCCAGAATATCATAACCCCCGCTACGTTCAGGTCGCCAACTCACATCCAGAGACAAAGAATCACCCGCCGGCAGCGAGGGTATCTCCTGATATGTCTCCCACTCAGGGAAACCATCTTTTATTGCTTGTACCGTTAGTTGTCTCTGCGTTCCGGTTAGTCGACCGTCGTTGATCAGGTGAACTGAAATAACGACCAGACTACCCGGGAAGACTGTTTCCTCGGGTAAGTCCAGCTTGAACAGAGACAAATTATGATCCGGGGCAGTCGCCCAGTTACGCTTACAAGGAGTTCCACCCTGTGGATTGAGTCGCCAGTTCTCGATCTCCACTGTCGAGGATTCGGCATATACTCGCTCAAAACTGGCTCCCTCACGTACGTTCCAGGTTTCGGTATAAGCTACGCTGTCCAACAAAACGCCGTTTATGGCTCGCAAAACTACCTCATCATGGGTGTTGGAAAAACCGGGCCAGGGATCAAACAATAAAGTGGGACAGCCAACCTCACCAGCACCGCCAGGTAAGGCTAGACCGAAATCACCCACCCCCAGAATTGTTCCTCCACCAGCTGTGGCCGTGACCTGGCCATCGGAAAGGACTAATATCTGGCCGGGGATAGCATAGGGACCCCTGTTGAGTAATTCCACAAATTCACTTTCGCCGGCAGCGGGCCAGGGGCAGAATTCGTTTATGATTACATCACCTGGTGCCGGTGCCACAATCAATTGGCTTGCGAGAGAATCCTTGGCTGTAATGACCGACAGTTGATACAACCCCGTTGGCAGAGCAAGCGCGGGGAAATGCAATATTAGTGAGTCCCCATAAGCCGGGGCCGCAAATGACACCTGCCCCAAGTCTACGCCATCCGCTCTAAGAACAGCTTCCTGTCCATAACCTGACTGCCCTCCGGTTCCCATAACGACTACAGCCAGGTTGATCAATTGATCCCGCATTATTGAATCGGGAAATGCGTACCAACTCAGCTCGTAGGCGACAGGCGGGATGGAGATACTGTTTGGTTTCCCGGGAGTAATACCTGCCGGGGCCTGGCAAACACCCCAGCTGGAAATTTCATCAACAGGCAACCAGAATGCTTTCCGTTCCACACTGCGCCCCGGAGGGGGGTCCCATTCGTTATGATATCCCCAGTCCAATTGCGCGTTACCTCCGGCATCCCGCAAATGGAGGGAGTCACCAGAATTATTTAACGCCGGCCAGGGAGTGACGGGGATAATAAGGGCTGTTTCAGGAGAATACTCTGCGATTATAGCAGAATCAGAGGTAATAACGGCCAGTGATCCCGGTGGAAGCCATACCGGATAGTCAGGTAAACGACCTTTAGTTTGAGTGTTATCCCTGAAAAACCATCCCTGCAGGTTCAAACTATCAGGAGTTGAGTTGTAAATCTCGATGAATTCCACCTGGTTGGAAACCGGCCGATAAAGTAACTCACTTAACTCCACCTGATAGGGAGCATATCCCAGGGAAACCTCGGCAATTATTCGGTCCCTGACAGAATCGGCGAGAACCGCCTGAAATTCCAGTGTCTGTAATCCGCCGGTTCGGAAATCCAACACGCCGGTAATGGTCAAAGAATCCCAGGTAGGCAGACTGCCCTGCCACGGGATAGCTAGAACCCGGTCGAATGAACCATTGACTCTCAATGTGAGTTCATCAATTGCCTGCAGCCCTTTGTTCTGTAAAACAATTTGAAACTCGACTGAGGATGGTGGATAGGTTGAGCTCATGAACAGTTCGGGATCTCCGGCAAACGATACTGCTATCGGGGGTAACAGTCGACTATTGGTATCACCTGGAGTGCCGCCATCCGCCGCTATCGAAGGAGCCCAATTCCATTCTTCCAAGCCGCTCACAAACGGATCTCGCCGCTCCAAACTGGTCCCGGCTCTTCCCCACGTACCGGAGTACCACACCTGTTCTATCAAATGACTGGTGGCGTCACAGAGTCGTACAGAATCTTGAGAGCTATTCAAAGAAGACCAGCTTGCGGGTATGAGAATCAGAGAATCGGGCAAATTGAAAACTGAAATTACTGAGGAATCCGGGCAGATCACTTTAAACCTGGCGGGGGGAAGCAAAAGGCGCTCAGCGGTAAGTTGGCGCCAATGATTAGTGGCATCCGCCCAGCTCCAGTCCTGTAGCGAAATGGTATCCGAGGAGGGATTGTACAGTTCAAACCATTCGGAACCCTGCTCATCGGTCGGGGCATACAATATTTCATTTATGATTACCACTCCCCGGGGATATCCCCGCTTTAGGCTGAAGGCCAAGGTATCGTTGAATGAAAGAGTATCACCGAACGCGATGCCGACTAATGCGAACGGAGTCACTCCGCACGGCACATCGTTCAAAAGAATTTCCAGACTGTCATGGGCCGAGAATTCAAGATTTCCAGCATAATCCAATTGAGCCACTTGTTCTGTGGGACTGAGGACAGCATCCTGGTTTTCATCAGCATAAAGCACAAACTGAATCGTGTCTAAAGTCTCCAATCCCCGATTAGCAAATATCCACCGAATGCGGGTGTCTCCTTCGGCTATGGTGGGAGTTTGCAAGACCTCAACCTTTACCAACTCTAAATCTACCGCTGGGGGTTGGAGCGAGTTAACCCTCCCGGGAGTGCCATTCTCCACCAGGCTTATTCCCCAAACCACCGAACTGTCGGGTTGATCTATTCTCTGTCGTTCCCAAGAGTAGCCGTTCGGCGTGCTTTGAGTCCAACCTACGTAAGAAACTAGCAGACTATCCGGTGAAAAGAGCAATACTTGCTCGCCGCTATTGGACAATCCTCCACTGCCGAAACTGTGATCCGATCGAATAGTGTAAATGGAGGTTTCTGATGGAATTAGTCCCTGGTACAAACCGTTATCAAGATCATAGTCGGGATCTAAGATCAGGCCATATGTATCAGGGCCCAAAGAATCTGGTCCAGCTAGCCAAATTAAAGTATCCCAGCCTACTCCATCCGTAATGAGCCAATTCTCTAAACTTATGGCATTATCACTTCGGTTATAAATCTCAATAAACTCGTTTGTGTATTCCGAACCCTGGGGATTGAACATCACTTCTGAAATGAGCACCTGTGCATTGACACTAGCGGACAATAAGCAAATTATCGCCCCTATGGTAGAGAGTTTGAATTTCACTTTGCTTAACTAAATACTACTATTGCCGTAAATTTGGGCCTTTTAGGAAAACCCCACAAGTTTTTAGTGACTTGGGGAAGCGTTC
>CAYXZO010000032.1:0-28664 GCA_964469505.1 uncultured Lentisphaeria bacterium | reverse complement strand
CTGCCAGAATATCTACCAGGTCGTAAACCCGGATGGAAAGGAAAGCGATGCGGATCAGCTCAAAATGCCAGAAAAACAGGAGAAAGGCTCCACCGGCGATAACCAGCAAAGTGGTTAAATACTTTCGGCCGCGGGTCATACGCGAATGTAATCGCCTGAAGTTAAAAGGGCAGCGGCAATCTCTAGCGCCTGTCGGGTTTCAGCCACATCGTGCACCCGGAAAAGGCGAGCTCCTTTGAGGTAGGCTAATACGGCGGCAGTGATCGATCCGGGCAAGCGCTCGGTTACCGATGCATCGGTGATCATCCCAATGAAGGATTTACGCGAGGCCCCCAGCAGCAGCGGACGTTCCAGGTCCAGGAAGAAATCAATCCGGCCTATCAATTTCAAATTATCTTCCAGCCGTTTGCCGAAACCAATCCCCGGGTCCAGTACCATTCGTTCACGGGCAATCCCTGCAGCCTCGGCGGCTTGTAAACGTTCCTTAAAGAAAACTTTCACTTCGTCTAACACATCCCGGTAAGAGGGATTACGTTGCATATCCCGGGGACGTCCCAGCATGTGCATCAAAACGTAACCGGCTTTGTTTTGAGCCACCAGGGGAAGTAATTCCGGCTCCCAACGACCGGCAGTAATATCGTTTATGATATCGGCACCCTCATCCAGAGCCCGCCGGACAATTTCGACTTTATAAGTGTCAACGGAAATAAACCCATCCCATTTTTTACGCAATTCGCGGAGCACAGGTCCTACCCGCCGCCATTCCTCCTCCCAGGATACCGGCTCAGACCCGGGACGACTGGATTCTCCTCCCAGATCGAGAACCGTCGCACCGGCTTGAATCAGCTTCTCACACTGTGCCAACGCCTTATCTGGCTTGAAAAATCGTCCCCCATCACTGAAAGAATCGGGCGTAATATTGACGATCCCCATAAGGCAAAAGGGCTTCAAGGATACCGTTTTGCCGCGTACGAGCCAGGTGGCACTAACGTCCATTATCCGTATTAAACAACAAACGCCGTGTCATCACGGCGTTTGCGACTCTTGTCAACGAGTCTGATCATTAATCTTCCGCCCCGCTTTCAGGTATGACAGGTGGGTTCAGTTTTTCATTCGTCTGTTTGTTGGGCCTGACCTCAGTCTGCTTTTGCGGTTCGGATGAGGCCGTTTCCGCGATCAATTGCGGTGCCGATTCGTTCTTGGGCCGGCGTCGGCGTCGATTGCGCCGGGAGCGGTTGTTAGCGCTATTTTGGTTTTTAGATACACGCCCATTCCCACTTAAAATGGCATCGATATCACTACCACTTATGCTCTCTTTTTCCAGGAGAAGTTGGGCTATCTGATCCAACTTATCCCGATTTTCACGGATGATCTTACGGGCCCGGCTCTCCGCCGCTTCGATAATCCGTCGGACTTCTTCATCAATACGGCGAGCAGTGTCCTCGCTGAAATCCCGGTGTATTCCAAGTTCCCGCCCGATGAAGATTTCCTCCTGTTTCTTACCGAAAGTCATCGGGCCCAGGTGATCGCTCATGCCCCACTCGCAAACCATTTTGCGCGCTAGAGCCGTGGCCCGTTCCAGGTCATTACCGGCGCCGGTGGTCAACTGTTTCAGGGCCTCTCGTTCGGCGATTCTCCCACCCATGAGGATAGTAAGCACACCTTCCAGATAGCTTTTAGAATAGTTGTGACGATCATCCACCGGCAGCTGGGCGGTTAATCCTAGGGCCCGCCCCCTAGGCACGATGGTAACTTTATGCACCGGATCGGCTTCCGGAGTAAGCTTGGCTACCAATGCGTGTCCTGCTTCATGATAGGCAGTGGTGCGGCGCTCCTTTTCACTGATGACCATGCTGCGCCGTTCGATACCCATCATTACCTTATCTTTGGCCTCTTCGATGTCCTCCATGCCTACCCGGCGTTTGTTCTTACGGGCCGCTAGCAACGCTGCTTCGTTCAATAGATTAGCCAGATCGGCACCCACCATTCCGGGAGTACCTTTGGCAATGATGTCCAGGCGCACATTACGGGCCAGGGGAATCTTTTTCGCGTGAACTTTGAGAATTTCCTCCCGCCCTTTGACATCTGGAATATCCACCACGATGCGGCGATCGAACCGACCGGGGCGCAGTAGAGCAGAATCAAGCACATCGGGACGATTAGTGGCCGCCAGCAGGATTACGTTATCGGTGGTTTCGAAACCGTCCATCTCCACCAACAAAGCGTTGAGGGTCTGTTCCCGCTCATCGTGGCCGCCTCCCAATCCAGCCCCGCGCTGCCGCCCTACCGCATCGATTTCATCGATGAAAATGATGCAAGGTGCGTTTTTCTTGCCCTGTTCAAAAAGGTCCCGGACACGGCTGGCTCCGACACCCACGAACATTTCCACGAAATCGGCGCCGCTGAGGCTATAAAAAGGTACTCCTGCTTCGCCGGCCACAGCTCGGGCCAGCAGGGTTTTTCCCGTACCGGGAGGCCCTACTAGCAACGCCCCTTTGGGGATTTTTCCGCCTAATCGCTGGAAACGAGCCGGATGTTTCAAGAATGAAACAATCTCCCGTAATTCTTCTTTGGCCTCATCACACCCAGCTACGTCTCTGAAAGTGACCTCTGGTTTCTCATTGATAACGATCTTAGCGCGACTCTTCCCGAAGGAGAAGATTCCTTTGGTAGAAGCCCCTTGCATGCGACGCATCAAGATAAACCAGACAACAATCAAGAGCATCCAGGGCAGCATCTGGAATAGATAGTCTACCCAATCTCGGGTAGGGTCTTTGAAATCGTAGGCTACGCCGTGGGCATCCCATTCTTTGAGGACCTCGGTATCGACGAATGGCAGCACCACTACGAACTTGCGATAATGGGTAGTGATACCGTTGATCGTGGTTTCTTCCGGTTCTTTTAGAGTCCCAAAGAACTTGTTATCAATGACTTTACCCGACTCAATCTTATCGGTATCTAGTAATTGTTTGTATTCGGTAAAGGTCAACCGGCGGGTCGGTTCCCCATTGCGGCCTACGAGCTGGGCTAAAATTATTACTGTACCCAGAATTATGACCCACAGCAGGGATGTTCGGACTCCCCGCTTCCAGGCCTCTCCATTTTTATCTGGAGGTGTGATTTTCAGGTTTGAGTGGGGACGATTGCCTCCCGCCCCCGATTTCTTTTCCGGAGAACGGGGAGATTTTTTGTTCCGCCTTTCGGGAGCAGAACCTTTCTGCTGAAATACGATATGTTTTACTTTATCGCTTATGAACATAAGGGGACTCACTTTCATACTGACATATTGGCTGGAAAAGCCCAAATAGATGGGTAATTCCGCATTTGTTGATCCAGATCCAAGCCATACCCCACATAGAATCGGTTCTCTACTTGAAAACCAACATATTCCGGTTTAAAAGCCAGATCCATGACGTCCGGTTTGATGAGCAAGGCGGCAAAAGCCACCGATGCCGGATCATTTTCCTGGATGCGATGGCGCAGGAAATTGGCTGTCAACCCCGAATCGATAATATCTTCCACAATCACGATGTGACGATTGGTGACAATGCAGCTGATATCTTTTAACAGCCGAACCGTGCCGGATGATTTAGTTTCACTAAAATACGAAGAAACTTTGACGAAATCTATTTCACATGGAATGGGCAGGCGACGTAGCAGATCAGTGAAGAAAAAGACAGCGCCGTTTAAAACTCCGATGAAAATCGGATTCTTATCCCGATAATCGGCTGCGATTTGTTCGGCCATTTCAGCGATACGCGCTTGGATACGTTCCTCCGGTATCACTTCTTCCAGAGTCTGTCCTGAATATTTTCCAACTCCTTCCGCAATGCGGGTTTTCATTCCAAAATACCTTTCTCCACTTCGAAGGTTAATAGCAAGGATAATTCCCGGGCGCGGGCTTTAACCCTGGCCGCTTCTGCGGCTCGAATGCCGGGTACCCAAATAATTTGTCCTTGGTATTCAATCACCGGGTAATATGGCTTAAAATGGGGAGCGACTCTAGCACTTTGAAGCAAATCACTGACTTTCACGCTGCCAGTCCCGCTAAAGGGCCTGATTCGATCGCCGGATTGCCAGGGACGAATTACTAACGGTTCCTGTCCCCCGGGAATCCACTGAGTCCACCTGGAAGTTTTTAATCTAGCCCCCTGGGGCATTGTCTTACGCACTGCCTGAACCTTAAAACCCGGTCCGGCCCAGGTAAAAGGAGCCCACTTTTCCTGAGCTTTCCAAACCAACTTCGCCGGGACTACCCAAGCGAGCCCGGAACGATCTCTGACTACCTTTATTCCTCCCGGCAAATCCGCTTGTTTGGCTATTGCCGAGGGCGATAACAGCTTCTGCACTGCAGTAAAATGATGGGCGTTCAACCCCTGGGGTGCGCCGCTCAGTTCCATAAAAACCTTATCAAAAAGCGCCTTCAAGGCCGGCGAAAAATAGCGGTTTAGGGTAGGCATTCCAAACAGTATTTTAGACTCCGAATGGTATGTAACCTCTTGTTTTTCAATATGTTGCGCTTCTTTTTCGGCCAGTTTCCACAATTCGGCAGCTGCTCCGGCCACAGCTTCAGCAGCCTTAACCAATTGTTTTTTATTCAAAAGAGACCATTGTTGTAACCAGGTACGCCAGGTGTTGCGCAAGTACCTGAGATCAGTATTGGACAGGTCCTCCCGCCAGGTAATACCTTCGGCCCGGGCTAGCTGCCTTAATTCCTCTTTCTCCACTCCGAGAAGCGGTCGCCAGAACGGGGGTTGATCCGGACTGATCCCACTCAGACCTTTGATACCGGCCCCTAAAGCCAAATTCATCAGCACCGTCTCCGCCAAATCATCCAGGGTATGGGCGGTGGCAATCGACTCATAGCCTTCCCTCTTAGCCACTTGCAAAAAAAAGTTATGGCGGAGGATATGACCGGCAGCTTCCAGACTCAATTTATGGCTATGAGCGTAGGTTTTGACATCTACTCGCCTGTGGTAAAACGGAAGGCCAAGTTTCTGAGCCAACTCTGAAGTGAATTTTTCGTCATCATCACTCATCCGGCCCCGCAAGCCATGATTTACGTGCGCCACTCCTAAGTCCATGGTTTGCAACTTGCTTAAAAGCCATAACAAACAAACGGAATCCAATCCTCCTGAGACAGCAACCAATACCCTCCGGGGTGCTCGAACTCGTTGGTGGGAAACGGCTATTATTTCCAGTAGCTTTTGGGAAATACTCATCAACGAAAAGATACAAGGGTTAGGGGCAGTTACCTGCCCATTTTCGGGTAAATGCCCAGGCTATGTACCCAGATGCAAGAAGAAGGCAGTTCGCACTCTGGTAATACCAGCGAGCAAACCGCCTTGAATTGTCTGATAATAAACCTGGGAAAAGTGTCTCAGATTTCGTCGAAAAACCAGTCTGCTAAGACCTGGATCTTCTGGGAGTATGAATTAGGGAACAGGAACCATTCCGCGGCGGAGATGGAACTCAGCAGGGAGTTGCCGTCTTGCGGCGTAAAGCAAAAGCCTACAATTTCAGTGCCGTCGGGGCTGACATGCAGGCTGGGTATGGGAACCACGGTTTGATTCAAAAGCCGGCCATAATGGCCATGATCGCGCCCGAAAGAAAAGACCTGACTAGTCATCCTCTTTTCAGTAACTGCGATTAGATCATTGGCCATCAATTTATCTATCACTTCATTCCTGGTAGTCGGACGGCGGACTTTAAGGTTGAAATGCACTACGTGCATATACTGCGTATTGATCTTCATAGCGGAACTGAATAGGTTCAGATCATATCCCAGGGTTTTAAAAAGATTGGCCGCATCTTCCGCGTGGTGGGTGCCATATTTCTCATGCTTATGAACATTAACTTCCGGAGCCGGGACATAGTCCGAAACCTGGCTGATATCATTGGCGCGGCGAATCATAACGAACCGCCCGGAAACCAGATTGTCTTTTTCCTCATTTTTCAAAGCCAGGGTGTGCACAATTGCCGATAGGTTGTGGGTATTACAGGATACCACTTGGATGAACTTATCTTCTCCCGGAATAAGGGCGGAGTCATTGATCCCCCGGGCATAAGGTTTCCCAAACCCTGTCTCACTTCCCTGGGCAATAAACCCTAAAGTGTTGTGGTCGAAATTCTTATAGTACATGGTCTTATTCTTATGCCCTACCCCTTTGGGAGTGCAATCAATCACTACAGAGGCCCGGTCGATGGCTTCCACCTTCTCAAATTCCGGTTCGATCCCCAGGGCGCGAAAACCATCCATGGCTTCTTCATCTGCGGCCAGTCTGGCACCCCGGCGAATTAAACTTCTTACCTTAGCGCGTTCGCTTTTAAGGGGAGTTCGCTTATGAAAGGTGACCTCGTCAATCCCCAATTCATTTTTAAAATCAGCCAGCAGCCCGATCAAAGGCTCCCCGATGGTTCCGGTACCTACCACATGAACAATCTTCTTAGCCATTGTCTCCCCGTCTGCTTATTTCCATTCGTTCCCGCAGAACCTCTAGATCCTGCTCCAGTTTAGCCGTACGCTGGTGCAGGAACCAAATATAGGCAAACAATCCCACCCATATGAAAGTATAGGCCAGAAAGAGGTATAAATAGGCACTCATGAGTCAAGCTCCCATTCCTTATATGCTTTGTCGATTACATCTTGCATCAGAGCCAGCCGGTAAGTCTTACGCAGCAAGACAATGAAAAGGATAGTGAATATAGCTAGTGAAAAAAGTAGCGTGAAAAGCATCGGGGAGGCCAAATGACCCTCCGAACTGGCAATGACTGGCTTGGGATGTTGGGTTTCCCACCAACGGATGGAAAAATAGACGATGGGCACATCGATGAAGCCCACAATTCCCACTACCGCTGCTAGATTAGCTCTACGTTTACCTTCCGGCATATACCGCCGCAAGAAAAGGTATGCCAGATATACCATCCACAGGACGAGGGAGGAGGTCAAGCGAGTATCCCAGGTCCACCAAATCCCCCACACCGGCTTTGCCCAGATAGGACCGGTGATAAGCACCAGAGTAATGAATACGACCCCCACTTCAGCCGCGGCAGCACCCAGCAACTCGTAGCGCCGCTCCTTCGTCCAGAGGTACATTATCCCCGAAACGAAAACGATGAAGAAGGCCAGGAATCCCAGCCAGGCTGAAGGTACGTGGAAATAAAAGATACGTTGAGCTATTTGCTCCGTGGCTTCTTTGGCTTTAATGGGCGGCACCCAAATAAACACTAGATACAAAGCTACTACCATCCCAATGGCCAGGAGCGCCAGGAGAGCATTCATCCATAACTTTTTCATGGAATTTCTCCCTTTAAGCTACCGTCTAAGCTGGCTATTCCTCCAGCACATACTCGAAAAGCATGAAAGACACAGCTAAAAAGATAAGATCAAAAGCCGTAACTCTGAGCATAAGATTGGTAAAGTCATCCAGCAGCTTACCGGCCAACACTTCCCCCGTCAGATGTACCGACCAAATCAGGTTTGGGGTAATCAAGGGCCAAAGTAAAAGAGATAATAATATTTGCTGATTCTTCGTCTGCATGGACACGGCCGCCAGAAGGGTTCCCAAACTGGTAAAACCGATGGTGCCTAAACCGATGACCACCGGCAGCCAGAGCATGTTCCAATTGAGAGAAATGTCATAAAAAATCAGAAAAATGGGGAAAATAAGGATTTCGAATAGCATCATAAAAATGGTAGTACTTAGAAATTTCCCCAAATAGATCCAACCGGCATCCACCGGCGCCAGAGCCAGAGCAGTAAAGTTGCCGTTCTCCTTTTCCACGGCGAAAGCACGATTCAATCCCAGCATACCCGAGAAAAGATAGGCTACCCACAGCAGTCCCGGAGAAACTTGCAGCATGAGCAAGCGGGAAGCTTCGAAGGTGAAATTAAAAACCACGAAAATCAGCAGCGAAAATATCCACATGGCCGCAATAGCCTCTTTAGCGCGGAACTCAATCTGCAGATCCTTCTTTAGTATTATCCAGACGGCTTTCATATTTACTTAGTCACACCGAAATAAGTTCGTTGGATTCGTTCCAAGGCTTGCCTGCTACACATCCCCGTTTCCACTACCCGCTTACGGTCCAGGACGAAATACACGTTACCTAGATCCATACCAAGGGCCAAATCATGGGTAGTTAGCAAAATGGTCTTTCCTGCGGCATTCAAATCCCGTAGGATTTCTCCCACCTGGACCACCGCCGGATGATCCAGCCCGGTAAAAGGTTCATCCAGCAACAATAGGTCAGGCTCTGTCAATAAAGCCCGGGCGATGGTCAGCCGTTGTAACATCCCGCGGGAAAAAGTTTGGGTTAGATCATAGCGTCTGAGATAAAGTCCTACCAGCTTAAGTACTTCCTCACAACGTCGCTCCAAATCCGGCACATTATATAACTGCCCGTAGAATTCCAGGTTCTCAAGAGCCGTCAGCATGTAGTACAAATAAACTTCGTGGGAAATTACCGCCAGTTTCCGTCGCTGTTGGTCATTCTGGGGATTCTGGCCGAAGAGCATGATCCCACCAGCCGTGGGGCGGGTAAGACCTGCAATCAGGTGCAGCAACGAGGTTTTACCGGCCCCGTTCCTTCCCAACAGAATGCCGAAATCACCCTGGCGTAGTTCCAAACTCACCCCGCGCAGGGCAATCACCCTTCCAAATTCTTTGGAAACGTTTTGAACGCTGATTAAGACGGGTTTCGGTTCACCCGGGTTATTATTCATTCAACTCCTGGAGAGTTTTTTCGAGTTTGGCAATCCGCTGCTCCAACTGCCGCCGATGTTTGGGACGTAAATTACCCCGTTGCTCCAAAGTGGCTAATTCAGTCTCCAGCCGTTGTTTTTCAGCCCGCAAGGCCTCAAGCTCCCGTGGCGAAATACCTTCCCCATTGAGAAAGGTTACCCAGATCAGAACAAATACCAATAAAACTGTTAACCCGCCGGTAAAAAGCAGAGTACGGTTGAATGATATGCGGTCACGTACTTCTATCCTACCTCCCCCGCCGGTAGCCATGGCTTGAGCCTCATTAGGGGACATACTTTTACCTGAAAGTGTGATTACTAAAGTATCCCCTGCGGCCATGTGCTGAAGCGAATAGATGGCCATGTTGCGGTCGGCTTGCTCTCCTTCCCGCACCAAACCCGGGGCTGAAACCTTGAGATTAATAGGAGATACAAATACGTGTATATGGGAAACGTCGAAATAAAAGGCCTCTTTTATAGTAGTTGACGGGTAAGTGTACGGGTAGAAATATCCCACATCCACCTGGGTTTCTCCAGGCCGTAATGGGGTATCCAAACCCGCTTGTCCACCACCGAACATTTTGGGGGCGACTTTCAAGGGCATGGTCCCGTACTTAATAGTGGCATACTGGAGTTCCGCCTTTTCCGGAATGTAAAAACGAATCAGGCCATCTTTACGTTTCATGGCGCGCGGAGGCTGGGTTTCGTTTTTAAAGGCTAACCGCTTTTGGATTTCAAGCGTATCGCCCACGGCAAAAATCACGTAATAAGGCATTTCTACTTGCAGGCCTTCCGTGCCCTCCGTCTCATCATATACGGTTAGAGTGGCCTTCAGGGTATCAGGAGGAGTAACCGGAACATTAATCGTTTGGTTGTACGTGATTCCGTTCACAAACCCCTGTACAATTATCATCCGGACCGGTTTGATATCTTTGAGAAACACAGTACCAGAGACATTGTCTCTGGTAGCTAGGGGCATCATTCCTGCCATCGGGTCTGCGATGATCAGACGGTCGACTTTACCCGCTTTTTGCGTTGTGCCATTCATAATAAACACCTCCAGATCAACCGCCTGAAGGCCTAGTGGCACCATTAAAGCACCATATAGGATTGAGATAATTATTTTCTTATGCATAATCGATTTTACTCCCACAAGCCATACAAAAACGAGCCGCTTTTGGATTGGCCTGACCGCATTGGATGCAGAAGACCTTCTCTCTCTCTTCTGTCTGGGAGGCATTCTCCTCGCTCGGTTCACCTTGTGTTGTGAAGGTGTTTTTCAAGCGCCTGTAGTCATCTTCATCCAGGCGCCCGAGGGCAAAGTCGTCTTCTAGCTCCCTTAATTGAGCCCGTCGAGCTTGTTCAACTTCCCTTTTGCGCAAAGAAGATTCTTCAGCCGAGACGTACAGCAGCCCCCGTTCTTGAAAAAGGGGCCAGACGGTCCATACCAGCAGAAATACTCCTAAGATAAATCCCAAAATCACGCGCCACCCCCTTTCGCCGCTGCCGCAGTCGCCTCCCGATAGGCTGGTACCAGAGCTATCAAAGTTCCTAAAATAATGATCACTGATCCGATCCATATCCAGCGTACCAGGTGGTTCAGATAAACCTGTAACCCGACTTGAGTCCCGTCGGTGGACATACCACTCAAAACCAGGTAAACATCCTCCTTAAATCCTGTCAGTATATCCACTTCGGAAATAGTCTGATTGGAAGCAAAATAGAGTCGTTTTTCGGGATGAAGGGTAGTCAGGTATTTTCCATTTTTTAGGATATCAGCATCTACAATATCAGCAGAATAATTGTTATTGTGCTCGTGCCGAATGTTTTTCACTACGATCTGGTACGGTTTAATGGACAGGGTATCCCCTACAGCCGCTGCGCCTTTTATGTCTTTGTCAAAAACCTTCCCTGTAAAGCCCACGAAAAGCAACACCACTCCGAAGTGTACGATATAGCCTCCATAGCGGCGAGGATTTTTCCGAACCAGATGTACAAAGGCCAGGGTCGGATTTTCACCTGTGTTGCGGGACCTAACGACAGTACCCTTGATAAACTCAGCAACAATGGTCCACAATACGAAGAAAGCGATGGAAAACGAACCCAGGGCCCAGCCGTTGCGTAAGCCTAACGCCAACAGGACTAGCGCCAGAATAACGCTCCCAATCAACGGTTTCAGGAAATTTCTCTTCAAGCTCGCGGTGGATGTATGGCCCCAAGCCAGTAGTGGCCCCAAACCGGTCAGGAGTAAAATTGCCAGTCCCAACGGCACCATGATGTGATTGAACCAGGGGGGACCGATGGTGATTTGTTCTCCGAGAAAAGCTTCACTGATGGTGGGGAACATCGTCCCCCACAAAACTGCCAGGGTGGCCAATAAAAAAAGCAGATTGTTGAACAAAAAGCCGCTTTCCCGCGAAAGCATGGATTCCAATGACTGCTCGGTTTGAAGTAGGTCTCGCCGCCAGACGATTAAGGCCACTCCGGTTACCAGACCAATCAGCAAGAATATGGTGAAAGCTGGACCAATACCGGTGTTAGAAAAGGCGTGGACCGAACTGACCACTCCGCTTCTGGTCAGAAATGTGCCGAAGATTGCCAATAAATAGGTAGCCAGAATCAGAGTCACATTCCAGACCTTCAGCATGCCTTTATTCTCCTGCACGATAATGGTGTGCAGAAAGGCGGTTCCCGTCAACCAGGGTAAAAAGGAAGCATTTTCTACGGGATCCCAGGCCCAATAACCACCCCAACCAAGTACGTCATAGGCCCATTCGGCACCCAACAGAATACCAGCGGTTAGAAAACCCCAAGCTACCAGAGTCCACCGTCGAAGAACTTTTACCCATCCTCTATCTATCCGACCATAAATCAGGGCTGCGACTGCGAAGGCATAAGGGATCACCATTCCTACATATCCAGCGTAAAGCATAGGCGGATGGATCACCATCGCAGGGTGCTGGAGTAGAGGGTTTAACCCCTGTCCATCGGAGCGATGAAAAATCTCGTAAGTATTCCCTATTTTGCGATAAAGAGTCTCGAAGGGGTTGCTGATAAAGATGTTCAAAATAGAGAAAAAGATCACCGTCACCATAATGGTGAAGATGACGTACGGCATCAGGTCGCTTAGCTTATCCCGGTTCAGATAAACAGCACTGGCCGCAAATATCAGAATCATCCAGGTCCATAACAAAAGAGAACCGTTGTGACCACCCCAAAGTGCTACGTATTTGTAGAAAAGGGGCAGCGCCCGATTAGTATTTTCAACCACGTAAGCGATGCTGAAATCGCCGGTGATGAGTAAATAAAGCAATGCGCCTACCGACAGCGTAACAATTCCCAGGGCAGCATATACACCTCGCCGGGCCGCTAGATAGAGTCCACGCTTACGGGTATATCCGGCCAGGAAGCCGGCCAGGGCCGTAAATACGCTGAGGGGTAGAAGGAATAACAGAAGAGTATTCCCAAAATCAGCCATTTTTAGTAATCCTTAAAGAATATTTTTTAGTAACGACAAGACAAGTTACAAGCCAGCTGAAGAAATAGCAGAATAGTCGGCCTCATATTTTGAGGCACATTTGGCTTGAATTCGCTCTGCTTGGAAAACACGCTCCGGTGTCAATTGGCCGGTGATCACTACATCAGCGTCCATGTCATCCCGGAAGGTGTCCGGAATAGGATCGCGGCCGACGTAGTGAACCGGTAACTCCTCCACACCCTCCACTAGAACGAAGCGCAACTCTACTCCATCCCTCTGAATACTCCCCTTTTTAAGCCTACCGCTGACTTTTAGCGGTATTCCCACGGCTTTATCCCCCATGCGTTTGAGTTCAGATACTCGTTTACTGTAGGCTACTGCTTCCCTGGTTGTGTAGCCCTGGATAACCAGAATAAGCACAGCCAGGACCACAACTCCTATGCCTACTCCGAATTTTATTTTCTTAGACATGAAGACCTCCTTACGAATTGAAAAAAATCCATTTGCGCATTTTCTCACGTAAACTGGGAGTGGGCTTGCTTAGCTGCACTCCGTCAGGGTAAATAATTTCTCCACGCAATAGTTTCATCGGGTTTTCATGTAGCAATAATTTTGCCAGTTCAGTATCGAATTCCCGGACAATCCACTCAAAACCCTCTCGGGCGCAAACTGGACGGGAACTGAGGTTATGGCTGTCAGATCCTAACAGATGAACCGCCCCCTCCTCCAGCAGGTACTCCGCCTGCCTTTTCGATCTTTCCCCTAAGGTTCCTAGGAGTGAACCAATGTCCACCTGACACAAACAACCCAGGTTTATCAAAGTGGCCAGTTGTTCCGGATTCTTGCGCCAGGGCTTGATTCGTTCCGGATGGGCAATTATGGGAATCACTCCTCTATCCAGCAAGCTTCGGATAGGTTGCTCCACGTTAAGGGGCACATAATGAAAGGCGAATTCCAATAAAAGGTAGCGGTCGCCTATCAGTAACGGTAATTCTTCCAAAAGAAAAAATAACGTATCTTGATAGCGTACTTCCGCCGCCAGTTTGAGCTCGAGGGGAATGTTCTCCTTTTGAACGAGTTCCTGAGTTAAGTCGAAAGCCTTTTTGGTTTTTTCCCGCCAGGGTTCGGTACCACCCACGATGTCGGGTTCGTAAAGGTGGGGAGTGAGCACCAAAGTCTGGACTCCATCCTCCACCGCTTTATGCAACATGCCGCGGGTCATGTCAAGATCCACGGCGCCGTCATCGACACCCGGCAAAATGTGATGGTGAATATCTATGAGAGGAGGTTTCAAAGGCGCTCGTCAGAAAACGGGGACCTCAGTGTAAACCCCGAAAACTTTTTTCATCGTTTCCACTATCTCGCCTAGGGTCGCCCTCTGTCGGACACATTCCAGCAAAGGCTCCATGACATTAGCCCCCTCACGACAAGCTTCTTCTAAATTATCTAAAGCTTTCCGGGTTTTGTTTTCATCCCGTCGGGCGCGAAACTCTTGAATACGTTCCCGCTGACGGATTTCTACCGCCTGATCGATCTGCAGAATAGGGATTTCGATCTTTTCGTTCTTTTTGGCAAACTTGTTCACCCCTACCAGGTAGCGCTGTCCCGTTTCATATTTGCGGGCAATCTCATAAGCGGCCTGTGATATTTCCTTCTGGAAGAATCCCGCCTCGATAGCTGGTATCACTCCCCCCAGGGCTTCAATCTTTTCGAAATAAGCCTCGGCTTCCTGCTCCATCTTATCGGTAAGTGCCTCCACATAGTATGATCCGCCCAGGGGATCAATGACGCTGGGGACCCCGGTTTCAAAAGCCAGGATCTGTTGAGTGCGTAAGGCGATTTCCGCCGCCTTCTCGGTAGGCAAGGCCAAAGTTTCATCCATTGAATTGGTGTGCAGGGATTGAGTTCCTCCCAGAACTGCAGCCAAAGCCTCAAAAGCCGTACGGGCAATATTGTTCTCTGGTTGCTGAGCAGTCAAAGAGTGCCCGGCGGTCTGAGTATGGAAGCGCAACATCCAGGTGCGGGGATTTTTAGCACCATAACGTTCCCGCATACGGCGGGCATAGATGCGTCGAGCAGCCCGGAACTTAGCGATCTCTTCGAAAAAGTCGATATGGGAATTAAAGAAGAAACTCAGCCGAGGAGCAAACCGATCAATGTCCAGCCCCCGCTCCAGACAGGCTTCAATGTAGGTGAAACCGTCAGCTAAAGTGAAAGCCAACTCCTGCACGGCGGTGGAACCGGCTTCTCGAATATGATAACCGGATATGGAAATCGTGTTGTACAGGGGCATGTGCTCGGTACACCACTCGATCATATCCACTATGAGCCGCAAAGAGGGATCCGGCGGAAAAATGAACTCTTTTTGGGCGATATATTCCTTCAGGATATCATTTTGCAGTGTACCCCGTAACTGATCGGGTGAAACCCCCTGATTCTCAGCGGCTATGATATAGAAAGCGAGTAAAATAATGGCGGGGCCGTTGATGGTCATGGAAGTGCTGACCTGATCCAGGGGAATTCCATCAAAAAGGATTTCCATGTCCTCGATACTGGCCACGGAAACCCCGCAATGTCCCACTTCTCCCTCGGATAAAGAGTGGTCTGGATCATAGCCCATAAGGGTGGGCATATCATAAGCCACGCTCAGGCCCGTTTGCCCTTGTTCCAACAAAAATTTAAAACGCCGGTTGGTGTCTTCCGGAGTACCGAACCCGGCGAACTGGCGCATAGTCCATAACCGGCCACGGTACATGTTGGCATGAATCCCCCGGGTAAAGGGATAAGCCCCCGGAAAACCCAACTTGTCCATGTATTCCTGATAATCGGCCTCGCTGCGGGGCAGGTACAGCAATTCATTCTCCATCCCCGAAATGGTCTGGAAATCATAATCCCGCATCGGGGCCTGCTTTACTTTCTCTTCCCATTCCTTTTTTGCCTGGTAAAAACGTTTCCGGGCATCATCAGTGGACATGCAGCACCTCCTTTTGCAACGCCCTCAGGTCGGCCAAAATACCATCCTCATCCAGGCCCACCTCCCGCAACAGTTCTGGACGTGAGCCGTGGGTGATAAACCTGTCCGGTAGAGCATGGCTCCTCACCTGACAGGATACCCCCAACTCTTGGGCCAGAGCTTGAATTCGATTACCCAGACTGCCCATAACCGTATTTTCTTCCAGAACCAGAATCCACCCCAATTCCGTCAGCAATCTGCGCAGCAACTCTTCGTCCCAGGGCTTGATAAAACGGGCATTGACGAGCATTGGCTGAGGCATTTCCGACGGTAATCGAGCCAGCGTCTGTCGGGCTATTTCCACCATGGCTCCTACAGCCACAATGGCCCCCTCCCGACCATCGTTTATAACTTCCCAGCTACCAATCGGTAGAATTTCAGGCTGGGCTTGGGGGTCATATCGTACGCAATTGTCTTTGGGATAACGCACGAAAAAGGGACCGCCTTCATAATCCAGAGCAGTGTGCAACAAATTACGCAGCTCGTTACCATCCCGAGGAGCAGCAATCACCACTCCCGGTACGGTTTGCAGGTAAGAAAGATCGAAAGCTCCGTGATGGGTGGGCCCGTCGGGTCCCACCAGTCCGGCCCGGTCCAAGGCAAAAATCACCGGTAGTTTTTGCAAAGCCACATCGTGAATGATGTGGTCATAGGCCCGTTGCAGAAAAGTGGAGTAGATGGCCACAACGGGGCGCAATCCCTGGGAGGCCAGGCCCCCGGCAAAGGTCACGGCGTGCCCTTCGGCGATTCCCACATCGAAATAGCGGCTGGGGTACTTTTCCGAGAATTCCGTCAGGCCGGTTCCTTCCCGCATAGCGGCGGTAATTGTTACTACCCGTGCATCTTTATCCGCCAACTCCACGACCGTGCGCCCGAAAATTTCTAGATACGCCGGTGCTTGGGGTTTCTTGGCCTCCTTGTGCCCGTTGGGACCGACTCCGTGGAATCGCACCGGATCAGCTTCCGCCGCCTCCAGGCCTTTGCCCTTCTTGGTAAGTACATGGAGCAGCACCGGGGTCTGGATATCTTTGATTTTATTCAGGGTCTCGATCAACAAGGGCAGATTATGTCCCTGAATGGGTCCAAAATAACGCAGCCCCATTTCATCGAAAATAATTCCGGGCACCAATAGGTTTTTCAGACTCTCCTCTATCTTTTTCAGACCTGGCCGCAGAACCTTCTCTCCCAGGGGTAAGGTACCGCTCACCCTCCAGATTTCGTCCCGGACTCGATTGTATATGGGGTTGGTCACCAGCTTGTGCAGATAGTGGGAAATAGCTCCCACGTTGGGAGAAATGGACATCTCGTTATCGTTAAGAATCACCAACATGCGGGTTCTGAGCTGCCCCACATTATTCAGGCCTTCAAAAGCCAAACCGCCGGTCATGGCCCCGTCACCAATAACGGCTACCACTTGGTAATCTTCACCTTTGATATCCCGCGCTTTAGCAACTCCCAAGGCGGCGGAAATGGAAGTGGAGGCGTGACCGGCACCAAAAATATCGTGCTCACTTTCCTCTCGTTTTAAAAAGCCGCTGATACCCCCATATTGGCGAATGGTCTTCAAAGCTTCCCGGCGGCCGGTGAGCACTTTATGGGCGTAAGCCTGATGGCCGACATCCCACACAATTTTGTCCTTGGGAGAATCAAAAACCCGGTGCAACGCCACCGTAAGTTCGACCACCCCTAGAGTAGGCGCCAGATGTCCCCCCGTTTGAGAGACTACCTGAATGATGTAACTACGCAATTCCTGACAAAGTTGCGATAACTCATCCAGTGAAAGCTGCTTTAGATCCGCAGGACTCTGGATCTTAGTTAAAATCGGAAATTCAGGATTCATGTAACTCAACCGTCGTAGTTCTTGTTACCATCTCTACGAAATAGGCATGTAACTCCAGCCGATGGGTCAGTTCGGGATGGAATGCTGCGGCTAGAGCGGAGCCCTGTCTTACTAGTACGGGTTCTCCCTTTAATTCAGCCAGGATTTCCACCTCCGGCAAAACCAGAAATTTAGGCGCCCGGATAAAAACCGCGGGAAAACTCTCCACCTGCAGTTTCGGAATGGCTATCTCGGTAGTAAAAGAATCCACCTGCCGTCCGTAAGCATTGCGCACCGCTTCCATCTCGATGCGACCAAACGGTTTGACCCGGGGATCTTTGACCGTGCGGGCCAAAAGAATAGCCCCGGCGCAGGTCCCGAAAACCGGCTTTTTTTCTAAAAATTCGGCCACTGGCTCCCACAATCCTTCCCGCTCTAGCAAACGGGTCATGGTAGTAGATTCCCCGCCGGGAATTATCAGGCCGTCACATTGTCTCAGCTCATCGGCGTAACGCACTAATCGTCCGGAAATCCCCAGGCGGCGCAGCATATCCAGGTGCCGTTGAAAAGCACCCTGGAGCGCTAAGACACCGATTAACGGGGCCACGCTTACCAGCCCCGCTCCTGGAGCCGCTCTTCCGGAGCCAGGGTCTCAATTTCCAGTCCCGGCATGGCTCCTTTCAGGCCGAAGGAGATCTCGGCCAGCTTCTTTGGGTCATTATAGTAGGTCACGGCTTGAACAATAGCCCGGGCGCGGGCGGCGGGATCTTCGGATTTGAAGATACCGGAGCCCACGAAAACCGCTTCAGCGCCCAGTTGCATCATCAAAGCGGCATCGGCCGGCGTGGCAATTCCACCGGCTGAGAAGTTGGGTACAGGCAGTTTTCCAGTCTGCGCCACCTGATAGACCAGTTCAAAAGGGGCTCCCATGCGTTTGCTTTCAGCTACTAGCTCGGCTTCCGACATGGTGGTGAGTTTTTTAATGGCACCTATTATGGCTCGCATGTGGCGTACCGCTTCGACGATATTGCCGGTACCCGCTTCTCCTTTAGTACGTATCATAGCTGCGCCTTCCGCAATTCGCCGTAACGCCTCCCCTAAATCCCGCGCTCCACAGACGAAGGGGGTTTTAAAAGCCTTTTTCCAAATGTGGTGTTCCTCGTCGGCAGGTGTCAGTACTTCACTTTCATCGATAAAATCTACTTCCAAAGCTTCTAGAATCTGGGCTTCAGCAAAATGACCAATGCGGCATTTGGCCATTACGGGAATTGAGACGGCGGCCTGGATTTCTTTGATCATCGCCGGATCGGACATCCGAGCCACGCCCCCATCCCGCCGGATGTCGGCGGGGATGCGCTCCAAAGCCATCACCGCAGCGGCTCCCGCTTCTTCAGCGATGCGAGCCTGTTCCGGGGTTGTGACATCCATGATCACTCCCCCTTTGAGCATTTCGGCCAGGCCCACTTTAACTTCAAAAGAACCTTTTTCAATCATAGTTACCATCCCTCGAGTGGTTGGTTTGTTTTGGATTTATTAATTCAATGGTCATGGAGTAAGTTAATTTATAATGTCGAAAGTCGATCGACTACTTCTGCGATTAAATCCTCGGGAGAAGAAGCTCCGGCGGTGACCCCCACTTTATCACCAGGTCGGAACCAATCCGTTTGGATATCAGCCGCCTGTTCCACTTGATACACTTTCGCTCCCAGTTCCTGCGCTACCCTGACCAGGCGCTTGGTGTTGGCACTCGTTCGCGATCCCACTACAATTAGCACGTCGTTAGCGGCGGCAAGTTCCCTGATTTCTTGCTGATTACGGCGGGTGGGAAAACAAACCGTGTTAATGAAGCGCAGATCGAACACTTTGGTCAGCAATACACTGATTATTTCCTGAACATTGAGCATCATCTGGGTGGATTGGGATACTACCCCGGCCTTTTTCAAACGGGGTATAGCCTCAGCCTCGGTTTTATCGGCCACCACATAAGCCTTAGGCACCTGTGCCCTGATCCCTTCAACTTCCTCATGGCCGTGATCGCCGATAATGATGATGGTGCGACCTTCCTCATGGAGCTTGCGTACTTCCTTGTGTATCTCATGCACCAGCGGGCAGGTAGCATCGATGATATGCAAACCCCGTTGGCGGGCCGCTTCCCATACCTCCGGTGGAGTACCGTGGGCCCGGAAAAGAACGGGCCCATCCTTGACCTCGTCCAGATTTCCCACTACCCGGGCTCCTTCGGCTTCAAGACTTTGTACTACCCGCTCATTGTGGACTATGTCGCCTAACATATAAACCTGACCGTACTCCTGGGCTGCGGTACGCGCTTTATCCAAGGCGTCCCGTACCCCAAAACAGAAACCACCATGTTCCGCACGGGTAATTTTCAATCCCAGACGCCCCATTCAGCCCTCTATCTGTTCACGCAATGCGCTCACTACTTTCTGCTCAATCTCGGGTAAAGTACCTTTCAGCTGGCAACCAGCAGCAAAGAAATGACCTCCACCGCCGAAAGCACAGGCGACGCCGTTGATTTTTATGGTACCCTTGGAACGCATACTGATGTCGATTTGTCCGTTTTCCATTTCTGTTATGACACACCCTACTTCGACACCTTTAATGCTGCGGACAAAATCCGAAAGGCCATGTAAGTCGTCACCTCTAACTTGAGGATTCCGATTCAATAGATCGCGGGGCAGGGTAACCCAAGCAAGACGTCCTTCAGCAGCGAATTGAAGGCGCTCCAGGATCAATTTCAAAACATATAAACGACCCGGAGTGTTGATATCCTCGTACAACTTGACATAGAGATCATATGGTCGTACGCCCGCTGCTACCAATTGGGAAGCGGCTTGAAAAGCCTCCTCATCGGTATTATTAAAGCGGAAATTACCCGTATCTGTCATAATCGCTACGTACAACGGTTCAGCCAGATCCAGGGTTAATTCAAGTACCGGTTCCAGCTTTTTTAGCAGATCCAATACCAGAACACCCGTGGAACTGGCAGCTGCATCATCTATCACATGCTTAAACTGTGCTTTCTCCCCCACGTGATGATCAATGGACACCGCCTTCAACTGGGCTCTTTGTATCACCTTTCCTATTTCCAACAAACGATTAAAGTCCCCGATATCAAAGGCCATTACCAGGTCCGCTGCTTCTAATAGTTTCCGATGTCTTTCTTCCCAGGCTAAAACTTCACCCGGTTTTACCAAAAACTCTAGCGAGGACCGGGTCGGAGTAGGGTTGATAATCGTAACTTGCTTGCCTTGGCGTTTTAAAAACCGGGCCAGAGCTAGTTCACTCCCTAAGGCATCTCCATCCGCATCTTCATGGGCTGTTAATACTATTTTTTTTGCCCACTTCACTAAATCCACAATTGGCGCCCAGTCGCGCATATTCATCCTGCCCGCGGACTTAATCCCCCCTCGAGGCAGTTTGTCAGTTGTCATTTATATAAAACTCCTTTATCGGCCTTCCCTGATTTGCCGTCTAATTATGGCAAATCGTGGAATATATGCCCGGGGGCTCAGATTCCAAAAGAATCCACTTTTAATACTATTTCTTGTGATTTGGCTTAAATAGAGTGATGCTCCGGGACGGGGTCGCGGGTCATGAGTTCCTGCACCGCTTGCTGGGGGTCCTTATCTTGGAATAAAATTTCGTACACCTGGTGACAAATGGGCATCTCCACCTGTGCTTTATCTGCTAGCGCCTCAACTGCCTGGCTGGTTTTCACTCCTTCCGCTACCATTTTCATCTCAGCTAAGATTTCAGACAATTTGTGCCCCTGCCCTATCTGGTAACCCACATAACGATTACGACTATGGCGACTGAGACATGTTACAATCAAATCTCCAAAACCGCTTAAACCGGCGAAAGTGTGTTCATCAGCCCCCAGCTTGACTCCCAAGCGGGTCATCTCAAAAGCGCCGCGGGTAATCAACGCCGCCAGGGTATTGTCTCCGTAACCCAAACCGGCCACCATACCTGCCGCAATGGCGATGACGTTCTTCAACGCTCCACCCAATTCCACCCCCAACTGGTCGTGATGGGTATAAACCCGGAAGGTATGGGAGATGAAAGCGTCCTGAACGGCTTTAGCCAATTCTTCCTCCGGATAAGCGGCCACCACCGTGGTTGGCATTCCTTTAACCACTTCCTCGGCATGGGATGGACCGGACAAAGTAACCGGTCCCCGAAAAGAGACCCCTTCCAGGACTTCCCGGATGACTTCGCTCATGCGACGCAGGGTGGTTATCTCAATTCCCTTAGCCACGTTGACCAGCAGACTGTCACTGTCTAGATAGTTTCGTAACTTCTGAACTACCTGCCGCACCGCTTGCGAAGGAACCGCCAGCACTAACATTTCCTTGTCACGCACTACTTCTTCCAGGTCAAAGGTGCAGCGCACTTCCTCGGGAATCGACACTCCGGGTAGGTAGTCCGGTAATTCGCGTCGGCTTAATACGGTGTCCAGAGATTCCCGCCGGCGGAACCAAACCCATACTTTATGGCCCCGGCGTTGGAGGTGTAACGCCAAGGTCATTCCCCAACTGCCGGAGCCAACTACACCGATTTGCATCTATTAACCGAGTGTAAGCTACTCTTCGTACAGGGCGTCGATTTCCTGCTTATAACGATCTTCAACGATTTTGCGCTTGACCTTTAGCGAGGGCGTCAAAGTGCCATCTTCAATGGTAAAAGGTTTCGGCAACAGGAGGAATTTTTTGATGGCCTCAAACCGGCTGAAGTTTTTCATGACTTCCCCGATTTCATGTTCGTACAGAGCCTGAACTTTCTCATTCTTCACCAGTGCTTCCTGGTCGGAAGTATCCAGTCCCTGTTCTTCAGCCCAGGCTGTGAGAGCCACGAAATCTGGTACGATTAATGCGGAGACGAATTTGCGACGATCACCGATTACCACCGCTTGTTCGATATATTTATTGAGCACCAGCGCATTTTCGATGGGAGCCGGAGCGATGTTCTTACCACCGGCCGTCACGATGAGGTTCTTTTTACGATCGGTGATCTTAAGGTACCCGTCTTCCAGAACTCCAATGTCGCCGGTATGGAACCAGCCTTCTTCGTCAATGGCTTCTTTGGTGGCTTCGGGATCTTTGTAGTAGCCCATCATCACATTGGGCCCTCGAGCCAGAATTTCACCATCGGGAGCAATCTTCAGTTCTACATTGGAAAGTGGTGGACCCACCGTTCCGAAGCGATAATCGGAAAGCGGATTGACTGTGAGCACCGGGGAGGTCTCCGTCAATCCGTAGCCCTCCAGAATGATGATACCGGCCGCGTCGAAAAATAGACCGATTTCAGCGGAGAGCGGAGCACCTCCACTGACAAAGAAACGAAAACGGGGCCCCAATAGCGCCTGGACCTTGCTGAAGACCAGCTTATCGGCCAGATTCTTCTTCCATTTCAGTCCTGCCGAGATGTTGCCCTCTCGCCGGGCTTTAACATATTGGTAGCCCACGTCCACAGCCCAGGCGGCGATTTTGCGTTTCAAAGGACTGCCGGAAGCAAACTTGGCCTGGACTCCGGAATACATCTTTTCATACAAGCGGGGTACGCTCAGCACGACCGTGGGTTGAACTTCCGCCATATTGGGAATTACGGTCTCGATGGATTCAGCGTAATTGACCGTGGCTCCTACGGAGAAAGTGAGGAAATGTCCCGCCATTCGTTCAAAGCTGTGGCTCAAGGGGAGAAAGGAAAGCAACTCGTCAGTATGGTCCAGATCCAGCACTTCCAAGGAGGCCACAATATTCGAGATCAGGTTGTTATGAGTGAGCATCACTCCTTTCGGTGCACCGGTGGTTCCCGAAGTGTAAATCAGAGTTAACAGATCATCGGGTTTGATGGCCCTGACACGCTCTTCGTACTTAAAAACCCCCTCCTGCTGGCGGTATTCCCGACCTTTTTCTTGCAATTCCTGAAAAGTCAGGACTTTGTCGTGCCGGCCTTTAACTGATTCGTCGAAACAGACCACCCACTCTAAACGGGGCAGTTTATCCCAGACCTCCAGTACTTTATCCACCTGTTCCTGATCCTGAGCAAAGGCCACTTTTGATTCTGAGTGATCCAAAATATACTGCATCTGGGTGGGTATGAGCGTTGGATATACAGCTACCGTGGCAGCTCCTAAAGTGATAATGGCATAATCCGAGAAGGCCCAGTGAGGGCAGTTGGTAGAAATCAGACCTACCTTATCCCCCGTATCCACTCCCAGAGCCGCCAGCCCGTAGGCCGCTTGCTCAACGATTTCGCGCACCTCCTTGCCGGTATACCCTATCCAACGTCCCTCCTTTTTTTCCCGATACAATACCTTGTCCCCGAATTTGGCGGTAGTACCGACAAACATTTCTGCTATGGTTGAGTAACCCACTTTGGCTCCTCCTTTTTCAGCGGTTTAGACTGAAAATAAAAATTTATCAGCGATTAACGAAAGCTATTTATTGACACAACGAAACAAGGAGACTAAAATAGCGCGCCTTTTGAAAGCCAGGGTGGCGGAATTGGTAGACGCAGCGGACTCAAAATCCGCCGGTGGCGACACCGTGAGAGTTCGAGTCTCTCCCCTGGTACTCAAATCACGCATCAAACCTTGAACTCCACTTCTTTCCCTATCGGAGGTGAAGGAAACTCCCCTTCCCGGTACACGACTTGTCCCCGCACTAGAGTCATTATCACTCGCCCTTGAAACTCTATTCCGCTGAAGAGACTCCACCCTGCCCGAGAGTGAAGAAGACTATCTTCTACCTGCCAGGCGGCTTTTAAATCAACCAGCACCAGATCGGCATCGTAACCTACTTGAAGAAACCCCTTACCCTTGATCCCAAATAGCCGGGCCGGATTCTCCGCCGTAAAGCGGGGTATGTCTGTAAGCTGAAGGCGCCGCCGGGCCACAGCGGTAAGTAATGCCGGTAGAAGCGTTTCGACTCCCGGAATTCCAGCTGGTGCCTGCCAGTAAGGTCGATTCTTTTCCTCCCGGGTATGGGGTGCATGATCACTACCAATAATGTTTATGGTTCCGTTCATCAGAGCTTGCCATAAAGCTTGCCGGTCTCGGGGGCCGCGGATAGGCGGATTGGTTTTAGCGAAATTTCCCCAGCTCTCATAGGCCTCCGGGGCGGCACACCATAAATGGTGCGGGGTAACTTCAACGGTAACCAAGGAAGGCCTTTGAGCTCTTTCCAGCTCCCTTATCGATTTGGCGGAGGAGATGTGCAACAGATGAACCCGGTGACGGGTTTTACGAGCCAATTCCAGCATCTGACGTACTGCCGCAGCTTCAGCGGCTGGGGGTCGCAGATTAGTATGATCGTGAATCGTATTTCTAGCGGAGGCTTTCTCCAGCAATTCTTCTTTTTCACTATGAACCGCGATCAGGTTAGACGTTTCTCGGAAAAGTCGTTCGATTCGGTGCTGATCCGTTACCAGCAATTCTCCGGTACTAGCCCCCAGAAACAGCTTGATGCCCGCGATGTTTCGGACCTGTTCCATTTCGGCGCAATTGTCCCCGGTAAAACCGAAATAGAAACCATAGTCAACCAAGCAATTACCGGCGGCTCGACGGCGTTTTTCTGCCAGGGCATCCAAAGTGATGGTGGGGGGATGGTTATTGGGCATATCCAGAACAGTGGTCACCCCTCCAGCTGCAGCACTGCGGGTTCCTGTACGAAAATCTTCCTTATGTTCCGCCCCCGGTTCCCGGAGATGGACGTGACTGTCTATCACCCCGGGGAAAACAGCCAGATTCTCTGCGTCTATTACTTCCGCGGCCGAAGCGGCTAAATTGGGGCCCAGGGCAACGATACGCCCCTTTTCAAGCAGGCAATCTCCGCGAAAAACACCGGCACCGGTGACAAAAAGAGCGTTCCGAATGAGCAATGAGAGAGTATCTGCAGTTTCCAATGATAATAAAATAAGTCAACGATTTATAATTTTAAACCCCTTACCGTCACTTGCGAACAGAACCCATCCCTTTGCCTCCAGCGATTTTGTCGAATTTCGTTTCACATAGCCTTCGCTTACCTCACAATCCTCCTCTCTAGTGTACTTAGTCCCCAACCATTCCAAACGTGGGTGAGGCTCGTTCATCCTAAAAAGCATTACTTCCGTCGCCCGTGAACTTTCACTGAACCAGTTGCGTACATCTTCGATGGCATTCATATCGCTCCAGATAATCCAGGTAGATCCGTATGCAATGGCCACCGCACGCATTTTTGTCTGCGTGCCATTTATCCACCATGAAGTGTGGCTAACACCCGAGTGTAAAACGGGCGGTGAGCTCCACTGGTATCCGGCCCCGCTCCCCAGTTCTTGCCCATTTCGCGGGGTTAAAGCCCTATCTGCCCGAATGCTGTTTGGCAAAGGATGATGTCTAGGAGACCAGAATAAAACTCTATCCGCTTTCTGTCCCCGAACCCCATCTAGGAAACGCTGCCAGCCGAGTGTATCCCGCTCCCCCGCCGCCCATAAGACCGTGCATGGGCCCTCCGGTTCCTCCACCAGAAATACTGCTCCTCGACGGAACTTCAGCCAATGCAATTTCAGCCGGGTTGGTCCCTGCACCAACGCACCCCAGACCATCAGATTACCCGCTCCCAGCCATAAGCATAACAACCAAAATCCTTTGCGCTTTACCCCAGGCCACCAGAGCAGACACAGGGATAGCCACACTGTGAATACCAACCACAACTTTTCTCGGGGAAAGTTCAGCACCGCACCTTCCAGGGCTGCACCCCAGTGAATTACTTTTAAAGTGTAATGGATAATCCACCACGCCAGAGTACCCCAGGCTGAAGCAGCCCAGGCCCACCAGGGTGCTGCCAGCAGAACCAGCACTCCCAGGGCTACGATCAATCCAATGGCCGGCACCACAATAGGATTCAGTATGAATCCCGTCAGAGGTAAGCGGTGGAAATTCCAAACTAAAAAAGGAAAGGTACCCAACTGGGCGGCCGTAGTTACCAACAAGCTCTCCAGGAACCAGCGAACCGGTTTCGGACTACGTTTGAAAATGGGTGCCAGATTGTTTCTCAGGAAAGGATACAGGATCACCAGGCCGGCTACGGCCCCAAACGAAAGCTGAAATCCCAGGCCGGTGATCTCTTTGGGATTCAACAAAAGGATTATCAGGGCGGCAGCCGCCAAAAAATTTAACGCCTCCGCCCGTCTTTCTCTGACGGTGCCCCAGAGATAAAGACCTGCCATTAGAGCAGCCCGTTTTACCGAAGGCATCCCTCCCACCAACCACACGTAACCGGCCAAACCCAGGAGGGAAAATCCGATTTTGACTTGTCGGGGCAGACGTAAAAATCCGGCGATTACCATGAAAATCAAGGTAACAAACCCTACATGCAATCCGCTGACGGCCAGAACGTGGAGCGTACCGGTCCGGCGGAAATCGGTCACAATCTGGGGATCAACTTCCCGTCGCAGACCTAACAACAGGGCTGAAAGTACTTCGCCCTCCGGCGCTACCACATAGCGCAGCAGAGCAGCTTGGAGCATACGCCTGGCAGTGTTCGACCAACGAGCCGAATTACCGCTGGAAGCGGGAATGACTACCAGCCCTTCCCGGTTTAACGGACGCCCCACCGCCCCAATACCCTCCCTTTCCAACCACCGGACTTCATTAAAATCGCCGGGGAAGGCAGCCGGCCGGGGCGGGCGCAGTTCGACGGCTCCCTCCACTGTGTCACCTAGTTGTGGTACAAAATCACCTTTTGGCCACCGGAGCAGAATCCGCCCAGTGGTTTCCCAGTGATCAAGTTGAAAGACGCGGCATTTCAGGCGGGGTTTTCTCCCGGGGATAACATCAATCTGTTCCACCACCCCCCGGAAATACCCCCGCCAGGACGAATTGCTTATTCGATATTTCAAATCGGTGGCCGGCGGATTCTCCACTAATGTTAGACGTAATAACCCTAACGCGAAAAAGACCCCCAGCCATCCACAATCCCAGCGGGTCAGCCAGGTCACGAACAAAAGAGCGGCGGTGCCGGTCACCACTAGTGCTAGCGAAGGTCGTACCGCAGAAGCCGTGAACAGGCCCGCCATAAATGCTACGGCCAACGGCACCAAAGGCTGGCGACGTCCGTAATCAATCATGTTACCTCAGTACAACGACTAAAGTAAAGTAAGCCGCCCTCAGATTATTTCCAGGGATGAATGGGATTGATTATAAAGACGTTAAGGAAAAATCGATGCTGCGACTATCGCAATGTAAACTAGTTTTTCAAATTTTACTGCACCGACGATCCATCAAATTGCGAGATATATTGTTTAGTAAGTGGCACTTGACTGGAAAAGAGATGGAAATATTAGCTCGCCTGCCGTTTGAATAACTAGAAATCTATCTTTTCCTTCCTCAACTGTTTTTTTTAAAATAATGTTCTTAGCAAACTACCAACTGAACATTTCCTGTAAAATACGGATAACCTCAAGCTGAGCTTTTCTATTTATTACTCCAAGTTTTTTTACTAACCGACTTTTATCAACCGTCCTTATTTGATCCAGTACGATCTGAGCTTCCTTACTCTGAAAAACACATTTTACCCTGGAAGGATAATCTTTTCCTCTAGTCGTCATTGGTGCCACGATTACTGTGCCTATGTAACGATTCATTTCATCAGGTGATATGATGAGACACGGCCTGGTTTTCATAATTTCATGACCGACGGTCGGGTCCAAGTTTATTAAAAAAACATCGAATCGGTTTACTTCCATTCCCACTCTTCATCATCCCACTTCGAGGCCGGGAGATCAATTAGCCGGTCATCTCCTTGGTCAGCCATTTCTCTGAAAGCTTTAGCCCAATCGCGCCTTGGTTGTCCAAGAGCTCTTATCACCAGCTCAGTACCGCGAACCTCTAACTCCACTTCTTTTTCAAAACCACACTGCTCCAGGATCAGCTTAGGCAGCCTTATACCTTTTGAATTTCCTATTCTGATAATTGAAGCTTTCACTTCTGTTCCTCAATATTATGTAATTACATTATAATTACTAGGGACGCAGTGTCAATCTATTTTTAGTCGGTAACTTGAAAAAACTTGAATATCTATTCGATTGACAAACATCGACCAATTGCCTTCATTCGTTGGGACACTTTATATGAAAACCTATAATTACCTGTGCCGCAGACCTTTGTAGACATCAGTTTCCCTGCTGTTCGCCTGGAAAACTAGTACGTACTAATCTGGGTAAAACCGGAATTCTTCCAGTGCCTCACGGATGGTATCACTGGAAAAGCCCCTGCCCCGTAAAAAACGCCACAGACGCTGCCGATCCTTGAAGGTGGGCCGGCGCAAGTTTTGTAACTTGCGAGATGCCAGGGTTTTAGCCTGGGACCGAATGCGATTAGGCGGTAGTTCCTGCGCCAAAAGACGTTCGATCATCTCCGGATGAATTCCCCTGGTTCGCAGTTCTAACCGCAACCGTTGCGGACCCCATTGCTTCAAGCGAATCTTTTCTCTGAGGAATAACCTGGTAAAGCGTTCATCATCTAGGTAGCCTTTTTCCTCCAACGCGGCAATCACTTGGTCGGCGATACTAGCGAAACCCTTGCGGCGTAGTTTGCGCTTCAGTTCCAGGC
>CAYXZO010000031.1:7618-30265 GCA_964469505.1 uncultured Lentisphaeria bacterium | reverse complement strand
TGATACATTTCCGGGTCAGGTAGAGCACGGTATGGATCTTCTTCCAGGTAGCGTACCATGGCTATCGCTCGGGGAATAAATTCCGCTAAACTGTCCTGGCGCAAATCGTTGGTGGAATAGACGCCAAAGCGGCGATCGGCGTAAACTTCCAGCTGCAGTGAGCGTTGTTGAGAAGATTTGAGTTTTTCCACCCGATCATCCCGATACTCTATTTCCACCCCCTGGGAGGTGCTCAAGTGAACCGTTACTTCGTCGGCTCCGGCCTTCAGAGCTTGCTTTTGAATCCATTCTGCGAGTTCTAAAAGATTTTGTTCTGCCATATTATACCACCGTTCCCCCTACTGTCATGGATGAAACCAACACTGTGGGAATACCCTGGGATACAGGGACAGCCTGCCCATTCTTACCACAGGTCCAGCCCCCCTCGGAAAGAGTAAGGTCATCGGCCACCATGGTGATGCGCTCCAACACCTGAGGGCCGTTACCGATGATATTGATATCTTTTATGGGCCTCGTCAGTTTTCCGTTTTCAATCAGATAGCCCGACTTGACATAGAAAGTGAAATCGCCAGGCCCAATGTTGACCTGGCCGTTGGTGAATTGTTCACACAAAATCCCATACTTGACATTGGCGATAATTTCGTCAAAAGTGTGGGGACCATTCAGCATATAGGTGTTACGCATACGGGGCAGTGGGTAATGTTTGAACGATTCCCGGCGACCGTTGCCAGTGGGTTCTACTCCATAATGCTTGGCAGAGATCAGATCGTGCATGTAGCTACGTAGGATACCGTTTTCCACCAATACCGTTTCCTCAGAGAGGTTCCCTTCATCATCAACGTTAATCGAGCCCCTTACATGGGGATTGGTACCGTTATCCACAATGGTAACGAAGGGCTCGGCCACGCGCTGATTCATTTTGTCGGCATAGATGCTTAATCCCAGCCGGTTGAAATCAGCTTCCATGCCGTGGCCGATGGCTTCGTGGAGCAGGATACCGGCGCTACCGGTTTTAAGTACTACCGGAAATTCCCCCGCTGGCGCCGGTCCGGCCTCAAACAGTTTCACAGTGCGCTGCACGGCCTCCTCGGGCAGCTTCTGCAATCTTTCGGCAGAGAGAAAGCGCAGATCATCCCGGGCGGAATAATCGTAGCCGTTGGTCTCCCGGCGACCATTCTCTTCCGCAGTGCAGGATAGATAGATGCGCACTAGTGGCTGGTAATCGACGCTTATCTGACCCCGAGAATCTACGATCATAATATACCGCTCACCGGCTGCCAGATAAGCACTGGCCTTGATGATGCGCTGATCCCGGGCATAAGTCTCAGCGTTTAATTGCTCCAGAATTTTTACCAACTGCTCCAAAGAGACGTTTGCCCACCCGTACTCTACGGGATAATGGTTGGCCAGGGTCCGAGGTTGGAAAGCCTGGGGCGGAGCAGTCTTTCCCGCGGAAGCGATCCCGGCAGCAATCCTGGCAGCTCCTTGCATGCTGGTGGGGGATAAATCTTCAGTGAAGGAATAGCCGGTCTGATCACCTTTCACTACCCGGACACCCAGCCCTCGGCGAACGTTGGTGACGGCCGTGTCCACCTTATTGTCCTGCAGGCGAATCATGGTGCTGTGGTGATGCTCAAAAAACAAATCACAATAATCGCCACCCCGACTTAGAGCCGCCGACAGCACCTTTAGCAGTTCTTCAGGACCCACTCCAAAATATTCGTAGGCCTGGTTGAGGGTAAATTTTCCATGTGCTATGGGCAAAGCCGATGCTCCTTTCTACTTATGGTAAGGCTCAAAGTCAAAGTCATGAATGGTACGTGACTAATGGCTTTGTATGCCTTTAAGGTACTCTTGGTTTGCTTTAAAACGAATACTAGCAATGCGGCCTAATTTCACCGGCCCAAGATTCATTGTCCAATAACATTTCCATTTTAGGAGAATCAGAAGTTAAAAACTATCCTTCCGTACAACATGACTACCAGAGTGACCAGAATGATTCCGATCAGGTTCATGACAATGCCGATCCGGATCATTTGGCTCATCCTGACTTCACCTGTGCCGAAGATGATGGCATTGGGCGGGGTAGCCACCGGTAGCATAAAAGCGCAGGAAGCCGAGAGCGTAGCCGGGATCATAAGCAGCAAGGGATTAACCGACAGCGCCAATGCCAATGAGCCCAGTATCGGCAGCACTATTTGGGTGGTGGCGGTGTTGGAAGTAAGTTCCGTCAGAAAAGTAAGTAAAGTTGCAATCACCAATACGATAAACCAATTGGGGACGCCAGCCAGGGCATGGAGTTGCTGAGCGATCCAGGTGGAAAGCCCCGATTCTTTAAAACCCGCCGCTAAGGCAAAGCCGCCCCCGAAAAGTATGACGATTCCCCAATTAAGCCTCGAAGCAGTTTTCCAGTTCATCAGGGCCTCTCCCGGTTTCTGGCGACTAGGGATTAGGAACAACAGCAAGGAGAAGATGATGGCGACGGTTCCATCATCCACCAGTTTGGGGTTGGGTAGCAGTGATGACCAGGAAGGTACCGTGAACCAAGGCGTTGCGATGGGTTTGCGCGTCATCCAGGCGATAGCCAACGCAGCGAAGAGGAGGCCCACCGTTTTTTGTTCAAAACTCATGGGCCCCAGTTTGCGATATTCTGCTTGGAAATAGGAGGGGTCGGCTTGAGCCCTTTGCATGGCCGAGGGTAAACGTCGTCCCAGATATAACCAGGCGATGAGGAGGAAAAGTAAACTGTATGGTCCTCCAAAACCCAACCACTGAGCGAAACTTATCTCTGTTGCCTGGGGGAATAGGGTCTGGTAAATCTTTATGAAGGCCATATTCGGTGGAGTACCGATCAGAGTTGCCATACCACCAATGGAGGCCGAGTAGGCAATGCCTATCAGTAACCAGGGGCCGAAATCTGCCAATTCCAGATTATGGTTCTCTTTGAATTTTAATAACACCGCCATGGCAATGGGGGTCATCATCATGGTAGTGGCGGTGTTGCTGATCCACATTGATAAGAAAGCAGTGGCCAACATGAAGCCTAGTAACAACCGTCGGGGGGTAGTACCGATCCAGAGTAGGATTTTCAGTGAAATACGCCGATGTAGTTCCCAGCGTTCCATGGCCAACGCCATGATGAAGCCACCGATGAATAGAAAGATTATATGGTTGAAGTAAGCTCCAGCTACAGCCTTGCCTTTCATTATCCCCAGCAGCGGGAAAAGAGCTACCGGAACCAAAGCCGTAGCCGCGATGGGTATGGCTTCCGTAAGCCACCAGATAGCCATTAAAGTTGCCACCGCTGCGGCGCGGGTTACCTCTGGATGCCCGGGGCTCAGGTCAGTTCCGACAAGAATCAATAGGAACAGGACAAGGCCCCCTATCAAACCGTTACGATGACGATTACGCATTAGGTGAAGCCAGCGGTAAAGACCTGCCGATGATTGGGGAAAAGATTCGGACATTACTAGAATTCCCCCTTTGTTATCCCCCGTTTAGTAGGGGTTAGGTATTATTCAAAATTGCAATAGTCAAGCCGGACAACCCGACTGGTTTTCAATGGTGACCATTCTGCGAAACATTGGTGCTCTTTTCAAGCAAAGCCTCTAGCTGGGGAGTCTGAGAGAGAAAGTTATGTAGTTGCGGCAGCCCACGCAGTTCCCCCTCCGCAAGGGGAATCCAGGCGCCGATCAATGGTTTTAGTTTTTCCTGAATTTGCACAGAAGCCTCCTGTGGAGCCTTGTTCAGGATAACCCATACGGGAGTAAGACGTAGTCGCGCGAGGGTGGCTGTCAATCGCAAACTTTCCGCCTGAGAAAGATGGTCCGGGTTGGTAACGATGAAACGGTGGCTGGCGGCGTTGGTGAAAGCCTGCAGCAGATGTTCATTGAAATCTTGTTGTTCCTTGAGAATTTTGGAGACTTTGTCTGTTTCCCAGCTGTGGTGTCCTAACTGAATGCGCGTCAGGATCTGTTTGCGTTGGAGGATTTCTTGCCGCAGCTTTTGCAATTTTGATAGCCAGATTAAGGAAGATTGGGGTAGGGAGAAAAAGCGGGTAGCTAAAGCCGTAGGAGGTAGGTCGATCACCAGCCACCGAAGGGATTTGTGTTTTTCCAGGTAATCGGAGAAGGCCAGTAATAGACCGTATTCTTCCAGACCGGGAGAGTGACGCAACACCCCGAAGTGTTTCTCGAGGTTCAGGGTCGTGGTGTGGGCGTAACTCTGCTGCAGACGTTTTTCAGTTTGCCGGAGGGATTTCTCGATCCAGTAGGCTAAATCAGCTTCTGCGATCCATAAGTTTGAGACTATCTGGCGGGGAGTCCTGGAAAAATCATGCTCCCAAACGTCGCCAAGGTTGTGAGCGGGATCGAGGGATACCAAAAGTCCCGGCCCCTGGCGGGCCAAGGCCAGCGCAGTCAGGGAAGCCAGGGTGGTTTTACCGACACCTCCTTTACCGAGAAAAAAATACAGGTTTGGGAAGTCCGGTGAGGAGCCCACTGACAGTTATTCCACCCCCAGAAGAGAGTAGAGGGCGGCTATGGGTTCACCCCATCCCCCGGTACGCTCTAACATGGTTTGCACTTCGGCTTCCATGGCCGGTAAGAGCTCTAGGCTTAGGGGAAGCGGGGCGGTTGGCAAACCCACCAGAGCGCCCAACACTAGTAGACCGAAGAGGTTTTCCAATTCGGCGGTTTCCCAGCTCAGCATGTCAGTGGCCCGGTGCCGATTTATGGCATCGAACAGACGCCAGGCCTTGCGAAGACGGTGAAATAGGCGAAGGATGAAAACAGGTACTCTCACTTTTCAGCTATCCAAAACACTTACAGGCTTTTCCTCAGCCCCGGTAGGACGAATCTTGATAAAGCTGCGCACGCCTTCCACCACAATCCAAACGGCCAGCAGAAGTATCAGAGCATTGATCACTTGTAATAGAAAGTTCTGATTATGAACAAAACGCACCTGATTGTAAGCAACGGCCCACAGAGTCATCACGATCATGAACACCGCCGGCGCACCGGACCATAACCATTTCCAGCCGCCTTTGGCTCGCAAGTAAAGGGTGATTACGATCAATCCTAGGGCCGCCAGAGTTTGATTTACCGCCCCGAACAGGGGCCACAACGCCAGGGCTCCTTTACCGCCAGCTCCAGTGGAGAAGGCCAGCAAGCCAGCGCTAAGTACAGCCAGACTCGTGGCCATGTATTTATTCTGGAAAATGTCAATTTTAAGACCAGTGAAAAGTTCTGTGATGATATACCGCTGAATGCGGGTAGCGGTATCCAGAGTGGTTCCCGCGAAAGAAGCTACGAATACCCCCATCAGGACGACGGCAAAAGCACGGGGAATTCCGATCACCGCCATCATGTTAGCCGCGCCTTCTACAAAAGCGCTGATTTTTGAACCTAAACCCTTCGCGGCAGTCCAGGAGGCATAATGGGTATGCCAGGCTTCACTCCCGAAAAGCAAATTTCCACTAGCGGTTTTATACCCCAAACCAATCCCCGCCGCCACCGCAATAATTACTAAGGTGGCGAGGGCCGCTTCCATCAGCATCGCGCCGTAACCCACAAACAAAGCATCCGGTTCGCTTTCGACTTGTTTGGAGGAAGTGCCTGAGGAAACCAAGGCGTGGAATCCGGAAATCGCGCCGCAGGCGATAGTGATGAATAGGAAAGGCCACAGAGGTGGAGCCGCTGCGGGAGTAGCTTGAGTAACTGGAGCCACAAAGTGCATTCCTTTGAATAAGGCCGCTCCGACAGCGCCCAGCACCAGCAGCAGCATCGCCACCAACAGCTGGTGGGCGTTTATATAATCTCGTGGTTGCAATAAGGTGATGACAGGCAGAACCGAGGCGATAAAAGCGTAAACCAATAAGATGATAGTCCACGTCCCGGTTGGTGGTAAACCCGCTACGGTGGGCATTTTGAGGGGAAAATAAACTCCAAGGATCATTGTTAAATAAAGGGCGATTACGGCATATATTGACCAGATGGTCACGTTTTTGCCCTTACGGTAAATCAAATATCCCAGTGTGACGGCAATGGGGATCTGGAGCCAAACCGGTGCTACGGCGCTGGGAAACATGTCAAATATTACGGCTATGACCAGCCCAAAAATGGCTATGACGATGAGGAGTTCCAGAAACACGATTATGAAAAAGAATATCTTGGTGCGGTTGTTGATGTATTTGGCAGTGTATTCGGAAATGGACTTACCCTGATTGCGCATGGAGATAATCAGGGCTCCGAAATCATGGACCGCTCCCATAATGATACTGCCTATAAAGACCCATAACATGGCCGGCAGCCAGCCCCAGATAATGGCGATTGCCGGACCTACAATAGGGCCGGTTCCCGCAATGGAAGTAAAATGATGGCCGAAGATGATTTCCCGGCGAGTAGGCACATAATCTACTCCGTCCTCCAGTTCTTTGGAGGGCACCGGGTTTTTAGGTGAAAGGTCAAAAATGCGGCCCCCGATGGCTTTGCCATATAAGCGATACATTAAGATATAGCCGAAAAAGGAAAGAATCATGAGGACCAGAACATCCATTGGACTCTCCTCTCGTTCTATCAGTACTCCATCTTTGTTCCCGCTTGCTAATGAACTTAATGAAATTGGTTAGGATGGAAAATAGTAAAACCCAATGTCCAGCTGCATTTAAGGCAGGCGCCGGAGAAAAGGCAAAAAACCTTTTTGGGCATTTGGCAAGAGTTATTAATTTGTTTAAAAAGAATCAAGGTGGATTTGGCTTGGAATCCAAGGGGGAGGACAATTTGGCGATTTTATTATTGGCGCAACTTGCCATTTCTTCTGCACTAGATCTTCCACTACCGAATATTTCTATTTCATAAGCAGAAGTACGTATGCTTTAGAAGGTTGCCCCAGCAAAAACGATGGCTTTGCTCCAGGTTGAAGAACTATTCTTGCATTTTGGGGGAGTTGGCGCCCTATTAGATGTTTCCCTGACTGTTGAGGAAAACGAGATATTTGCCATCATAGGTCCCAATGGGGCCGGCAAAACAAGCCTACTAAACTCCATCAGCGGTCTTTATCATCCTCAAAAAGGCAGGATATTATTTAAAGGCCGTGATATTACAGATTTAGCCCCTTATAAACGGGCTGCCCTGGGAATAGGCCGCACCTTTCAAAACATTGAATTATTCAAAGGGATGAGCACTCTGGATAATTTGCTATTAGGTGCCCATCTCCATATCCGGTCCAATACCATTTTGGATGGAATTTATTTCGGTCCGGCTTGTCGGGAAGAGATCAAGCAGCGCCGATACATCGAGGACATTATTGATTTCTTGGAGATAGAACATATCCGCCATGAGGTGGTGGGTAGTCTTTCATATGGTTTGCAGAAAAGGGTTGAGCTAGGAAGAGCCTTAGCCTTACGACCCAATTTGTTGTTGATGGACGAACCAATGGCGGGAATGAATCAAGAAGAGCGGGAAGATATTGCGCGCTTTATTCTGGATATCAACGAGGAGTGGGGTATGACCATCGTGCTCATCGAGCATGATATGGGGGTAGTAATGGATATCTCCGATCGGGTTTTCGTGCTGGATTTCGGTAAACCGATAGCGGTAGGATCCCCCCAGGAAATTCGTCATCACCCGGAGGTTATTAGAGCTTACCTGGGCGAGGAACGAACCGGGATGTTATGACAGCCGATACCCTTCCAAAACTGCTGGTTCAGCGAGCCACCCAGATCAGTCCCCACCGGATTGCTTTACGAGAAAAGGATTATGGTATCTGGAATCCGGTAAGCTGGCAGGAATATTTGACCCACGTCGAACACTTTGCCCTGGGGTTGAAAGCACTAGGACTGGCCCAGGAAGAAAAAGTAGCCATCCTGGGGGACAACGAACCGGAATGGTTGTACGCTGAGTTGGCAATTCAAGCCTTAGGGGCTATTGTCGTGGGAGTATATCAGGATTCCACACCTCCGGAAGTGCAGTATGTGGTCGATTATTCCGACTCTGTAATGATTGTGGCCGAGGACCAGGAGCAGGTTGACAAGGTGCTGGAAATAAAGGATCAGCTTCCCAAAGTCCGCAAGGTTATCTATTGGGATCACAAGGGAATGCGGTATTATGATGATCCCCTATTAATCTCCTTTCAGGAAGTGGAAAAGCTGGGCCGTGAATATGCTCAAGAGCACCCACAAGCATTCACTGAGGCTGTTCAGCAGGGTAGCGGGGCTGATATTGCTCTTTTTCTGACCACTTCAGGTACTACTGGCAAGCCCAAACTGGTAATGCTTACCCATCGTAATCTCATTAAGATGGCGGAAAATCTATTTGTCAAGACGGATGTATTACACGAACGAATGGACTTTGTCTCCTTTTTACCCCTGGCTTGGGCCGGAGAACAGATGATGTCCTTATCGGCAGCTTTGACCATCGGCTTTACCGTGAATTTTCCCGAAGAACCGGAAACGGTGCGCCAGAACATCAGAGAGATTGCCCCGCAGGTTATGTTTTCTCCGCCGCGAGTATGGGAGAGCATTGTATCTGACGTCCAGGTGAAGATCGCGGATACTACTCGATTGAAACGGTCAGTGTATCACTGGGCTATGAAAATCGGGCGCCACAATGCCGATCTACAGTTTGCACGTAAGGAAATCCCTATCAAGTGGCGCCTTCTGGGAAAGCTGGCCGACATATTATGCCTGCGGGCTTTACGTGACCGGTTGGGTCTGTCACGGATTAGATACGCATATACTGGCGGAGCAGCTTTAGGTCCTGACGTATTTCGGTTCTATCATGCTCTAGGGGTGAATTTAAAACAGATTTATGGGCAAACTGAGATTGCGGGGATTTCAGTGGTCCATCGGGATGGGGACATCAAGTTTCATACTGTAGGTAAACCCATTCCTGAGACCGAAGTGCGGATTGCCCCCAACGGTGAGATTCTTTCCCGCAGTCCAAGCGTGTTTGTTGGTTATTATCGCGATCCCGAGGCTACCCGCGAAGCTCTTGCAGACGGCTGGTTACATTCCGGGGATGCCGGAGAAATCGACGAGGACGGGCATCTGATCATATTCGACCGCTTGAAAGACATAATGCAGCTCTCCGACGGCAGCCGTTTCTCGCCGCAATACATCGAGAATAAACTGAAGTTCAGTCCTTTCATTAAAGAAGCTGTTGCCTTCGGCAAACGGCGGGAATATGTCACGGCATTCATCAATATCGATATGGCCAATGTGGGTAAATGGGCCGAAACCAATCACATCCCTTATACCACCTACGTGGATTTATCCCAGAAAGAAGAAGTGTACCGACTCATTTATAAAGATGTGAAACGAGTCAACCGGGACTTGCCGGAGCGGGCCAAAATCCGCAAGTTCGTCATCCTTCATAAAGAGCTGGACGCCGACGATGAAGAACTGACCCGCACGAAGAAAGTCCGCCGGGGCTTTATCGAAGAACGCTATAAGATCCTGGTGGAAGCCTTATACAGTGATCGCACGACATGTGAGGTAGAAGCCCGGGTGCATTACCAGGATGGGCGGGAAGCTCACATTAAGACCAATTTAAAGCTGGCGGTTTTGGAAGAGGAGCACTCATGATTTTTTTTCTGCAATTGGTGATTACAGGCATCGTGGTGGGAAGCATGTATGCCTTGGTGGCTCTCGGGTTTGTGTTGATATACAAATCAAGCCGGGTGATCAATTTTGCGCAGGGCGAGTTAGTGCTCATTGGAGCTTTTGTATGTCTTTCTCTGACTACTACATACAAAGTGCCTTTCTTGCTGGCTTTTTTGCTTACCATGATCATTGCGGTACTGGTGGGTTTAGTGATAGAGCGTTTGTTTTTACGCCCCATGATCGGTGAGCCCGTTTTATCGATCATTATGCTCACCATCGGATTATCCAGTTTGTTGCGTGGTGTAATCGAGCTCATATGGGGCACTGAAACCCGGGTCTTTCCTCCCTTTTTCTCGCAGAAACCCCTGGAACTTGGGGGCGGAATTGTGGTATCTGAAATCTATGTCTGGAGCTTTGTTTTCGCTGCTCTCTTTCTGGTGATTTTCTCACTCTTCTTCAAATATACCAGCCAGGGGATTGCCATGCGGGCCGCGGCCGATGATGAAGATGCGGCCCTGTCAATGGGCATCAGCATCAAGAAAATTTATGGTATGGCCTGGGCCATTGCCGCCCTGGTAGCCGGAGTGGGCGGCATCGTGATCGGTAATATCAACGGAGTGAATATCAGTGTCAGTGCCATGGGGCTTAAAGTATTCCCGGTGGTCATTCTAGGTGGTCTTGATTCTATTCCAGGAGCCATCATCGGAGGCCTGACGATTGGGATTCTGGAGAATCTGGCCGGTGGTTACTTGGATCCGTACGTAGGAGGCGGCACCAAAGAAATATTTCCTTTTGTGATCCTGGTATTGATTCTGATGATTAAGCCTTACGGCCTATTTGGTTTAGAACGTATCGAGCGGGTATAAAGTTATGAGTACGTTGCCCAGCGGTATTTTTAACGTCTCTTACGAGCAGGACCGGCAAATTTTCCGGACTCCTACCTTACGAATTTCCATGGTCATATTCCTCGCCGTATTGTTTACTGCCCCGCTATACTTGAATGACTATCTATTGTCTTTAGCCAATCTGACAGGCATCGCCATTATGGGAGCGGTAGGTTTAAATATTTTGACCGGAATGGCTGGTCAGATATCCCTGGGGCAAGGGGCTTTTATTGGAGTGGGGGCTTATACTTCGGCTCTGCTGGTAACTAAGCTAGGATTCAGCTTCTGGCTTGCCTTGCCCGCGGCGGGTTTAGTTGCCGGGTTGGTGGGGTTGTTTTTCGGAATTCCTTCACTGCGAATAAAAGGCTTATACCTGGCAATTGCTACCCTGGCTGCTCAGGTAATCATAGAATTCGTTATCATCCATTGGCGAAGCTTAACAAACGGCACTTCCGGCATTTTGGTGCCTTCTCCGGCCGTTGGAGGGTTCGAATTCGACACTGATCGCTCATATTTCTACATAATCTATTTTTTCCTGATTTTGGGATTGCTCTTCGCGCGAAACCTACAGCGCACTAAAATCGGTCGAGCTTTCATAGCAGTTCGGGATAATGACATTGCTGCTGAGGTGCTGGGAGTAAATGTGTTCGGTTATAAACTGCTGGCTTTCTTTATCAGTTCTTTTTTTGCCGGTATTACGGGTAGTCTTTGGGCTCATTACATTACGATTATTACCCCCGAGCATTTCACCATAGCCGTTTCGGTTAATTATCTAGCCATGATTATAATCGGCGGGCTAGGTAGTATTTTGGGGTCCATTTTCGGAGCTGTTTTCATCACTTTGTTGCCCGAGTTATTACGCGTGGTGGCCGGCGCATTAAGCGGTATCTACCCCAATATTGGTGATAGTTTGGGGGCTCTTCGCGAGATCATTTTCGGACTGGCGGTTATTTTGTTCTTAATCTATGAACCCGATGGTTTGTACCACCGTTGGCAGATGATCCGCGCCTATTGGAAGCTATGGCCTTTCGCCCACTAAACCCGGTGCTCCAGGCTTAAAGGCGGAAGACCTTATGTTAGTAAAGGTCATAAAAGGAGGAGCAGTTATGCGTAAGCTACCTGTAATTTGTTTGGCGGGTGCTTTGTTACTCACCAGTGCGGTGATGCTTGTGGGCGCGCCTAAGAAATCCATCAAAGTTGGGGCGCTTTTTGACATTACCGGACCAACTGGCGATGTGGGCTGGCATTATGCCGATGGGGTGCGCGATTTCGTATCCTGGAAAAACAGCCACGGTGGACTGGATGGGGTGCAAATCGATCTCAAATGGACCGATTACCAATACAAGATTCCCCAGGCCATTGCCGCATATAAGAAATTTGTAAAGCAGGATAAGGTGAAAGCCATTGTCGGTTGGGGAACCGGTGATAGTGAAGCTCTCCGGCAAAAGATCATCAAAGATCAGATCCCCTACATTTCAGCTTCTTTTTCACAGAATCTAGTCTGGTTGCCGGGGAATTGGAACTTCCTGCCGGTCACTACTTATGCCGACCATGTCCGAGCGGCGCTGAAGTACATCAAAGAGCATTGGGCTGAAAAACGGCCCCCTCGGGTGGCACTGATTTACAACGACTCGGGCTATGGCAGGGCGCCTCTGGCTCCGGCTCGCCAATATGCCAAGGAAAATGGGATCGATATTGTGGATGAGGAGGTCGTTTCTTTACGGGCCCTGGATGCTACTTCTCAATTGCTGCGCATCAAGCAGAAAAAGGCGGATTATGCTTTCATTCAGGAAACCTTTATGGCTACAGCAACAGTCCTAAAAGATGCTAAAAAGCTTGAGTTGCCCACAATATTTATCGGCAATTTCTGGGGTACGGGGCAGAAACTGGCTGAATTGGCCGGGGAAGCCGCCGATGGTTATCTCGGAATCATGCCCTTTGCCATCTGGAGCGATAACAATCCTGGGATAAAACAACTCAAGACGGTCAATGCTGAAAAGCACCCGAAAATCACTTACCGGGAACCGCCTTATGTGACTGGGTGGACCAATGCCGCCATTATGGCTGAAGCCATCCGCATAGCGCTTAAAAAAGCCGGTGGTGACCCCGACCGGGTCACCGGAGCCATGATCAAAGAGGCTCTCGAGAATATGCATAATTTTGATTTACAGGGGCTGGTTACTCCTGTAAGTTATTCCACCCGTGATCACCGTGGCGCCAAGAAGGTGAAAATCGTAACTATCAAAGATGGTAAGCTGACCAGTCTGACCGATTGGATCTCCACGCCTCCGGTACCTGAAGCTGAGCGGGCCAGTAAGTAGCTTGTCATCGAAATTAGAAAAAGCGTGAACGACATGGCCGGGGAAATACCAGATTTTCCCCGGCCAGACAATATCCACAAGTGGTGGTAGTCGTTAAGGAGTTCTGGCTGTGCTGATGCTCAATAATGTGGAAGTAACATACAATAATGTGATACTTGTGTTGAAGGGGATGTCTATTCAGGTCCCGGAGGGCAGGATAATAGCCCTTCTGGGCGCCAACGGCGCCGGGAAGACCACCACTCTTAAAGCAATATCCGGGTTATTGAAATCGGAGAATGGTAAAGTTACGGATGGCAATATTACCTTCCTGGGGACTCGAATCGATCAACTGAGTGCGGAAGAAATAGTCCGCCGAGGTATTTTCCAGGTACTGGAAGGGCGTCGGGTGTTCGAGCATCTAACGGTTGAGGAGAATTTAAGGGCCGGTTTCATCACCCGTAAGGATCGTCATAATCTGCAACGGGATTTGGATCTGGTTTATCATTATTTTCCACGACTTAAAGACTTGCGTCATCGAGTTGCTGGATATACTTCCGGAGGCGAACAACAGATGCTGGCCATAGGTCGGGCTCTAATGGCGAAGCCCAGACTTATGCTATTGGATGAGCCTTCCCTTGGACTGGCACCGCTACTGGTCCGGGAAATATTTGATATCATCCGGAAAATCAATCGCGAAGAGGGGGTTAGCATTTTACTAGTGGAACAAAATGCCCGGGCCGCCCTGGCCATTGCTGAGTATGTGTACATCATGGAAAATGGACGGGTAAGACTGGATGGGCCGAGCGAAGAAATGAAAGACAACCCTGACGTTCGGGAGTTTTATTTAGGATATTCCAAGGAAGGCGAGCGCAAAAGTTTCCGGGATGTTAAGCACTACAAACGTCGCAAGCGCTGGCTCTGATCTCAGCAGGGGGGATTGATGTGAAGTCTGAATCCAATTCGCCCCAGGTGCCCTTTCAGGGGCAAGTAAGCCAACTAGTGGCATATGCTTATGAGCGAGCACCATATTTCCGACGTTTGTTAGACCAGGAGAACATTTATCCCGCAAGTCTGCGCGCTCCAGCGGATTTGGAGCAAATTCCAGTGACACATAAGGATAATCTGATTGCGCTTCAGCAGGAAACTCCCCCCCTGGGAGGGTGGTTGGATGATGAACGGTGCAAATCGTTGGCTCGCCTATTTTTATCCCCGGGACCGATAGTTGATCCTCAAGGGCCGGTTGAAGATTACTGGCATTTTGCGCGGGCTTTAAGGATTGCTGGATTCAAACCCGGTGATATTGTACAAAACACCTTTTCCTACCACTTATCGCCCGGAGGTTTCATGTTGGATGCCGGTTTACGGGCAGTGGGGTGCACTGTTTTTCCGGCGGGGGTTGGGAATACCGAACTGCAGGTGGAAGCCGCCAGCCGTTTGCGAATCAGCGGCTATGTGGGTACTCCCTCTTTTCTTTTGAAACTGTTGGAAAAAGGGCAACAAGAGAAGAAAAAGCTCTATTACCGGGTGGCTCTAGTTACTGGAGAACCGCTACCACCATCTTTGCGAAATCTCTTTCTGGAAAAATACAAGGTACAGGTTTTCCAGGTTTATGCCACCGCTGATCTGGGATGCGTGGGTTACGAGTGTTCCCAGCAAAATGGGTGGCATGTAAACCCGGAATTTCTGGTTTCAATCTGTGATCCGGTAACTGGCAAGTCCCTGCCCACGGGAAGGACGGGGGAAATTGTGGTTACTCATTTTAATCCCCACTATCCGTTGATACGTTTCGGAACTGGTGACCTTTCCCGCTGGATCTCGGAACCATGTCCCTGTGGTGATCCAGCTCCCCGGTTGGATGGTTTTCAAGGGCGCATCGGGGAGGGAGTCAAAGTGAAAGGGATGTTCGTGCACCCGCGACAGGTCAAAGAAACTCTGGAACAATTTTCCGGAATCGTGGATTTCCAACTTGTGATCACGAGAACAGCCCAGCAGGAAGACCATCTTACGTATCGATTAGTGCCTGCGGAGCAGGAGTTGGCGACCTACAAATTTGCGAAGGAATTGGAAGAAGCGCTGCAGGAAGTCGTAAAAGTCCGGGGGGTCGTGGAGTGGGTGGAGAATTTAGAGGGTCCTGAACATAAAGTTCTGGACCTGCGAAAATGGGAGTAAAACATGCTAGTAAAGAATTACATGCAAACCAAAGTTTTGACCGTCCAAGAGGACAGCACTTTCGAAGATGTCATTCAGCTCATGAAAAGACATAAAATTCGTCACGTGCCAGTTGTCAGAGAGGGTAAAGTGGTGGGATTTATTACCGAATCGGACGTAAGGCGGGCTTCTGCTTCTCCCGCCAGCTCACTTTCAGTATATGAATTGAATTACCTGCTGGAAAAAATCAAGGTTCGGGACATTATGACCCCCGAGGTCGTTACTGCCAGTCCGGACATGACCCTCGAAGAAGCGGCGTTGATCATGCGGAACCACAAATTTGGAGGTTTACCTGTAGTTGAAGAGGATGGGCGGCTGGTTGGTATTATTACCCTTACTGATATTGTGGATGTTTTCCTGGATGTTATGGGAGTGGGTGATCGGGGGATCAGACTTACCATCGATGTGGCAGATGTACCCGGCCAAATCTTCAGGCTGGCAAAAATTATTAATCGTTACAAGGTTAATATTCAAAGCATCGTAGCATCTCATCATCCACAACCGGGTATGCGACGCGTGGTTATACGTATTCAGTGCGCCGATGAAGGAGACGAAATCGTCAAAGCCATTGAAAGTGAGGGCTTTGAAGTCGAATCACGCTTGAATTGTGAAGAATAAATTCTTCCACCACGTTCTGGTTCCTATCATCCTGTAATTAAGTATCCTTATTATAAAAGGTTTTGCTGAGGTAAAGGACATCTGATGTCCGGGGGCCACTTTGTCTGAGGGAGATGGGTGAGAGACCTGGTAAAGTTTATAGGATGCACCCTTGACTGCTGCTCAGTTATCTGGTAAAAGTACCAGTCTTAACTATTTTAGCCGCACATGCGGGGCTGTGGTTTGATACTTATTGATAAGGTGAAGTATGCGAGGAGAGCCCAGAATGAACAAACGAGATAGCTTAGAATCATTGCTGATTAAAATTGAATCACTCTCCAAAAGGGATTTCGGCAAGGATTTTCTGGCAACCTGGGATAAGTCTACAGAGGAGCTGGAAGCCTTACTGGCTGCCGCTCAAATCCTCCGCCAATTATATGCTACCGAAAAACCGGCCGGAATTTTCCCGGGGGGAATCGCAGTTTCTAACTTCAGGGATAAATCCACCCGGACGCGTTTCAGCTTCGCTTCAGCCGCCAGCCTGCTAGGCCTTGAGGTTGTGGATCTGGACGAAGAGAAGACTCAGGTGACCCACGGCGAGACAGTCAGGGAAACAGCCGTAATGATTTCCTTTCTGGCCCGGGCTATAGGTATTCGGGATGATATCTATCTGGGAGAAGGTCATAAATACATCTCCCAAGTGGCTCAAGCTGTAGAAGAAGCGTATGGGGAAGGCGTGCTACTTCACCGTCCCAGCGTAATCAATCTCCAAAGCGACTTGGACCACCCCACGCAGACCATGGCCGACTTGGCTATGTTACTCCACCATTTTGGCGGGGTGGAACAGCTCAAAGGAATGAAGGTTGCGGTCACCTGGGCTTACTCTCCCAGTTACGGTAAGCCGCTCTCTGTGCCGCAAGGTTTGATCGGGCTCTTGACACGGTTCGGAATGGAGGTGGCCCTAGCTTATCCTGAAGGTTATGAGCTGGAACCGGAGACGGTGGCCCGGGCGGAACGACAGGCGGTGGAGAGCGGCGGTTCTTTCCGGATCTACCATGAAATGGAGGCCGCTTTTGACCAGGCTGATATCGTTTATCCTAAATCCTGGGCCCCTTACCATATAATGCAGCAGCGCACAGAACTGCTGCACAAAAAAGATCGCCGGGGATTGGAGGAACTGGAACAACAAGCCCTGGCCGAGAATCGCCGGCACCTGCGCTGGGAATGCAACCGCCGGATGATGGACCTAACTAAAGACGGCCAAGCGTTGTATATGCACTGTCTGCCGGCCGATATCAGCGGCGTTAACTGTGAACAGGGAGAGGTGTCAGAAGAAATCTTCGACCGCTATCGGAAAGAAACCTATCTGCAAGCCAGTTTTAAACCGTTTGTTATCGCTGCCATGATTTTGCTAGGGCAAAAAGAAGAACCCGTTCACGTGCTGAAAAAGTTACTGCAAGCTTGAACCTGAGGGGCTGCGATGATTGATTGTTGTAGGCTGTACCCCACCAAAGTAAAGGGAAGGATTATATGGCTGATAATTTAACTCCACAGCAAGAGCAGGTACTGGCCCGCACTGTTGAGCTCTGTCGCCAGCGGAGTATAATCATACCTACGTATCGCCAGATGGCGCATCCGGAGGAAGTTCCGGCTAAGATTAAAGAGGAACTTAAATCTATCGGACTTTGGGATATTCACCCCCGTAATTTGTTCCGTATAACCTGGAAAAATGAGCCCCGGGATCAGGGAGGGCTTTTTGGGAGCGTAAATTACCTGGAAATCCCCTCTGAACTGAGCGGTGTGCCGGCGCGTATCGTGGTACTCACGGGAAAATTCTTTCCTACTGGAGCTCATAAAGTAGGGGCTACCTTTGGGCCACTTGTGGAACGGCTAATTACCGGCCGCTTCGATCCCAGTCACCAAAAAGCCCTGTGGCCCTCGACCGGTAATTATTGCCGTGGAGGAGCGTTCAATTCTGCCCTTCTGGGATGCGGCGCTATTGCCGTTCTACCCGAGGAGATGTCTCGGGAGCGGTTTGAATGGTTGGAATCCATCGGAGCGGAAGTTATTCGAACCCCTGGTGGAGAAGCCAACGTAAAAGAGATTTATGACAAGGTAAAGGAATTGAAAGCTCAGCGGGGGGATGAAATTGTGGTGTTGAATCAGTTCGAAGAAATGGGTAACTCCCGCTGGCACTATGCTGTTACCGGCCCGGCAATGGAGGAGGTATTTCAGCAATTAAAACACCCCAGAGAGCGGTTTGCGGGTTTGTTTTTGACCCAAGGATCGGCGGGTACCCTTGGTTCGGGTGATTACTTGAGAGAGGTTTTCCCTGGCGTGAAGATTGCCGCTGGTGAAGCGGCCCAGGTTCCGACGTTGTTGTATAACGGTTACGGGGCCCACCGAATTGAAGGGATCGGCGATAAACATGTTCCCTGGATTATGAATGTAAAGAACCTGGATATGGTGATTGGTATTGATGACCGCCTGCCACTGCGATTATTACGGCTGTTCAACGAACCAGAAGGCAAAGAATTCCTTCGCAACCTGAAGTTGCCCGAGGAGCTAATTGGACGGCTGGACCTTTTCGGGATTTCAGGGTTAGCCAATCTGATTGGAGCCATAAAACTGGCCCGTTACTACGAACTGACCGAACGGGATTTCGTTTTCACCGTGGCAACGGATTCGGTAGCCATGTATCACTCCCGCTTGTTGGAAATGCAAACCAGAGAAGGGCCATATTCACTTCAAAGGGCAGAGCTGGACTTTGTAATGGCTCTGCAGGAGCTCTCGCTGGAGCATGTTTTGGAACTTTCGTACTACGACAAACGGCGGTTGCATAATCTGAAATATTTCACTTGGGTAGAACAGCAAGGTAAAACTACTGCTGAATTAGATGCTCAGTGGTACGAACCGGAGTATTGGTCCAGCCAGTATCACCAGGTTCGCGAATGGGATAAGCGCATTGAAGCCTTTAATGAGCGGGTTGGCTTGTTAAAAACATAGCGCAGAGTTTAACAAGCGATTCCCAATTGCATATCACACCTCTATAATTCATTCTACCGGATATTTAGGGGTGTGGCTGGATCGTGATAAGATTCATCAATTGCTATTGATATCTGGTATACGCAAACTAGTTGTGGCAATTTGAACGGGATTGCAGGTATCCCGATGTTTTTCGCCCAACGGGGGTTATTTTCCACCTCTTGGCAATAAGGAACGAAATATGATAGTTAAAAAAATAAGTCCAATCGTGTTGCTGGTACTGTTGAGTGTCGAAACCAGCGCCTTTTCACCTCCCAAGCCGGGAGTACGGCCCTCGGCTAAGGTAAGAGAATACCAGCCTATTACAGCCGTGAGTTACGGTCAGGGAGGTGTTCTTCAGCGGATTGCCGCTTGGCGGCAAGAACGCACCCGTACAGGCTTGCGTGAAGATGTTTATATGTCATTCCCCGTGCTGCTGGGGCGATACCAAGATGGAGATACCCTTCCCAGTGTACCCCAGAATCTCCAGCGAGAGTTGTTCGACGGTCCCTGGCCAACGATAACCATGGCTGAAGATTATGCCGATATGTCGTATGGGCAATTCCATTTGAGCGGACAGGTATATGGATGGTTCAACCTGCTACGATCCGGAGCGTATTATGAGGGCAGCCAGACAGAACCATATGATAATGGTTTCGTGGGGCCTCCCGGCGGGGCAGGCTCTTTCCTCCACGATGTACTGGTGATTGCGGATCAAAGCGTTGATTTCGCCCAGTACGACAACGATGGTCCCGACGGCATTCCTAATTCCGGAGATGATGATGGATTTGTGGATGCCGTCTTTTTTGTGCACTCCGGACCGGGAGGAGAAGGCGGCGGACCTTACATCTGGTCACATCGCTGGCGTTACGCTGGCTGGTGGGGGAGTCCTTTTGTAACCAACGATAGTTCTGCCTCGGGCGGGTTTATCAAAATCAATGATTACATCATACAACCAGCAGAGTCATCTGTCGGGGGCGGACTTATTGAAATCGGTGTGTTTGCCCACGAATTCGGCCATGTTTTAGGACTCCCAGATTTGTACGATACGGATTATTCCTCAGACGGTATTGGTAATTGGGGGTTAATGGGAGGGGGATCATGGAATACTCCTGCCGAACCGGCTCATCTATGTGCCTGGTCTCGGGAGATGCTTGGTTGGCTTACACCCTATATGCCGGCAGAAAATATCGATTCGCTGGCTATCCCGGCAATTGAGACCCATCCTTATGCCGTTAAGCTATGGACTCAAGGCCAGGTGGATGATTGGGTAGGCTTTTACAGCCACGGAGCTAATGTGGGGCAGGAATATTTTTTAATCGAGAACCGGCAACGGTTACTTGCGGACAATCACTTGATTGGTACCGGTATATTAATCTGGCATATCGACAATACGGTAAATACGAACTCAAACGACGAACACCGTATGGTTCAATTGGTGGCTGCGGATAATGAATCGGGAGTTGATACCGATGCTGGTGATCCGTGGCCGGGGCTTACCAATAACCGCAATTTTGATTTCGAAACTCTGCCAGCCGCCATCGACTGGAATGGACAGAACACCCAGGTTGCGGTTTTGAATATCTCGGATAGCGATACTCTGATGTGGGCCGATATCGAAGTACATGAAACTCGGCCCCATCTATCAGTGGTGGATGTGAGTGTGGAAGACGCCAGCGGTGATCAGGTACTGGAACCCGGTGAATCAGGGGAACTATGGGTCGAAATTCGCAATACCGGAGGAGCTGCCAGCGGTGTTCGCGGATTTCTATCCACTGCCTCCGCAGAGGTGCAAATAATCCAGGATAGTGTGGGGTTTCCTGACCTGGATTTCCTGCAAGAAAGAATCTCCGATAATCCCTTCGAAATCCATATCTCATCCACCGCTTTACCAGCCCTGGTGCCTTTGGAAATCAGGTTGATTGCTCAAGAAACCACCGATACGGTATTATTTAACTATACATTAATGATCGGAGCTCCCCGGGTTGGCTTAGTCGACGATGATGGAAGTACGGCCACTACACCCAATCGGGATTTTCGGTCCTGGTTCGTGCAGGCTCTAACCATAGATACACTGGTGTATGCTTTATGGGATAATGCCAGTGCGGGTCTTCCACCTCTGGACTGGATGTTAAGCAAGCCAGTGGTGATTTGGTTTACCGGGGACGCGACCACCCCATTGAATTCAGATGAGGTGGCTTTGTTAAGAAGCTTTGTAGAGGGGGGAGGGCGGTTGCTCCTGACGGGTGAGAATCTAGGTGAGAGCTATGAGATAGATTCTCTCTTTTTCCGAGAAGAATTGGGGTGGCAGCGTCCGATTTCAGCCCGGGGTCAGGTGTATGTGTTCGGTGACCCTGAGCATGAATTGATGAACATAGAGGATCGTTATGTGATCAATTCCATGAATGCTGCACATCATACCACTTCTCCTGACGCCTTGCCCTCCGCCGGTGGCGAGGTCCTTCTTTATTACCCCTACTTTGATGATTTGCCGGCGGCGATTACTTTGGAAACCTTGACCCACAGAGCCATGACTCTGGGATTTGGGCTAGAGGCACTTGCCAGTGTATCTCCCCTGCCGGTGGATAGCGTTCAGGCCGATTTTCTGAAGCGGGCCTGGGAATGGTTACAATCACCCCTTACAGGTATCGAGCAATCAAGTATTCCTCTTCGGCCCAAAACAGTGGCCATAGCCCGAGCCTATCCAAACCCCTTCAACCCACAGCTTACCATTGAGTTGTCGGCAGTACCACCAGCGGGCAGCTGGGTGGAATTGTATGACCTCACCGGACGATTAGTAGCTAAGCTTACCGCCCCGATGGGGAAAGTCCTCGCTTGGCAACCGCAGGGACTGGCGAGCGGCGTCTATTTCCTGAGGTTACGGCTGCCGGGGCAAGTGGCGAGTCGCCCCCTAAAAATCAGTTATCTAAAGTGAAAAAGAGTTGAGATTTTCAAAGTAGTAGATTGAGAATCATCGGGGGAGCAAGAAGTGGCTAAATCCATAGATGTAGGTCATAAAGCTCAAGGAGTAAATACACCTGTCACACCCGAAAAAGAGGAGCACAGGGCTGTTCTTTTAGGGTCGGTGGCCATCCTTGGCGCTGCTTTTCTTTGGTCCCTGGATGCTCTGCTTCGAAGAAAGCTATACACTTTGCCCTCCTTGGTAGTTGTTTTCAGTGAACACGCACTGGGATTTTTGTTTTTAGCACCTATGCTTTATCGTCGACGTTCCCAGTGGCGTGCGTTAACTCCTCAGACCTGGATTGCCCTATTCTGGGTGGCTTTGTTTGGGGGAGTACTAGGGACCCTGTTTTACACCAAAGCCTTGAGCTATGTGCATTTCATCGATTTCTCCGTGGTAGTGTTGTTACAAAAGCTCCAACCGGTGTTTGCTTTATATCTAGCGCATATTCTGCTTAAAGAACGTTTACGACGCGATTTTTATTTATGGGCTGTCGTAGCCCTTGGAGGTAGTTATCTAATTACTTTCCCCCAGGGACTACCAGTTTTGGTTGGGGGAGGGAAGAATCTTGTGGCCGGCCTGTTGGCGGTTGGGGCCGCCTTTGCCTGGGGTTCATCCACCGTGATGGGTAAATACAGTCTTAAGAACCTAGATACCTGGGTGGTAACCCCTTTGAGACTGGGGTTAACAACGACTGTAATTGGTTTGTATTTATTGGGAACCGGTAAAATCGAGCAATTGGCGCTGGTTTCGCCGTTGCAATTGGGCTATCTGTTAGCCATAGTATTTTCATCCGGAACGACTGCCTTGGCTATCTATTACTTCGGACTGAAACGGGTGGATGCCAGTCGCTCTACCATTTTGGAAATGTTCTGGCCCATATCGGCGGTGGCACTGGACTGGTTGGTTTTCGATCGGGTGCTTACCTGGAGTCAATGGATAGGCGCGGCGCTACTTCTGGTGGCCATTTACCGTATTACGCGGCCGGAGCTTGCGAGTACCGAAAATGCAGCGAAAGCCGCCTAGCAGCCATTGCCCTACCGGTAGTTGCCCTCCTCGTTTTTCATTAAT
>CAYXZO010000031.1:2983-7518 GCA_964469505.1 uncultured Lentisphaeria bacterium | reverse complement strand
CGATTGCAATAAGAACCATAAGAACCAAGCCAGATCGGTAGCTTGTCCACCAGGTGGATATAACCAGTAGGATTGTAGTCGGCGGGAATAAGGTTTGCGTCGAGGCCAGACCATGGTCCCCTGGCGCAGTTGATAATACCATTTAAGTAAATGCTCATCAAATTCCGGTTTGGAATCCATTCCTTCTGAAGCCAGTCCTGCGTTTAGATGCCATTGCAGAAGTTCTTCGGGTGAGCTGACTGTTTGTAATACCTTAGCAAATTGGAGAATGGAGTCCTGGAGCTTTGTAGTCTTGCTTCCCATGCCCAGGTCATCTTTACTGACGTTATCCAGTGGGACAGCTGCAGTTGCCGTGGTGGAGAATTCGTGGAAAATTCTTAGCTCGTATGCGTTTAACTCGAAATGGAAGCCGTTTCTAGTTAACTCCCGCAAATTGTGCTGGAAAAGCTGTCCCGAATAGAAATCATGATATTGTAAAACCTTGCCTGATAGAGGCAGGCCCAAGGTAGCCGGAAGTGCTTCCTGGATAAGCTTTTCACCCTGTTTGAAAGGAACCGTTTCCTTGAAATATCCTTTCACGGGTCGAGAACTGTGGTTATAGATGACTAGGAAACGGTTGACGCCGTCATGATTGGAGTAGGCATAAACTTGGGGTAGCTCATTTCTGGCTAAATCCATACAGTGATACAAGCGGAAATTCTTCACTTGTCCAAAAAGCCCGCGCTTCCGCAGCAGGGGAGCTATCAGTCGTTTGTGCAACTCGATAAGACGCATGTCTGGAGTCTCTTTCCAGCGGGGACGGTAAAACTCCATCCCATACTTTTCCCGTAACCCCTCCACTTGCCCATGATTGAAGAGGGGTAATCCTGGCAGAGTTGCTAGCAGGACGGCTGCTCCCCAGTATTTGGCTTCGGTGCCAAAAGTAGTGATGGCCGGTTCTTCATCGGGGTTGCTTAAGAAGTTAGTGTAGCGTTTCAAGATTTCTGGGTCGAAAGCTAAGGTTTCACGCAAAAGTTTCTGGAAAGCAACATTGTCCTCCTCGCGCAGCATATGCATAAAAGCGCTGTTATACACCCGATGCATTCCCAGGGTTCGGATGAAGTAGCCTTCTAGCAGCCAAAAAGCCTCAGCAAGCAGGAGGGTATCGGGCGCTTGTTGCTGCACTTCCTCTACTACTTCTTGCCAGAATTCCCGAGGCATTTTTTGATGAAACCAGCTTGGGTCGTAGTTAAAACCGGCCCGTCCGGGGACGGCGCCGCCTTGCCCTGGGGGTGGGTACCACAGTCGTTGGATGTGACGTTTAACCAGTGTCATGGCGGCGTCGAAGCGCAAAATGGGGAATCGCCGAGCCAGGTGAACGATAGTGTTCTTTATTGCCTCCCTGGTAGAGGGATTTAGAAAGTCCAACTGGGCGGTATCGTTCCAGGGTGTGGAAGTGCCATCGTTGCCGTGGTAGATATAACTCACCTTGCCAGTACGATAGTCTATACGTTTAAATACTACTGCGGCGTCCGAACGATCGTAATAGTGGTTTTCCAGGAAAAGGCCTATTTCGGGATAGGGGCTAAGGTCTGGGCCGGAAAAAGTATAGTTAGGAAAGGGCGGTGCTGGAGTTTGCATGTAGTACTCCGCATGATCCCGAACCCACTCCGCATCCATAGCGGTATGGTTGGGCACCAGATCTGCGCCTAACCTGATACCTAGCTGAAAAGCCTTCTTTTTTAGTTTTTCAAGTGCCGCTTCTCCTCCTAGGTCATGGCTGACGCGGTAAGCTTTAACGGCGTAAGCGCTGGCTTCTCCACGACTGATACCAGTTAATTCTTTGATTTTTACCGATGCCAGGCTGCGTTCCCATAAACCGATTAACCAGAGGCCGGTAAAACCATATTCCACTAGTTCTTCCAAGGCCTCATCAGGTATCTCATCCAAACGGTTTACGGGACGCTTGAATCGACTGGATAACTGGTATAGCCATACTCGCACATTCTTGGCTACCAGCACTAAACTGGACATCCAGTCGGTTTCTGGGCTGTAGTTTACTTCTTCATTTTTAGGTAGGGTGGGGAGACTAACAGGTCCCGGCCCAGGAACTCGTAAATGTTCTTCGGCTAATTGATCTTCGAATATTGCCAGGGTGTTTTTTAGGAAAGGAAAATACTCAGGCCACAATTGTTTTACATAATCTAGCTGTGCTAAAAACGAACCAGGGGCATTTTTCTGAGGCTGTTTTAATAGGGTCAGCAAATCTAAACCAATTGCAGTTTTCCCAGTTGACTTTTGAATTGCCTGACTGAAAGCAGTGCCTATCTGAGTTATGGTGTCAGTGAAAGGCAAAAAATCAAAGCCCCACAGTTTCTGAAATGGTACCGCTGCAGGGTTGTTTTTGAGTAGGCTCAGCAGGAAATATTCTATTCCCATAAATAGGTTGGATTCAATCTCCGGGAAAGAGCCACCCCAGGGAACCGTGAAAACATAACGACCACCGGTTTTTTCGATATTTCTTTGGATCGCGGTCTGGGAAAAAAGATCCTTGATTAATTGGGTTAAATTGTGATGAGTTTCAGGGGACAAGGTGGCAATGAACCGCTGTACAATTTCATGAAATAGCTGGTGGAGCAATCCCGCCGCAGCTACTTCAGTGGGGGTGACTGAATTGTCAATCAATTCTTGCTGGTGTGCTTCCCAATGAATTATACGGGCTAGGTGAATTGAATTCGTAAGAGTATGTTTTCTCCTTATTAGGGCTTTAGCAAGTTCGATGCGCAAAGGTAAGGGCATATTACCAGGTCATATTCAGCATATTTGTACCTTCATCCCATATCTAAAGTATCAACCACTATTAAACCTGCTAGATATTCCGTTCATTGTCTTAGAATAAGGTAATCGCGGCTTGGATCTATTGTTATTTCTTGATATGCAGGCAAAAATAAGTTAATTAGCTCCATATCGAATGGGGAGGGATATGATGGCAATCAAAAAGTCAAGGTTGAAGTATTACTTTTTGGAAAAGAAGTACCCCCAATGGATTTACATCCTCATTATGATTCTTTGGGGGATCTTTATTTTCTGGCAAATTTGGCGGAGTGTAGTTTGATAAAGTGTAACGAAATTGCATAACCGTGTAGCGTTTCACTACACAGTATTCTATTGAACAAGTATGGTAATGCCAATAAAAACAAGCGGTTGCGTTTATGGCATGACCTTTGTGGTAAGAAGAGCGAATATGGTTCGTGGCACAACAAACAAAAATGGAGGAGAAAAAGTGATGCTGTTTCTAAACCGGAGAAAGCGGGGGAAAAGGGGATTCACGTTGATGGAATTAGTCGTGAGCACCGCCATCATCGGCACCCTGGCCGCCTTTGCTGTGCCCTCGTACATCCAGGCCAATAATAAGGCCAAGGGAGCCAAATCACTTGATAACGTAAACATCATTGGTTCCGCTATCCTGAACGCTTACAGTCGGGTAGCTAACCAAGGCGGGCGCAGCGGTAATGCTATTGCCACTTTAAATACTTCATCGCCTTTTGATGGAAGTGGCCTCCCCAGCACTACGGATTCGATTATCTTTACTGCCGATGGAGGTCTAACGCTGGGCGATATATTCCCCAATGGATTGCCTGCTTCACCTTTTGGTCAGGGATATATGATTACTGTAAATCAAGCTGGTAATGGTTCATACACCATGAGTTCCGACGGTATATTAACTTTGACCGTTTCCCAGAAGCCCCAGTTCGAAGTTAAAGACGTTGCAAGGAATGTTATTAAAAGAACGTTTACACCTTAACAAAAACAAAGAACAACAGAAAGCATAGCGAAAGAAGGAGAGAAAAAATATGAAACGCAACCGCACCGACCAGGGTTTCACGCTCATCGAGCTGATTATGGTGATCGTGATCTTAGGTATCCTGTCAGCAGTTATTGTCCCTCGGTTCTTCGACATCTCGACTAAGGCCCATGAAGCCAGTGAGAAAGCTTCTATCGGGACAATCAAATCTGCTTTAAGCATGTACAGCGCTAAAGCACTGGTGGAGAATGGCCACAAAGCCTATCCTGATGGCGACTGGATCGAGAGTGATGGCGATTTCCATCGCTTGTTGGAAAAAACTCCTGAGAATTGGAGTGTTGCCAGCAGCGGTTCCAACAGTGATCACGCTGTGAAATTCGTCTACTCTGGGACTACCCCCAACGTAGTCTACCTTTATACGTGTCCAGTTAGCGGCGATAGCACTAAGTATACTCTAGTTAATCAGTAATTTGACGGGATTAAATAACCCACTTTGTACTTGATGTGTTGATAGCCACTAGTGAATCAACAAAAAAGAAGGCCCACAGTACTGTGGGCCTTCTTATCTTACGGGTGCCATGGGTTCTAGGACTATGAGGAAGCGACAAGGCTATACCCTTCTAGAACTGGTGGTGACCGTAAGTATTATTGGAGTGCTGGCAGCCGTTGCTATACCCACTTACCTCAAAACTCAGATGGCAGCTAAGGCTCAAGTTTCCTACCACACAATGACTCAGATAAAACAAGCTTT
>CAYXZO010000031.1:0-2883 GCA_964469505.1 uncultured Lentisphaeria bacterium | reverse complement strand
CAGCCGAATCGAGGAGGCAGGTTAGAGCTGAATCATACCCGAAGCATTAAGATTGAACCCGAAACTGGTTATGTCCACGGAGTGAATTAGATGAAACGTGCTCTTTCCGGTCATGCTGGGTTTACTTTTATCGAGCTGGCTCTAGGAATATTGATTATAGGGGTGGCATATGTGGGGATCATGTATGCCCAGAGGGAAATGCAGCAGAAAGCTTTGGAGGTGGAAGCTATTTACCGCGCCACCAGTTACGCTAATACTATTATGGCGAGGGTGCGAAGTCACCGTTTCGATGAGAAGACCTCCCCCCCCTGGAGCACAGCCTTAGGACCGGATGAAACTCAGGCTAATAAATATGATGACATTGATGATTATATCGGATATACCTGGGAAGGTGATGATGAAAATCTACCAGGATACACAGCGAAAGTGAGAGTGTTTTATGTCAACCCGACAAACAGCTGGGTGGACAGTGTTGCCCAGGTTACGGATTACAAACGAATTATCGTGACTGTTTCTCATGATGCCCTGGCTAAACCACTACAATTATCTTCTTTGATGACCCCCCATAAAGCTTCTGATTGAATTGGCCAGGTGTAAAAATGATTAAAAATACCTCTTCCCGAAATTACCCCTTTCATCAGGGGTTCACTCTGATAGAAATGATCCTGGTGATACTGCTTATCGGTATTATTAGTGGAATAAGTGCTCTTGTCATCAACTCCTCCGTAAACATGTCCGCTTTCATGCAGACCAGGAAGGATCTCGTATCCACAGGAGCAATGACTGCAGCGTTGTTTCAAAGGGATGTTTCACGTATTCGCGACGATCATAGTCTGCTATTTGCTAATGTGGATAGTGTTCGTTTTAAAATCGCCACCGGTGAAACAATTGCCTGGGCGGTGCGGAACGAAAAATTGTACCGGCAAAGAGGGAGTGGCACTCCTCATCTTATCCAGGAAAAGGTAGATGAAGCATCATTTCATTACTACGACAACAAAAACAAAGCACAAACGGGTTTTCCTTTAAGCCAAGATAAGAGACGTAAGGTTAAGCTCATCGAATTGTGGTTCCGCCTGGCACAAGGAGAACAGGAAGTTGCTTATGTCGCTGCCGCCACCCCGGAAAACCTACGGTTGACTGATGCAGAGCATGGCGGTGAAGAAAACCATGACGAAGATGACGACCATCATGGAGGTGATGGTCATAACGGCGGGGATGATGATCACCATGGTGATGATGGGGATCATGGTGGGCATGGGGAGCATGGGGAGCATGATGACTAAACGTCTTACCAGACATGATTCCCATGGTTTCATATTCGCCGGCACTGCCATGGTGATCGCGTTTGTGTTGGGACTTATCGTAGTGTACTTCACTTCCAATGTCTCACTGGGCGCAAACATGGCAGCCGACCTTTACTCAACCAGCCAATCGTATTGGACAGCTGTATCCGGTGTTGAATACGCTATCCAGCGAGCTGTGAAAGGGGAATCCTATACAGGCACTTTCACTTTTTATAATTCAAACGTGACACTTACGACTTCCACGCATGATCATAACAATAACGCTCTCACAGGGAATAGAATCCGGTTAATATCAATTGGCCAGCATGGAAAAACAAAACGTTACCTGGAAATTATCTTTCAGCTTCATGGTAAGCGGTTTTGGCCCAGACTATCAGTGATCGAAACTACTCATCAACATCATACATTTAAAATAAAGCAAAATGTTACTCTAAATGATAGCCTCTATATCGGGGGTGATGTAGATGTGGCTTCAGGGGCTGATATTGGTGAACCACCGGGAGATCCAACTCATATTTACGTTCCCCATGAGAAATATGTAAATACCCATGGGAATGATCATAATCATCATTTGACATGGTCTGAATATCCCGATGATGAGCTGACTCTTCCTGAACTGTCGTTCAGCGAATGTGATAGTTTGATTCAAATAGCCCAAAGTATTTCACATACTGAGAATAACCGTATCAAAGGTAATTTGGTATTAATTGATCAAGTTTTAGATCTTAGCAATTACCAGGACAGAACTATTTTCGTAAAAGGATCTGTCTTTTTAAGAGGGGTTACAATTACGGGGATGTCGCCCACAGCTCCAGGGTTCATCGTATCCACCGGGAAGATCATTTTGACTCGCCACGGTACCCATGAGACTCAAGCTGGTGATAACATTATACTGGTTGCGAAAAAACAGGTATATTTCAAATACGCTACGCAATTTGGAGTTGACTATTCAGCAGTTGCCCCGAATGATCGCCCCCTTACCGTTAATATGGCCTATTCTAAAACCGTTAAAGTTGAGGTATTTCCAGATGCAACCGTATGGGGACAATTGGTGAGTCCCGGGGAAATAACTATCCGAGGAGCATTGCACGGGGTGGCCTGGGGGGAGCAAGAACTTAAGTTTTCGGGAGCAAATGCGTTCCTTGAGGGGGCCCTGTTCACCCATTGGGTAAAAAGTCCGAAAAACAAGTTTACCGAAGGCACTCTCAATTTGAACCAGGCGATTCAATACTATTATTTCAAAGGAATAGCTTTTCGCCCTCAATATGGAAGCTTAGATGAATTTTAATCCATTAGATTGGAGGACGGAGGGGAGCTTGATCAGATTACATATTGCAGGCTTAAAATGGTTTTCTATAGAAAAGAAGTATGGAAGGATATAAATTCGTTGGAATGCCAATCAAGACAGATTACAAATTCTGATGAAATCAATTGCGATTGTTCATGATGCGTAAGGGAGGGAATGCATAATGAATATATACCTGCTAACTTTTATTTGGTTTCTTATTGTGGGGAGCATAAGTGGAATCGTAGTAGGTACGCTACTATTTTTTCAGCCTGAGACTGTTGCGAATTGGGG
>CAYXZO010000030.1:0-30534 GCA_964469505.1 uncultured Lentisphaeria bacterium | reverse complement strand
GTGGAGGCGGGGAGAATCGAACTCCCGTCCGCAACGCAAAGACTTAGAGGCCCTACATGCTTAGTCCGTCTATTTCAGGTACGTCCCACCGGAACTCCGACGGACAGGATTTCCGATCGGACGCCCGGTCAACCGGAATTTAAGCCACTCGTAGACCGGGGCTGGAGTGGCCGAGCCCGCTTTGTCGACGCCCGAACGGTAACCTGCGGGCTGGGTCACCGTCGGACGGGCAGCTTACCTTAAGCTGCCAGAGCGTAGTTGTAGTCGCCGTTTATTGCGACAGCCCGGTTTTTTAAAGTGACCCCGGAAAACCACTGCATGCGCCTCGCAGCCTTCGTCGTCCCGTCGAAACCAGATCGCCCCCTGTCAAAAACCAAAGGAAGATAAGCCCAAGATGAGCCATAGAGAAAAGGTATTTAAGAAAACAGGGAACAGGAAGCAGGAAACAGAAAGCAGAGTGTCGTTCTGAAATAGGTTGACAACAATTTATTTAACCTTGCAATAAGATATCTCCGCCAAAATAGTTAGTTCCTGGAGACGCTTGTCGCTGTATTCCCTCAAATTGAAATCAGAGTTATAATCACCACAATCCCACTAACAACACCCAGGTCCTGGGATTGCCGAAATTAAGGGTAAAACCGATAGCAAATCGTTTTTCCACTATCTAATGGAGCGCAGAGAACTAAGGGAGAAGAATGGTAACTATTTTAAGAAAAGTACGGATCGTTGAGCGCTTATCCCTCCAGGCCCCTTCATTTGAAACTGGTACCAACCGCTGGCAATATTTGCAGGCAAACTGATGCGGCTACGCCAGGCTCCGGGTCGGGCAGCATATACCGAACCTTCCAGCACCCGCTGCCCACGAAGATTAATCATCTGCCAGTGATATCGTCCAGCCACGGGAATCTGCATCTCCACGTTAAAACTGCTGTTGAAAGGATTGGGGTAAATTGTATTAAGCCGAAAAGTGGTCGGTTTAAACTCCCGTCCATGCCCTTCAACCGCGACCGGTGACAGCACTTGCAAGTCGAAATTCCCCCCTTCCAAGATCAGGCTATCGCCCAATGAATTTACCAGAATACCCGTGAAATTACCCCGTATCTGAGTTGCTCCCATATCTTCTAAGACTACCGTACCACTAACGGCGCGATAAACATATCCCTGTCCGGTATCTGGAAAAACCAGACTATCAGCACCAAACAACGGCGGAATAGCGCTCATCGGGAGCGCGGGGAAAAACAGCAGTTCGGTTTTAGGCAAACTGGTATCGGGGGTAATGAGATAAGTTCCCGGGATTAGGGGTGAATCAGAAGTCAGCCCCATGGTCAATAAACGAACCGAATCACTGGTAATGGTAGTGTATGCCTGCCACAGTAAATAATTTCGCGTTCCTGTTTCCAGGTGGATCCCCCCCACTCCTTCACCGCTGCTCATAATATTGTAATCGCCATTGACCTCATAAGTTGCTCCCCCTATGGAATAAGCCACACTTCCACTGGCATACCAATTGGATTGTAAGTCTCCATAAAACACGGCCGAGCCGTTAGAAATCACCACCAGATCAGTACCCGCCAGGTTGGCCGAAAATGCGAATTGTATGGAGTCATCCGCTAATGCCTGGATCTGAACCTCTCCGCCAGTGCTCACGGTAAACGGCAATTGGCTCAGGTCAGTAAAATCGAAATTGGCATCAATTAAACTATTCAGAGTCGCAGTATCTATGGCCTGAGCCCAGAAAATGAACTTAGGCAAGGCGGCGAAAGGATTAAGTGAATAGCTTCCCGGGCCAATTACTCCCGTATCGGTCAAAACCACCCCCAGGAAGTCCCCTGCCATAGTTGTGTCTTGCTCATATATGCTAAAAGCCAAGGCGACCAACAAAGTGGTGTCACCATTACTCACCTCCCAAGCCCCACAACCGGAGGTGGGGGGATATGAAGGAATAAACGAACCTGAAGCACTCCAGGATTGATTGGCAAACGGAAACCCATAATTGAACTGAACATTACCTTGGGGCCAGAAGTAATTTCCTTGTCCCCACAGGGACGTAGCGCTCAAAAAAACAACAGCTAACACTCTTCTAAATTTGGTTTTACTCACACTTTACCCCTTTCACTCACCTTACAGGAGATACTGTACCGTGACTAATATCTCCCTATAGCTCTGTTCACCCTGTGCGTACAATGCCACTAAGTCATTTTGGGCATTATAAACCTCATCTAAAAATAGCCGGTGGGGGCGCTTGTCATATGACATAAACAACGACAAGTTAAGGGTTGGAAGTATTTCCCAGCGAATCACTCCTTCCCAACGTTCGTTATCTCCTGAATAGTGGGAAATCGGCAGCGGGTTGCGATTGGTCCCCAGTTGCAGAGCGAGTCGCTGACCGGTGATAGTCAAAGCAAAGCCCCATCCCCCTACTGTTCTAAGATTCATTTTGATATCGCCCGCAACTTGATCATCGATACTAACGGAATCAACATCAAGAATGTTCGAGGAGAAACCGAGGTGTTGATAATCCACCCAGCGATAGCTCCAGGAGAAAAACAGGGGTTTGGCTGCTAGTGTACCTCCCCAGGCAACACGCCAAGGGCCTCTTAATCTGTAATATAAAGTAAATTGGTCATTACTCGATCCCCCCGAACCAGACCAGTAAAAATGGGTAGAGTATTCTTTTACTTTAATCCAGGAAGGAGGAGTGATGGTCAATCCTAAAAAAAGATAAGGCGGTATTTCACCTACAATCCCCCAAGTAGTTTCAATCCCATGGTAGGAGGGCTCGATATAGATGCTATCGAAGACGGCCCAGCCTTCGGACTGGGAATCTTTCTGGCGCCATCTGTCTGAATAGCGATCCTTACCGAAGCGATATGTCAGTGCTCCACCTAGACTTAAATGCCGTCTGAATAACACCGCCGTACCGATGCTGAACCGGGCGATACCTCCTTGCTCTGATTGATCGACCTCTATAATGGATTCACCTGTCAACCGATAGTGTCCTCCGGCTAAAAAACTTAAATCGGGTTGGAGGGAGGCTCCTACCACCCAGGCTCCCCGGTAGACCGGGATTGGAACTACCCCGCTCAAATATTGCACAAGCCATTCACGGACAACGGTAGTATCCCTCAATACCTGCAAGGGCTCGGCCGAATATGTCCCACGCCCGATGCTCCAAGAGCTACCAAGCGAAATGGCTGGTTGAGTTATGAAAGTTAAAGCGGCTGGATTCGTTTGAAGGGCACTGGCGTCAAATACGGTCGTTATATCCTGACTCACCCGGGTTCCCAACCCCCTGGGAAACCCCCAGAACGGTCGTATCGCATCTAAATAGTTAGGTTGGGCCCAACACGACCAACCGGCTATCATTAGTCCGCACCAAAAGTAAATAGAACGCAACATAGTGTGCGGAACTAACGCCGTCGGTGTGAACTACGTTTTACACGCTGAGGTTTAGTTTGGTGTGAAATCTTTTTCTGGCTCGAAGAGCGGGAATTAAGGCTGACTGGATTTTGTGTACTGCTATCAGGTCCCTTCGCTATCACCACTTTCAGTTTGGTGGACTGTCTATTAATCGATATGCCTATCTGAGAGTTGGCTCCCAGTACTTTCTTAGTCGATTGCCGTGGTTCAATCGCTAGGGCATCCTTTATCTGGATGCCCACTGTAGCGTACTGCGGTATCCTGGGGGTTCTTCCGTTGTTTTTATTTTTGACGGCAACACTACGAGGTGGCTCGGGAGGGACCAAGTGGCGTCCTCTTTGAAAACTGCGGCCAATTACTCCAATTTCTTCAGGAAATGCTATTGTTGGTGGGCCTATCGGATATTGACCAAAGTTATACGAGGGAGCCAACAAACCGCCTGTATATCCGTAATAGCCCAAAGAAGAGGCGAAATATGGATAACTATAGCCTTCCAGGTATGCCGCGTATGCTGTTGGATACGAATATGAATACATATCAGTCTCCAGCGGATCATACCAGGGATCCCAATAGCCATAAGGCGTGATGGGTAAAACTTCATTGGCCGATAGACCTGGAGCGTAGTTTTCTTTCGGAGGAAATACCTGAGTGTAACAGCTAATAAGAGTTAGTAGTAGCGTTCCTATACCTAAATCTTTACATATTTGCTTCATCGTTCCAACCGATTGAAGTTACCACCCCCTATGGCAGAAGTCAAGCTGGACCTAGCCCGTTGAGGTAAACCTTAGCCAGCTGCTGGAACGAAAAATAGGGCTACCAGAGAAGCTACACCTAAAGTCATAATAATCCCTAACCCCAGAGAAAGGAATAGGGCCCCCAATACACCCTTGCGACTCAAGCCATAAATCACTTTTAATCCGTTTATGAGCAGGAAAAAGCTGAAAAACAACTGCAAAAAACCACCCACCAAAGGGAGTAAACCGAATAAACTGCTAACCCCATCAGCGTAGGCCACAATTCGAAATGCAGTGCTCCATGGATAGCGCACTTCACCCATCAATCGCAAGGCTATGAAGATAGAAGAAGCCTTTATAAGTAGAGAGAGTCCCAATCCCGCCACCATAATCCAGGGTAACCAGCGAAGAAATGCTTCACCTCCTAAAAGGCTAATCATTTCAGGGGGGAGAGGTGGTTCTCCACTCAGTCGGGCCAGAGCAACATTCACTACCAGTACAAACAATTGGAGCAGTGCTATGAACAACAAGGCCTCGCCCATACGTCCCTGGCGGTGCATCAAGGCAAAAGTGGCTAAAGGTTTCTGTAGGAAATATCTGATGGTGGCCGATAAACCGAAAAAGATACCTACCCGCTCCCGGTGCTCCCAGGGAGGACCATCCGCTAATAATTTCTGCAGTTGGGGTTCGATAAAAGGTAGCTCGGGTTCTACCAAGCCTTAATCCTCCTGGTGCATCCGGTTGTCAGTTTTGGTGATCAAGTGATTTGAAGATAGGATAAAAGGAATGAGAATACTCTGATCACCCCTTATTACAGGGAAAGGGCCCAATCAATTAAAACTACTACATCACGTACGTCCAGTTGACCATCGCTATTCAAATCCCCGATAGTAATATGCTCTTCGTTGACATCAGACTCCAACACCCATCCAATTAGCAACACTACGTCATTTACGTTGATCTGTCCATCTCCAGTCAAGTCGCCGTTGGTAAAGGTATAATGCATCGCGGCCCAAACGTTGATAAGACCAAAGCCGTAATCATTGTCTGGCGAATCAGCTCGATCGGCAGTCATCATTAAAGCTTCACGGACTTCCATGGGGCCCCAGGTTGGATGTGCTTGCAGCAATAATGCCGCTGCCCCACCAACCAACGGGGTAGAGAGAGAAGTCCCGCTGAAAAAGCCGTATGAATAATCATCGGTACCCATGGCAGCATAAGTATTAACTCCCCGGGCCACCACTTCAGGTTTTATTCTACCGTCATAAGTGGGCCCGCGGGAACTAAAACTGGCCAGTTCGCCCAACCAGTCCACCGCGCCGCAAGAAATCACGCTATCCGCATCGGCGGGGGCAATTATATAATGCCAGCTGCTATTGCCTTCATTTCCAGCCGCCGTAACGCAGACCATACCCAAAGCAACTGCCAAGTCAACAGCTCTAGTCGTAATGGCGGTAGCACCGTCCATGTCTTCATAAGTGTACCAATCCAGATATCCCAACGAACTGCTGGCAACATCGGCTCCCAGAGCCTCACCCCATTCCAAAGCCGCTACATAATTATCTTCTTCCACCTGGATTTCCTGATCCAAGATCTCCGTTTTCGCCAGCAGTAATGAGCAACCGTAAGCCACTCCCAGGAGTTGATTCTCTTTATAACCCGCCAACACCGAGGCTGTAGCCGTACCATGATTCATTTGTCCGGGAGCATCCCCGGCTTGATCACTGATGGTGCTATCGTGCTGGATAAAATCATAAGTGGCAATAACCCGCTCCGGCTGAAATACTTCGTGATCCAAGCGACAGCCTGTATCCAGCATCAACACCCAGATCCCCGCTCCGGTATAGCCTGAATCATGGGCCGTAATGGCCCCGATTTGGGCCAATTGCTCATAACTATATCCGTATCGGCCGGTATCAACCTGCCCAACTTGCACATCTATACTATCCCGTGAAATCAGCTTGATCAGCCTACGGCTGGCCTTATGTACGCGTTTGATGACTTTGATCTCAGGCCGCTCGGATAATTGCTCTATTTGCTGTGGAGTGGCTTCTACGGATATGGCATTGAACCAACGGCTCACCTGGCGCAGGTGGACTCCAGTGGCTAAAACGCTATCGATATATCGCTGGGAGACGTCCAGATCCAGATAGTTATAAATGGGCAATCTCCCTCGCAACTCCCTCCGATAAATGGCCCGAGGAGTCAAATGAGGGAAACCGTAGTTATCAGGATTAAAATTCTGGGGTCCTGCAACTTCCTTATCCCTGAAAAATACCCAGTATGGTTGGGTAGTTTTGGTGGTATCACTGACAGCCGGATAAAGCGGCGATAGCAGCGACCCTAAGAGTATTAGTATCCCAACTCTCACCCTATTATCCATAGTTTGGGGCTAAGCTATGCCAATTTGCGTTAATGGCAAGAAAATACACAAGAGATTCTGATTTGGATCAAAGACAAATCACATAGAAGAAGCTATTCCTGTGCTTTAAGAGCCGCTTCCATCCGTTTCAAAAAAGGTTCGGGATCTTCAAAACCGGTTAACCGCAGGTGCTCCACTTCTTTCCCGCCGGGTAAAAGAAACACGTAAGTCGGCACCCCTTTTATGTCAAACTTGCGGCGAATCATTTTTTCGAAAGCGCCTTTCTCCTGTGTCAGGTCTATCTTGACCATGGTAAAGGCTTGGCTACGGCGTATAACCCGTTGATCGCTGAAAGTAATGGCATCCATTTCACGACAGGGAATACACCAATCCGCATAAAAGTCCAGAATTAACGGTCTAGATCCATCCATCAACTCTTCCAACGCTGTCAGGTTTTGGGGACGCTTCCAATCGATCTGATCTCCGGCAATGGTGCGGGGTACCAACAGCCAGGTAGCATAAATAATCACACCGATGGCCAGGAGCTGCTTAAACAGGCGATAACCAGTTACCGAATCACTATGGCGCTCGAACATGATGAGGTAAGCACCGCCTAAAATCAGGTAAATCGCCAGCGCCTTGCCACCCCAATCCCCCAATAGGGGCATTATGAAATAGACAGCCATCCCCAGCAGAATCACACCGAACAGATTGCGCACCCCCACCATCCACATTCCCGACTTGGGTAGCGATTGGATTCTACTGGAAAATAAAGCCAGGAAGAAATAGGGCGCTCCTAAACCTAAGGACATGACAAAAAAGAGCAGAAACCCCAAGTAGGGGTTATGGGTCTGGGCTACGTAAGCCAGTAACCCTACTACAAAAGGACCGATGCAGGGAGCAGCGATAATGCCCATCGTGAGGCCCATGAATAGACTCCCTAGAACGCCGGACCTGGTTTTGCCGGCGGCGGTCATCAATCCGGCCGGTAGCCGGAATTCGTACAGCCCAAACATAGAAAGAGCCAGGGCCACCATCAGCAATGCCAATCCGATCAGCACCCAAGGGATGGTTAGCAGTTGCCCAAACAGCTTGCCAGTAAGGGCCGCTGCCACACCTAGGGCGGAATAGGTAACAGAGATCCCCAGTACGTAAGCCAAGGCACTCCAGGCCGTCTTGCCTTTTCCGGCCCCGGAGCCGCCAAAGTAGCTGATGGTAATCGGAATGAGGGGGTATACACAAGGAGTCAGATTAAGGGCCAATCCCAGCAGAAAAATGAACCCCAGAGAAAGTATCAGCCCTTTTTGGGAAAGCAGCTGGTTAACCTTACTCGCTTCTCCACTGACAGGTTCAGCTTCAGTCTGAACTTTCTTAGGTGTCTCAGCGCCCTCGAAAAGATCCTTATTGACCTGTTTGGCAACTTTGCCCGCACCGGCGACAGGTAGAGTTAACTCAAATGGCGCATCTGCCGGCACTAGACAGGATACCGCGTCACAAGCTTGGTAATGTACCCGGCCCCGAATATAGAAAGACTTAACCTTAGGCTCTTCTAGCCTCACCCGGTTGCGCAAAACCACCCTCCCAGTATACACGTGGGAGGGTTGTTTCTCTCCGGCCACGGCCAGTTTTTCTGCCTCGGGATATTCCCAGTCGTCCAGTTCGAATCCTGGTGATATGGAATCGATGAGCACTTTCGTTGGTATCACAAAAAGATCTTCTCCGGGCTTCCCATAGATATGCCAAGGAGGAAGAATATCGATTTCCAGGGCCAGGTTTAATGGTTTATCAGTTGGGAAAGCATTTAAAGAAGGTTTTAGCTGCACCTTCACTATGTCTTTGGCTGAAGTTGGTTGCCCCCATAACAGACTGGTGCTCAATAAAGCACCTATCAGCAGAAACTGTTTAGCTTTCAATGACTATCTCCTTCCGCTGCCGCTGATAATGACCACCAAACAAATGCTTAATTCGATAACGCCATGGGTGAGTACGACGCTCCCATAACGCTTGTAACTGGAGTGCCCCTGTTTCGTAAGCTTTCTTACCCGCTAAATAAAACTCTTCTGAGCGATGGAATTCCGACCAATGAGCTCCCTTCAGTTCCACTTTCAAAGTCAGATCAGCTTCACGGGCCAGATAATTGCGGTAATGGTAAGAAGTTATGCTTTCCGCCTGCGCCATAACTTCCAGGGCATTATCAAGAGGAGCGTCAGGGTTAACCGCTTGCCCCACATCCACCGCCAGTACCAGATTGGCTCCCATCTGTCTAGCCAACAAAACGGGTAGATTCTGTGAAACACCGCCATCCACCAGCAAGCGTCCGTTGAATTCCAAAGGCGGCACAAAGCCGGGAATTGCCATTGAAGCAGCAACGGCAAAAATCAAATCGCCATCGGTAAAATACACATGTTCACCGGTACGAATATCAGTCGCCACCACGCCCAAACGAGTGTCGTCATTCTCCCATATTTTCACGGGCAATAACCATTTTACCGCTTCCTGGAGCTTGTGACGGTGTATCAAACCGGGCCGAGATTGAGCCAGGTTGACCACCACCCTGTTTTTCAAAACTCGCGTAACCTGTTGCAAGAAGGAACCCCCGCCCCTCTCCTGAGGCTTGAGATATTCAAACCCCAGAGCTTTAAATTCTTCCGTGCGTTGAAAAGCATCTAAACGAGTCTTGACCGCTGCTGCCGAACCAAAAGCAAGGTATAAAGCCCCTACCAGGGCTCCAAAGCTGGTACCGGTTATAATAGCCGGTTGCAGGTGTTCCCGCTCCAGCATTTCCAGAACTCCCAGGTGGGCATACCCCCGGGCGCCACCACCCCCCAACGCCAAACCGAATACAACTGGCTCCGCCATGAACTAAAATCCTAACTTGTTTCTTGGAACCACTTCGGTGGCAGTTATATGAACCGATTCAAGGGGATTGTCCCGTTCGTCTCTTTCGAGGGCCGCAATCTTGTCCACCACATCCATTCCTTTAATAACCTTGCCGAAAACCGTGTAACCTCCATCCAACTGCGGCAAGTTTTTCAAGCAAATATAAAACTGACTACCATTGGAGGCTTTGGCCGGATTATTGTCCCGGGCCATCCCCACCGAGCCTCGCAAATGCTTCATGCCGATCTCAGCTGGGATTCGTTCACCGATGCCCCCGTATCCATCATCACTGCGATCGTCGTTTTTGGTATTGGGATCACCGCCCTGGATCACGAAGCCTGGCACGACTCGGTGGAAATAAGTTCCCACCAGCTGACCCGAGCTAGCCAAGCGCTTGAAATTACTGGCATGCAAGGGTGTTTCGTGCTCATAGACATCAATATAAATGGTCCCCAGCTCAGTTTTTAATACCACAACCTCATCCGGCTTGGATTTGCTACATGCCGTCATTAGCAATGCCACTAACAGGATGCTTAATATCCTCATCTTTCCTCCAAAGTTATCCAGGGAGTAGGTTCCCGTTGTTCAGCCACAAGTATTTTGGGGAACTTTGCACTCAAACCATTGAATGCTTTTAAGGCTATGGCGGGAGTATTGTTGGTTTCACTCAGGTGGGCCAGCACCACACCTCTCAACTTTCCCGCCTTCTGAGCTTCGCTTACCAACTCAGCCGCTTCCAGATTGGATAAATGTCCCCGAGGGCTGGCAATACGTTCTTTTATATGGACAGGATATGGTCCTTCGACTAGCATCTGCGGATCATGGTTGGCTTCTAAAATCAGCCAATCCAACTGCGATACTGCCTCCACCAGGGGTGGTTGCACCTCTCCCAGATCAGTAAAATAGCCCAAAGACAAACCATCGGCTTGCAGAATAAAACCAACAGCTGAGCGGGAATCATGGGGTAGTGGAAAGCTGGTTATGCCCATGGAACCCACCTGCCATTGTTCCCCTTCTTCAAAGAAACGGTGTTGTTCCACCTGCACGCCAACATTTTCCAAAAATCTGAAAGTCAAAGGATGCATGAATACCGGCAGTTGGTGACGCTTCGCCAGTAACGAGAGTCCCCGAATGTGGTCCTGGTGTTCGTGGGTAATAAGACAGGCGCTAATATCATCCATCGATAATCCCAACCTACGCAATCGCATACTGATTTGTCGATGGGAAAGTCCAGCATCGATTAACAAAGTGGTGTCATTATATTGCACCACAGCGGCATTGCCTTTACTGCCACTCCCTAAAAGGGCAAATCGGAATTCATCGGCAGGCGGTCGAGTTGGGGAATCGGAGTAAGGCCGGGAGATAGTGGGCATAACCTGAAATTAGCGGATTCACCTACTTCCGCAATGTTAAATTAGAAACGAGGTGCCGGGAAAATCGTGGCCTCATAACAGCCCAGTCATTAAAATTCAAACGGATGGATCAACTGGAATTCTTTGAAAACGCTCAGGATGCTCCTCCGGTATCACGGACGCGGCTTATTGCCGCCACGTTGGACTTCCAGGTGGAGCTAATTGAGGCCTTATCGGCGGAAGATGCGGAACGCATAATTGCCATTTCCCAAGATCTGGACGAACTTTTCGGTCCGGGAGCGGCTTTCACTCGTAAAACGGTACGTAAATATTTCAACTTCCCCACTACCCTACCCTTCGTAGGACGTTTACATGGCACGATTATTGGCTTTCTCGTAGGCGTGCCTCTGGAGTATTTCGATAAAGAGAGTTGGGCTCAGAGCGATCCTCAGTTTGGGCGTCATACCACCATTTATACCTACGCCTTCGTTTTCGACGAAAATCATCGTAAAACCGGTTACGCGAAAATGCTGAAACGGGTTTATCTGAACTGGTTGCGGAAAAAAGGCTACCTGTACGTAGCCGGTCACGTGTTGGAGGGGGTTGTGGCCCGCCACTTCCCCAATGCCCAGGTTCTTCAACGCTTTCCCAACTGGCGCAATACTGGTAAGGTTTTTGAGTTCTATCGGCGGCCGCTGGGGTGACTTTCGTGCTTCCCAGCTTTTCCAAAGGAGCGATTCATGTTTAATGAATGGTTAGTTACACTCCTGCCTTACACTCCCCGTTTTCTAGTTAAAGCTTTTGCTGCTCCCTACATTGCCGGCGAAGATATCGCCGCGGCCATGCAGGTCTGCCAGGAACTGAAAGCGGCAGGCTTCAGCACCACGCTGGACATCCTCGGTGAGGCAGTCCATGACCCCGCCGCTGCCCAGATGGCGCTGGGACGCTATCTGGACCTCATGGACCAAATTGGGCAGCATGATATTTCCCGAAACATCTCCATTAAAGGAACTGCCCTGGGGTTAGCCTTTGATTTCAATGCCGCCCGGGAAAACATCCGTAAACTGGTGGCGGCAGCCCGAGAGCGCGGTATTTTCGTGCGCCTGGACATGGAGAATTCCCCCTACACTCAGGTTACCATCGACATCTACCGGGAACTACACCGGGAATTCCATAATATAGGGATAGTTCTGCAGGCATATCTCTATCGCAGCCTGGAGGACGTCAAATTACTGGCCTCCGAAAAGGCCAATCTGCGCATATGTAAAGGAATCTACCAGGAACCCCCGGAGATCGCTATTCAGGACCGGGAAGCCATTCGCGATCATTACCTGCAAATGCTTGAAATTCAGCTAAAGGACGGTGCCTACACTGGCATCGCCACCCATGATTTGGTCCTCATCCAAAAAGCCCGGGAAATGATAGCCCGTTTACAAATTCCTGCAGACCGCTATGAATTTCAGGCGCTATTAGGGGTTCCAATCCTATCTACCTTACATCACCTGCGGGACGAGGGCCATAAAGTCCGCATTTATGTACCCTTTGGCGCCGATTGGTTTGCCTATGCTTCCCGGCGGTTGAAAGAAAATCCCAACCTTGCTGGGTATATTCTTAAAAATATTCTTAAGCGCCGTGGCTACGCTCTAACTGATGGACGGAAATCATGAAAAAAGCAATTCTGGACTACCTGCGAGAGGCCAAGACCATCGCCGTAGTGGGGGCCTCCGCTAATCCAGCCCGGCCCAGTTACACCATCGCTTACTATCTGATGGAGCAGGGCTATGAAGTAATTCCGGTAAACCCCAACTACTCCACCTTATACGACCGGCCTTGCTATCCCGACATTAAAGACATTCCAGGTAAACTGGACATAGTTGATATTTTTCGCCGATCGGAATTCGTGGAACCTATCGTGGATTCAGCTTTAGCCCGTGGTGACGTGGGTTTGATTTGGATGCAGGATGGAGTGTATCATCGCCAGGCGGCCCGCAAGGCCGAGAAAGCGGGTATACTGGTCGTGATGAATAACTGCATTTACCGGGTTCACAGCCGCTATTTAGCATATTAAGCCAATATGTCGAGCAAACAATTCCCCGAAATACGGATTCCCGTTTCCGTGGGCGAGCTGTGTGATAAAATCACGATCTTGGCCATAAAACTGGACCGGATCAAGGACTCTACTAAACTGGCCGCTCTGCGCCGGGAAAAGGCAGCCCTAGAGCGAGAGTTGGAGAAAATTCCCCGGGCCCAAGAAACCCAGTTCGTTGCCACCATGGAGCAACTACGGGAAATAAACGGCAAGTTATGGGATGTGGAGGACGCCATTCGGGACAAGGAAGCGGCTAAAAGTTTCGATGCTGACTTCATAGCTTTGGCCCGTTCCGTTTACCGGCTCAATGATCAACGCTCGGTTTTAAAAAACCGATTGAACGAGCTGAGCGGTTCCCTTTTCCAGGAAGTAAAATCCTATCACCCCTATGACTGACCGGGAGACCCTGCTGGCTCAGGCCCAGGGGCTGCTGGATGCCGATCAACCCCGGCAAGCTTTGATTCACTTCAACTCTCTGCTCAAACGGTTTCCTACTTTCCCTCCCGCCTTACTGGGCGCCGCCTTAAGCCATTTGAAGCTGCGTCAACCCCAACCAGCCCTTTTACACCTTAAATCCCTGTTGCAACAGGACCCCAACCATCTGGAAGGTTTGTTAGCCACAGGAGAAGCCCTGAAAAGTATGCAAAAGTATCGGGCGGCTGCTCAGGCTTTTTCGGCAGTGACCCGGCTGGCCCCCCATGACTGGCGGGGTTGGGCTTACCTGGGTGATACTCTGCGCCTAGCGGATCAGCCTAAAGATGCCCTGGCCAATTTACGTAAGGCCCTGGAATTAAACCCTTCCTACTCCGAACTATACAATCTCACCGCCCTGGCACTGCGTGACCTGGGAGCTTGGGAAGAGGGTGAAAAGTTACTCCGGCAAGCTATAGCTCAGGCCCCTACAGCTCGATTGTGGAATACACTGGGCCAATTCTTGGACCATCTGGATCGAGTGGAAGAAGCCATCGCCAGCTTCAACCAGGCGCTGAAAGCAGAGCCAAATTTCCCTGAGGCCTGTTTTTCCCGGGCTCTCATATATTTGAAGCTGGGGCGCTATCGGGAGGGATGGGCAGACTATGAGACCCGCTTTCAGCTCCCTGGCAAGGCTCCCCGACGTCCTCCTGAAGGCGTCCAATGGCGAGGGGAACCTCTGATAGATAAAAGACTCCTGCTAGTGGCCGAACAAGGTCTGGGCGACACTCTGCAGTTTATTCGATATGCAGCGATCTTAGCCGAGCGAGGAGCCCAGATCACGTTTTGGGGACCAGAACGCCTTCTGCCGTTGATTAAATCCACCCCGGGGGTTATCAATGTTAGCTCCCATTCCGCTGATCCGCCACCTTTCGATTATTACATCCATTTAATGAGCTTACCCCATATCCTATCTCATTCTTTAGACCAAATTCCGCGCAAGGTTCCCTACTTAAGAGTGGAATCCCAGCGTGTTGAACACTGGCGCCGGTGGCTGGAAACTGTAGCTCCAGGTCGAATTCGGATAGGCCTGGCCTGGTTTGGGAATGAGAAAAACCGCAATTATGAACGCTTTTTTCATTTGTCCCAAGCCCGAGCGCTATTGGAAGTGGAAGGGGTCAAATGGATCAGCCTACAGATGGGTCACGGCAGCCAGGAGATAGAAGAACTCCCACCGGAATTACGCCCGGTTCCGCTACCCCCCGACGCCGATCGAGAAGCCGCTTTTCTAGATACCGCCGCAGTTATGCAAAATCTGGATCTGATAATCACCTGTGATACCTCCATCGCCCACCTGGCCGGGGCTCTGGCGCGTCCGGTCTGGATTCTCCTGCCGCTGGCTGCCGATTGGCGCTGGCTACGGGAGCGTGACGATTCTCCCTGGTACCCCACCGCCCGTCTCTTCCGACAACCAAAGTTACAAGCCTGGGAAGAACTGATGGTCCAGGTGGCCCAAACACTGAGAACGCACCTGGTTCGGCGCCAATCTTAATGGATTAATCCCCCGCCGAGATTTCCAAATCCTCGATAGTTCGCCAATTATTGAAAAGAAAGAGAGTGTATTGAAGGGCTAATCAGCTGGTTCGGCCCTACAGCGTCTCGCGCCGCCCCCAATTCAATTTGCTACGCAATTTTTTAAAGAATGTGGCTCCCGCCCACACCACCAGTTGAATTCGATAACTGCTCACCCGAATGCGGATTCGGTCGGAAGGCTTAACCGGGCGCCAGAACCGACCATCTACGTGCAACACGGCGTGGGTATCCGGTTCCGGCAGTTGGAGATAAACTTTTTCGTTTTCTGGTAACACGATGGGGCGCACTGACAAAGTATGGGCGGAGATGGGCGTGACTATCATGGCATCCACTCCCGGATGTACGATTGGGCCGCCAGCCGAAAGACTATACGCAGTGGAACCTGTGGGAGTAGCCACTATGAGGCCATCGCCCAGGTAAGTATTCAGATAATCTTGTCCCACATCCACCCGGATGGGCAACATGCTGAAAAAATCTTCCCGCTCCAGAACAATTTCATTCAGCGCCCAGAATATTTCCTCGCTGCCATCGGCATGCCGTAGGGCGCAGTTGAGTACCATCCGTTCCTCAACCCGGTAGCGGCTCCGTAAAACATCCTCCAAGCCGACTCGCCAATCGCGATCCAGGCTGGTTAGAAAGCCCAGATGCCCCAGATTGACCCCCAAAATGGGGATAGGGCGACTCATCACGGCATGGGCCGCTGAAAGCAAGGTCCCATCCCCACCGATGGAAAGGAGTAAATCCATATCATCGGGAACTTTATCCTTGATGATCAGCTGGTGATCGTCGGGGCCCAACTGCAGCGTTTCCGCAAATTTGTCCAGAATGTAGATCTCGTGATCTTCAGCCTCTAATCGGCCTAAAAGTTCGGAAACATTAGCCCGGACGACATCATCGGCTTGAAAGCCCCAGAGGAAAAGTTTCATTAGTTACTATCATCCTCTTTTGTGTCCAAGGATTTGGTGGTCCATTCGGAACCTTCTTGGATTAGTCTTAAAACTTCTTGTTCCGCTTGGGTGAGCTTTTGGCGACAACGCCCGATGAGTTCCATTGCTTCCTGATAGGCCTGCATGGCGTCGTCCAGAGAAACCTCCTCGCTCTCCAAACGGGAAACGGTTTGCTCCAGGCGCTTCAATAGTTCTTCAAAGGTTGGTTCTGAAGTTTGCGATTTATCGTTCATACGCCCTTTCCACTTTAGTATCCAAGGTTCCTTTTGCCAGCTGGACTTCGACCAGATCGCCTGGGGCTACTTGTTGGTAACTGGTCAAAACATTCCCGTCCTTATCCCTGGCCACTGCATAACCCCGCTGCAGCAACTGGTCGGGATTCAGATTCCTGGCCCGTATTTCCAGTGAATTCAACCGCTCCCGGTAACGTTCCACAATATGTTGCATCTGACGTTCCAAACGCTCCGTGAGATAGTCCAACTGCTGCATGGCTCCCTGTAGCAATTCTTCCGGGCGCCGCAGGGCTCGATGATGCACCAGAAACTCCAGTTTCTCACGCCGGCGTTTCAACAACTGTTTCATCAACTCCGGGAGCCGCTGCTGTAGTTCGTCCAATCTGGCCAGCAATTCCTTTTGATCCGGGACCACCAGTTCGGCCGCCGCCGAAGGCGTTGGAGCCCGCAAATCGGCCACGAAATCGCTGATGGTAAAATCGGTTTCGTGGCCTACGGCCGACACCACTGGTATGCGGGAGGCGCGTATGGCTCGGGCTACAATTTCCTCATTGAAAGGCCACAAATCTTCCAGTGAACCCCCACCTCGTCCCACAATCAAAACGTCAACCAGCTGCAACCGATTGAAAGTTTCGATTCCGGCCACAATCTCGGCCGCTGCTTCCACACCCTGAACGCGGGCATTGTAAATAATGACTTGTGCCGGTGGGTAGCGACGTTTCAAAATGTTCAACAAATCCCTGATGGCAGCTCCCGTCAAGGAAGTGACAATTCCAATTCGGCGGGGGAACAGGGGCAGGCTGCGTTTCAGAGCCGGGTCAAACAACCCTTCGCGAGCCAGTTTCTCTTTCAGAGCCTGAAAGGCCAGATACAGCTCCCCCTCCCCTAAGGGCTGCAGCCGCCGCACCACCAATTGATAATCTCCCCGGGGGGGATAAATGCTCAGGCGCCCCCAGGCCAGGACGGCCATCCCGTCCCGAGGTTGGAACTCAAGATATTGGTTATCTCCCCGGAACATTACCGCTTTCAGCTGGGCCGAGGCATCTTTCAACGAGAAGTACATATGGCCCGAGGAATGGTGTTTGAAATTGGAAATTTCGCCCCGAACCCAGAGTTCAGTAAAGTGCTCCTCGAAGAGTTGACGGATACGCTCCGTTAACTCTCCTACGGAGTAGATGATTTCCGCCGTGGGCTGATTGATCATTAAGAGATTTTAAATGAGACGGCCCCCGCTTTGATCGGGGGACCATTAGAGTTTATGCGCCGGGATTCAGTTAGCGCAGTTTCTTCTTCTGCCGGTTGGCGCGCAGTCTTTTTTTCCGCTTATGGGTCGCTATTTTCCGGCGTTTTCTTTTTCGTCCACAAGGCATCTTATCTCATTCTCCTTTCAATGCGCGCCGAATATAACCGGCTTCCCATGGACCACAAAGATTTTTCAGGAACCGCGAGTAATCACGAAATATCGGCGAACTATTAGTACAACCCGAATTACCTTGGGAGGTTTCTTAGGTTTCGGTGTACTTTTCACCGGATTCCGATTAAAAATCTTCGAAACGCCTTCTCCGAGGGCATAATATCCAAACTGGGGGGTCAAAACACCTGTTTTGCCGCTCTAAACGCGTGACCGGTCATCAATCTCAATTTATGATTCCTGTTCAAAGCAACGGCCAGGAAAGAAAATATTACAAGGGCCGTCTATTCCTCAAACAAACATGCCGCAACACTTGAATCTTTTTCAAATCATGCTTCTGCTTTATAAATCTAAACGTATCCTTGATCCAAATACCACGATTATACCAGCAATCATCCTTTCCGGTTGGGTTTTAAAAACTCCATTATCAATACCATCAACGTTTGTTCCTCAAATCCTTCTCACAATCCACATTCATAGCGCTCTATTCTAGCGCCGAGAAGCTAACAACAACCATAAACGCAACAAGATCCGCACGAAGACTGGACCGCGCACCCACATACTGTTATTTCATAGCCGTTAACAGTGCAGGTAATGCAACACTTTCCCGGGCTTGGGGGCGGGACTTTGCGATCTACCGTTTCGGGCTCGACCTGCTCCTTGGCAAGTACGGAACTAATTTGCACAGAGACGGTGGGCTCCACCTGTGGTAGATCTTTTTTATCCCCCATAGGAAAAATTAGTTTCTGGAGTTCAGTTATTTTTTCGCTCCCATTGGGCATGGCCTCTATTTGAGTTAAAAGCAGTAAAGCCTTATTATCGTTCTCGTGTTTGGGCAAATAGGGCGATAAACCATATACTCTCTCGTCATTAATAATCAGCCTGGCCATACCGCCCTCCAATACCGTGACCTGCATAACCGTATCAAATATTGTCAGGGTAAGACGTACGCGTTTGTCAGATACCGGCACGGTATAGGCCTTATTTTCATCCGTTTTAGATAAATGCTGGGGGGAAGGGGAATCAAATTCTTGGGGGGCAGGTGTTTTGGGGGAATCATTACATCCAATAATAAGTAAAAGAAATAAGATCGAGATAAAACGTACCCTATGTTCCATTATAGTGCCTCCTTTCCATTGAGTTATATCATTATTTTCTGTTTGTAACTGTTTAGTTTATAGAACGTAAAAGGGAAAAAACAATATTTAATTTACCAAGAATATAATCCCATTGGGACAGAAACGGTCTTGGTAATTAGGGCATATCATGACACATGATTTTATAGAGATCGACGTCAGAATAAGTTGCGTGGCCATTCAGAAAATTTTCCAGCTTCTCCCACCCTCCTTTTGTTGCTTAACGCCGCCCATTCGCTGGGGAGAAGTTCAAGGTATCCCCGCCATACCAGACGAAGTAATAACTGACAACATGTCATATCCCGATGATAGCCGTTGGGATGCCTCTAGTTTCAAGCTTCCCGCAATCGCCGGGAAAGGCGGGATCGCCCCTTGGCCCCCTCCGCTTAAATGAGACCTTTGATGAAGTCAAGATCGTTAGGGTAATAGAGTACACCTTAAAAGGGTAGCAATCGGCTATATCTAACTTATAACCTGAGCAAGTATACCCGAGAAAAAACCAGAGAAATCAGCTTTTTCTTAACAGCTAAGCCTGATCGGCCCCCGACACCGAGGGATTCAAAGCCGCATTGACCCTTTCCCGCAAGAGTCGGCTGGGCTTGAAGACGGGGGTCATCCTGGCTGGTAATTGGATGGCTTCCCCCGTTCCCGGATTACGGGCCTGCTTGGGCGCTCGTTTCTTTACTCCGAAACTGCCGAACTTCCTGAACTCCACACGCTCGCCGCGGACCATGGCTTCCGCTAAAGTGGCCAGAAAGGCATCTATCACCGCTTCCGTTTCCACTTTAGTGAGCCCTGTTCCCCGGGAAATGATGTCCACAATGTCCGCTTTAGTCATATTAGCCTCCTTTTACCAGGGCATCAAATAAGCTAGCCGTCCCCCAATTTGCCAGGCGGCTTCGGTAGTAGCTCTATCCCCCAGTAACCATTCCCAAAGACTGGGGCGCGGTTTGGGAGGATAAACCAACTCTGCATCGGGCGATATTCCAGCCAGGCTACAAGCCAGTTCCACTGCCGTTTGGAAACCGCCCAAGGTATCTACCAATCCCACCTTCCAGGCCTGCCGGCCGGAATAGATCTTTCCTTGGGCCAATGAATCGGCCTGCTCCCACGAAAGATGCCGCTCCCTGGCTACCGTGCTCACAAACTGCTGGTAAACGTCATCCATGACGTTCTGGAAATACTCCCGTTCAGTATCGCTCATGGCCCGGAAAGGTGACCCGGCATCCTTAAATTTGCCGGCGTGTAAAACATTCATCCTGATGCCTAACTTGCCTAATAAGCCGCTGACATCCGGGAAAGTCATTACTACTCCGATGCTGCCGGTTATGCTGCCAGGATCAGCCACGATACGATCGGCACCCAGGGAAACGTAGTAACCGCCACTGGCGGCTACCCCCTCCATGCTGACTACCACCGGCTTGCCCGTTTTGGCCCGAAAGGCTTTCAAAGCCCCATATATTTCCTGGGATGCGGCTACTCCTCCCCCTGGGGTATCCATGGGAATTACTACCGCTGCTACCTGTTTTCGCTTGGCCAGTCGCTGAAATTTTTCAAGCCAGGGGCGGGAACTGGCGATCACCCCTTTCAATGGTACCACCGCTACTTGGGGACCCTTCATCCACCCGGTGGCATCGCTGCTGCTCCACCAGAGTACACCCAACAGTAGCAGCAGAATAAAAGCTATTATCCAGCCAGAGCGTCGATTAGCTCGGCGGAAGTGTTCCTCAACCACTTTGTCCTTTGCGTTTATAGATCGTTAGACGCTGTCCAGGATAGATGTATTCACCCCGACGTAAGCCGTTCCAGCGTCGGATGTATTGGGCTCGGGTATGATAGCGTTCGGCAATCTCTCCCAAGGTATCCCCCTTGCGAACAACGTACACCAGCCGTTCATATTGTTCCTCAGGCAATACCACCCGTTGTCGCCGTGAAGTTCGGGTAGCTCGCCGCAGTTGTCCCCCGGGAATTCGCAGTCGTTGTCCCACGCGCAGGCGGTGCCAGTTACGCAAACGATTGGCCCGGGCAATTGAGCGCATGGAAACACCATAGCGGCGGGCTATACCTGAAAGGGTTTCGCCCCGTCGTACCCGGTGGATAACATAACTCTTTTGGGTTGAAACCGGCAGCGTGGGTAGCACTTTCTCCAGATGCGGTCCTTTGCCTTTGGGAACCCGTAATACATACGGTCCCTCCGGTGGAGTGACTCCCTGCCGCAATTCAGGATTCAAAGCTTTAAGCTCTTTGTAAGCCACGCCGATGGCATTGGCTATCCGGTCCAGATCCAACGGGCGCCTGACTACCACCTCATCGAATTCCCACGGATTACTTTCCATAATGGTAAAGCCGTAAGCTTCCGGATCCCGGGCGATAACCGCCGCCGCCAATATCATGGGAACATAATTTCGGGTTTGTCGGCTGATGGTTTGCATCCGCCAGAAATCCCGGTGTCCTTCCCGATAGATCACCCGCCAGATACGGCCCTCACCGGCGTTGTAAGCCGCCATCGCCAGGTACCAGTTTTCGAACTCCTGGTATAGGTCCCGCAGATAGAGGGCGGCGGCGTGAGTCGATTTGATGATATCCCGGCGCTCGTCCACCCACCAATTACGTTTTAACCCGTAGCGCCGGGCGGTACCTATGATAAACTGCCAGGGACCGGCGGCATGGGCGTAGGAATAGGCCCGGGGATTCAAACCTGATTCGATCAAAGCTTGGAAAACCAGTTCTGGTGGAACCTCGTGTTCCCTCAGAATGGCTTTAATGGTATCCCCGTACAGAGCATAACGATTAAGCCATTTCTGGAATTCATCGTGCCGCTGGGTTTCCAGGAAATTGATCATGGCCCGCACCCGGCGGTTGATGATTAAAGGCAAATGCCCATCCCGGTCATCCACTACCAGGAAAGTATCCTTGCCGTTAAAAGCCGGCTGCGGTTGCAAGAAACGTAGCTGCTCTTTAAAAGATTCGGTGGCTATTTCTTCCTGCTGTTCCGGGGACAGAAAGGGCTTGAAATCATTGGTAGTCAATCCCGCCAGAGCCTGGACGTAATCCCAATCCTCCTGGGTGACCGTTGAATCCTCCAGTTCTTCCAGGGCCGCCAACCCGGCTGCAATGCGATTGAATTCATACCTTACCGCCAGCGTATCCCCCAGTCGGGCCATCACCCGACCTTCAGCATAATGACGTTTAATATCTTCTACTAAATACTGAAATAGGTACCCATCGTCACCTTGTGGCAATACCCCCCAATCACCAGGTTCTTCCTGATTGGGAGTGGTTTTACCAAAAGCCATACCGATACTTAAAACGAGTGCAGCGAGCCAATTGGCCCTTTGCGATAACTTCATGCGCTTCATAAACAGCCTAACATAGAATTTTTCGTTGGATATAACAAGCTCATTATCAGCCAGTTATAATTTTTCTCTTAACCTCTTCAACAAGCGTTTCCTTTTATGCGTTATGAATAAGGGAGCTAAGTGTTTTAGACCTTAATGACTGGACATCTGAAACAGGCTTTGGAACGGCAAAAGGTGAGGTACCACCCCAAAAGAGCCTGTTGCTCCAGAACAGTGGAGAGCTTAAGACCTAGACTGCGGGCCAGGCGTTGAACCACTCCGTAGGGCCTGGGCGGCACCCAGGCGGACCACCATGACAGGCCCTCCTCCAGACTTGGAGCCCTACCGGGGATAGCCACGTTGACGATCCATTCCGCCGCTAAAGTAGCCGGTAACCCTGCACTGATTAAGGCCGCTCTTAACTTCTTATACGTGGAGCAAAAAGGCGGACAATCCTGGAATAATTGGGTATTGATGAATCCCTGCTTGAGGGCCCAGCTAAAACGGGGCGGCAACTGCGATACCACCACCTGGCTGAGCCGGCTGCCTTGCCAGGGCTCCACTCCCGGCCAGGCAGACCACCCCAAACGCATAGCTAGCCAGTGTAGCACAGCACGGCGCTGTGGTCCATAGGCCATTACCTCACACAGCCCCAATTGAGGCCAAGCCTCAGGTGCCGTCTGTTTGATTCGCCGCCACCGTTGTACCTTAGCCTGTAGACGTAAAGCAGCCATTCTCAATATCTCAGCCGGGCTGGGGCTTCGTTGTGCCAAACAACCCGGAATAGTCAACGGTGTAGGCACTACCAGTGTAGGTAATGGCGGCCCCATATCTCTTTGTTGCACCACGTGCAACACTACCCGTTGATACGCGGGATCATGGGCGTGGCCGTGGCGCCACCAGTCCCGGGCCTCCACATGACACTCAACCTCCCCTACTGCTTGCCAATCATCTAACCATATACGAGCTCCCAGGAAGTCAGGGCCCGGACCATCATTGAGTTCTCCGGGGTCTTCCACAATAAGCATACGGCCATCCGTTAGGCGCCAGGGACGCCGGCGGCTCTCTATCTGCCACCAAGCCAGTAATGCCTTTTCTTTACCTGTGGTCCGGCGGACCGAACCATAGGAAGGTCGTGGCTCCTTTAAAACCCAGCTCTCACTCAAAAATTCAATCGACGCTGGCAGAATTACATTCCTTTCAGTTACACTAACCTGCAAAGATTTATAAGCGCGATGAAAATTAGACCTTGGCCATTTCCCCGCCAACCTTTTTCGTCAGATTGGGGGCTGATAATGTCTGGTGAAAATCCGACGGGCTTCTTCCAGATATTGCTGCCTGAAAGCCATCCCGTAGCGTGCGGGATCTAAAGGCGATAATATCTCCAACCTGATGGTACCGGGTCGAATACGACGGGCGTATTTGCTTTTAATCCTGAAGGCACCGTTGATCACTATCGGTACTATTGGAATTCCCGTCTTGCAGGACAGCACAAAAGCCCCTTTCTTAAAAGGCTGCAGTTGACCGTTTAAACTCCGGGTCCCTTCCGGAAAGACCACCAGGGAAAAAATGGAGCGCTGGATTTGACGTGTTACCTGTTCCATGCTGCGCACGGCCCGATCCCGCCGTTTGCGGTCCACGAAAAAATGACCGGCAGCCCACATAGCCCATCCGAAAATGGGCACGCGCCGCAATTCTTTCTTGGCCAGCATGGTAATGGGTCCCGGCAAAACCGCGTACAGAGCAGGGATATCAAAAGCTGAAGTGTGATTGGCGATGAAGATATAGCGCCGCCCGGGCTCCAGGCGTTCCAGGCCGCTGACCCTTAACTTAACCCGGGCAACCCATAGAATACCACGGGACCAGATCCTCCCTACCCAGAACCCGGGGCGAAAAGAGTTGGTGAGCAAGCGACCTAAAATGGCAATCAGAGCCCAAAAAACGGTCCAGGGTGGCAAAAACAATATTAAAAGGATATATCGCAGCATTAATGACTCGGAATAAACTCTGTCAGTTATCCTCTTAGCGGAATTTTACAGCATTTCAAACCCTGTATAAGGCACCAGAGCAGCCGGAATTTTCACGTGTCCATCAGGCTGCTGATGAATCTCCAACAGGGCAACCAGTAAGCGCGGCGTGGCTACTCCGCTTCCATTCAAGGTATGGACCAATCGGGGGCGACTACTTCCCGCCTCCCGGAACCGTACTGCACCCCGCCGAGCTTGGAAATCTTCGAAATTAGAACAGGAGGAAACTTCCAACCAGCGCTCTTCCGCCGGCGCCCAGACTTCCAGATCATAACACTTGGCCGCAGCAAAAGACAGATCACCGGTGACTAACTCCACTACTCGGTAGGGTAATTCCAGAGCTTCCAGGATTTCCTCCGCATCCCGGCGCAAAGTTTCCAACTCCGCGTAGGATTCGTCGGGATGGGTGAATTTCACCAGCTCCACCTTATTGAATTGGTGCAGTCGCAGAAAACCCCGAGTCTCCTTACCGTAACTGCCGGCTTCCCGCCGGAAGCAGGCCGAATAAGCCACATATTTCAAGGGCAAATCAGTCGCCCGCAAAATCTCACCTCGATGAATATTGGTCACTGGAACTTCGGCGGTGGGAATCAAGTATAAATCGTCTTTTTCCACCAGATACATATCCTCGGCGAATTTGGGCAGCTGGCTAGTCATGGTCATGCTGGCTTCGTTCACCAGGAAAGGCGGCAGTATTTCCTGATACCCGTGGCGCTCGATATGGAAATCCAGCATAAAATTGATGAGGGCCCGTTCCAGTTTGGCACCCTTGCCGGTATATAGAGGAAATCCGGTCCCGCTGATGCGGGTTCCGCGGAGAAAATCAAATAAGCCCAGATCTTGCCCCAACTGCAGGTGATCTTTAATGGGAAAATCGAAGCGGGGTAACGTGCCCCAACTCTTGACCACCGGATTTTCCCGGGCGTCATGGCCTACGGGAACGCTGCTGTGGGGCGGATTGGGAATTTGGAGCATTAGATCCCGGAAGGTTTTTTCCAGTTGGGAACGCTTGGCTTCCAGTTGTTTCAAACGAGCATTTATTTCCTTTACCTGGGCGACCAGCTCATCCACGGCTTCACCCGCCTGGCGGCGCTGTCCCGTTTCCTTGGTCAAGGTGTTGCGACGGTTCTGCAGGTTTTCCACTTCCCGAATAACCTGGCGCCGTTCCTGATCTACTGTCAGAATCTGGTCCAGATCCAGTTTCACGCCTTTAGCCGCAATACCTTCCCGAATGCGTTGGGGATCTTCCCGGAGTAAACGGGGATCAATCATTTATATTCTCCTTGCTCTCACTCGATGAGATGGGACTGCCTGAATAAATCAACTACGATAGAACTCTTTGATAGCTTCTGCCACCCATTCCACCTGCTCAGCAGTCAGGTGAGGATGCATAGGTAACGATAGAACCTCCTGGGCCGATTTGACCGCCTGGGGACACCGAGCATCGTAGCTACTATCCCGGAAAGCCGGTTGTTGAAATATGGCCCGGGGATAATGTACCGCAGTGGGGATGCCTCTATCCTTTAGAAAGGCCTGCAAGGCATCCCGTCGGCTGACCCTTATGGTGTACTGCTGAAAAATATGGGTCCGATCCGGAGCGGTTTCGGGTGTAACCACCGGTAAATCAGCCAATAAGCGGGCATATTCGCTTGCCCGGCGGGCCCGGATTTCATTCCAGTGTGCCAGCCGCTTGAGTTTCACACGCAGCACAGCGGCCTGGAGGGCATCCAGGCGGCTATTCAGTCCCACCCGCTCGTGATAGTAGCGCTTCTGACTGCCATGGGTGTGCAGCAACCGGACTTCCCGCGCCAGTTGGGGGTCGCGGGTAAAAACCGCTCCACCGTCTCCAAAGCCCCCCAGGTTTTTAGCGGGAAAGAAACTGGTACAACCTATGTCTCCCAGAGTGCCCACCGGTTTTCCATGGTAATAAGCCCCCAACGCTTGAGCCGCATCCTCCACCACTTTTAAGTCCTGACGCCTGGCCAACTCCAGAATGGGGTCCAACTCAGCGGGCTGACCGTACAGATGAACGGGTAACAATACTTTAGTGCGGGAGTTAATGGCAGCCTCCACCTGAGAGACGTCCAAATTGTAAGTCACCGGATCGATATCCACATACACCGGTTTGGCTCCCAGGAGCACTATTACTTCCGCCGTAGCTGCAAAAGTAAAGGGAGTGGTAATCACCTCATCACCGGGCCCCACGCCCAGCGCTTTCAGGGCCAGCCACAGAGCATCGGTACCCGAGGCACAACCGATTACCTCCACTCCTCCTAAAAACTCAGCCAGTTCGCCTTCAAATTGAGCTACTTCGGGTCCCATAATGAAATGCTGGGTTTCCAGCACCCGGTTTAAGGCTGCATCCAGTTCTGTCTTTAGTTCCCGGTATTGGGCCTTTAAATCCACCATTTGCAGCGGTTCCATGCTCAGCTCCTATTTCTTGATAGAGTCAGTGGCTGCCTTTGCCTGTGAACATGACATAAAGAGTGTAAATCATGATCTTAAGATCCAACCGGAGCGACATGTTCTCCAGATAGAACAAATCGAATTTCAATTTGCGGCGCACATCCTCCAGGGAAGTATCATAGGAATGTTTGACTTGCGCCCATCCTGTGATTCCCGGCTTTACCCGATGGCGCCGGTTATAAAGGGGCAACTGCTTCTGGATTTGCTCCACGAAATAAGGACGTTCTGGCCGGGGACCCACCAAGCTCATTTCATTCTTAAGCACATTGATGAACTGGGGTAATTCGTCCAGACGGAAAAAGCGCAGAACCCGTCCCACCCGAGTGATGCGCGGGTCATTCTTGCCGGCCCAGACCGGTCCCGTATCCTTTTCCGCATTATGCACCATGGTGCGGAACTTGATCACCTTGAAGATGCGCCCATTCTTACCCACCCGTTCCTGGAGGTAAAAAACGGGTCCTGGGCTATCCAACTTAATGGCTATGGCCACAATGATTTCAATGGGCAGAAAAAGAACCAATAGAATCAAGGAGAGCACAATGTCCATCAGTCGCTTTACGGCCTGTTCCCAGCCCGGCATCAGCTCGGGCCGTAAATTGATGAGGGGTACGCCGTAAAGTTGCTGAGTCCGGGCCAGACCGCTGATGGCCTCGTAGAGATCAGGATGGGATTTCAGACCAACCTTCGAATCTCCCACCAGTAACATTATATCCAAAGCGCGGTTATGGTGATCCTTATCCAGCGCTAAAATGACTTCCTCTACTTGATGGTCCCGAATCAGCTCCGGAAGCTGCGAAACTATCCCCACACAGGGCAAAGGCTCGTTGTCAGGTTTTTCCCCTTCCATGGCCACAAACCCCACCGGCTTATAGCCGGAGAGAGGGCTCCGCAGGAGTTCCTGAGCCAATTGGCGTCCCCGGCGGTTAAGTCCCACAATCAAGGTGCGGGCTAAACCTCGGCCTTTGCTCAACAGATAGCGGTGAAACGTTCGAATAGCGATCCGCTCCGTCCCCACCGCCACAATCAGGGCCCCGCCGTAAAACAGGAGAACGCTTTTACCAAAAGTCACCGGTTTTTCGGGATCCACGGTCACCAGATAAAGCAGAAAAATGCCGATGGTGACGTACTTAATAACGTTAAGCAGCTCGTCGGAGCGCGAGATAGTTCGGGTAACTTTGTACAGCCCGTTGAAAGCAAAAAGGCCCATCCAGAACAGGCTCATCACCAGGGCCGGTGAGAGAAAATCGGTCCAGAATAATTGGATGTCGTTGCGGTAAATGCCGCTTTGGAACCTCAGGGCAAAGATGAAGGCAAAAGCGGCATTAAAAGCCAGCAGGTCCCCGATTACGAGCAAAGCTTGTTCTAAGCGACGGGGCACTAGTCCTCCGGCGGGATCACCCGCATCCCGACCTTACGGTAAACTCCACACTGGGGGTGTCCGCAGCTTCCCTCTCCCTCCTCGTTGAAATGGAGCCGGTGGGCACGTTTGCATACCCAACCCACAATGCGGGCAGGTACTCCAGCCACCAGGGCAAAATCAGGAACATCCTTGGTAACCACCGATCCGGCGGCCACCAGGGCGTAACGGCCGATGGTATGACCGCAAATAATGGTGGCATTGGCCCCAATGGAAGCGGAGCGTTTTACCAGAGTTTTGAGGTAGAATTGACTCCCTCGCTGGGGAAATTCGCTGCGGGGGTTCAAAACATTGGTAAAAACCATGGAGGGACCGCAGAAAACGTAATCCTCCAGCTCTACGCCCTCATACACCGAAACATTATTCTGGATCTTCACGTAATTACCGATTCGTACATTGTTGCCCACATTAACATTCTGACCGATGCTCACATGAGCCCCGATGCGCGCTCCCGATTGGATATGAGAGAAATGCCAGATTTTGGTCCCGGCCCCAATCTCTACGTCCTCATCCACATAACTGGAGGGGTGCACGAAATAATCTTCAGCCATGCTTCGATCCTACGGTTTGAAAGGTATGGCTACCCGTTTACCGGTCTGAGCCGACCGATAGATGGCCAGAACGATTTCCAAGGACTTGCGTCCGCTCCGGCCGTCAATATGGGGCGTGTTGGGATTTTTCAACAGGGTGTCCAATACGTTTTGATAGTAGGCATAATGTCCATAGCCGTAAACGTTGGGGGGTTGGTAATCAGCCGATTCCACCAGGCGGTCATCGTCGTCGTATTCTTTGAATTCCCATTTCTCAATGCGATTGACCGCCATCCCCCCCACTTTAGCGGTGCCATATTCCCCGATGATGGTGATAGACCCTTCCATATTCCGGGGGTAGGTCAACATGGTTACATTCAGGGTTCCAATAGCTCCGTTACGAAACTTGAGAATGGCCGCCCCGGTATCCTCTGCTTCGATTTTACGCGCCAGGGTGGCGGTGGAAGCAATAACATATTCCACATTCCCCACCAACCAATACAGGGCGTCCACATAATGGCTGGCTTGGTTCATCAAGGCTCCCCCGTCAAATTCCCAGGTGCCGCGCCAGGGGGCCTGATCGTAATAACTCTGGGGTCGGCTCCAGAATACGTTGGATTGCACGAAAAAAATGCGCCCAAAACGCCCCTTATCCACCGCTCGTTTTAAAAGTTGCATTGTGGGGTTGAGTCGGTTTTGCTTTACTACAAATAAACTCACCCGATGCTTGTCACAGGCATGGATCAAGCGGTCCGCGCCTTCCAGGGTGATACTCATGGGTTTTTCAGTGATCACGTGACAACCGGCTTCCGCCGCCATGACCCCCTGTTCGGCGTGCAGACCGGAAGGGGTGCAGATGCTCACAATATCCAGATCTTCCCGGTCTAACATCTGCTCATAATCAGTATAAACCCGGGCCCCGGTTTCTCCGGCCGCTTCCCTGGCCCGTTCTTCCACCACATCACAGACAGCCGCCAGTTCCAACTTATCATTCAATTTGGCAATGGCCGCCAGATGATTGCGGGAAATCCGTCCACAACCTACCAATCCAATGCGCATTTTCTCTCCTTGTGTTGCCATAGTCGCCAAATATACACGGGGCCTTAGGCTTTCAAAATTGCCTATCCAGTTCAGTTTACTGGCCTATAATCACTGAAGGTCATAATGATACAAGTCACAATTCAAAAATCTATTTATCTAAAACAACCCTTGGGACGGCTATTTCTATGACCGTCCCCAGTAAAAAACCATGACAAGCGAGTTTCACCGAAAAATCTGGCCCATCATACCGACTGATTTCTGGCTCTGATTTCCAACCATTGATCCAGAGTGGTTGTGGGCGCTCCCAACAAACGATTGGCCTCTGTGGGATCGCCCCGCTCTCCGGCTCGTCGGAAATAGGACATTAAACGGCTAGTGTCTCGGATTTCCTCCTTCCCGGTTACGAGTGCCAGTATTTCCGCCACCCAATGGGGCATGACCGTAACTTCACGAATAGACGGTACCAGCACTTCACAATAGCGCTTCAGGGCGTCCTTGAAATACCAGCCTTCCGGGCCGTGGATGAAAAAGATTTTGCCGGCCGCTTCAGGTAGTTGATAGGCCTTTACCACCATCCGAGCATAATCGTCAGCCGCAACGAAATGATACAGATTTGGCTGACGCCCGAATATCACCGCCCGGTCGTCGCGCACAAAGTTGGGCAGGGCTTCCATGAACCACGTGGGGCGGAAAATGGTATACTCCAAACCACTCGCCTGTAAAGCCTTTTCAGCCATCAATTTTAGTTTCGTAGGTGGATACCAGGCTGTTTCCGGGGATACGGAGGTACCGGAAATCATACTTACCCGCTTAACCCCCGCTTTTACGGCCTCCTCCACCACATTACTGGTCCCCTCTCCCACCGCCTCACCGGAGAGATTGAGGTGTACTCCCCAGCAGCCTTCCAAAGCCGGAGTCAGCGATTGGGGATCGGTTACGTCCCCAGCCATAATTTGGAAACCAGCCCCGAATCTTCGAACCGCCTGGGCGGGATCTCGGGATAAAATCCGCACCTGGTATCCCGCCTGCTTGAAACTCCGTGCCACCGGGGCACCCAGTAAGCCGGTAGCCCCAACCACCAGCACTGTCTGAGACATAAAGATTCGACCCTTTCTCTCTTGTCCTGTTACTTTTTTTATCCTTTCAG
>CAYXZO010000029.1:10286-30811 GCA_964469505.1 uncultured Lentisphaeria bacterium | reverse complement strand
TAATTGTCTGCGCACTGGGTAGACAATCATATATTGTTTCACTTGTAATTGATAAGAAACTACCGGACAGTGCAAAAGAACCAGCGAATGCAAAGGCGCAAAAATTCAATCAGATTGCGGGGATATGATTATTCCCGGCCAGGGGTGTATTTCGTTACCATCTGTACCCGCGACCGGGATTGTCTGTTCGGGAATATCGTTAATGGGCAAATGGTGATGAACGATTATGGTAAAATTGTAGATGAAACCTGGAAATGGCTGGCACGGCGATATGCATATGTTTCCCTGGATGCGTGGGTGGTGATGCCCAACCATTTACATGGCATTGTGATCATAACCGATGAACAATGTTATAGTAGGGGCGGTTCGCGAACCGCCCCTACGCGAACCGCCCCTACGCGAACCCGTAAACCATTGGGCCGGTTGATCGGTGCGTTCAAAACCGTTTCAACCAAACGCATAAATGAATTGCGCCGCACCACCGGTGCAAGATTGTGGCAACGCAATTATTACGAACATATCATCCGCAACGAAAATGAATTGAACGCCATCCGCCGATACATCCTAAATAATCCCCTGAATTGGGATTTGGATCGGGACAATCGCGCCGTATTTAATACGAAAAACGGTGTGAATTGGTTGCGATCCGGGCTGACGTGTGGTGACAATAACAAAAAACAGCACGTTCAGTCTTAATTAACCAAAACGCCCGGGTTCTCCCGGGCGCTTTGGTATCTTAGGAGAGGTGCCCTGTAGGCGAGGCTAATCGCCTTCCTCTTCCAGTTCCACCAGATACTTCTCTGCTTCCAGAGCGGCCATGCAGCCGGTGCCGGCGGCCGTGACGGCCTGACGATAAACGGGGTCTTGAACATCGCCGCAGGCGAAGACCCCCGGGATATCCGTCGCGGTGGAATCGGGTTTGGTAATCAAATAGCCGGCGGGATTGGTGGGCAGGAATTCCTTGAAAAGTTCAGTGTTCGGCTTGTGACCGATGGCCAAGAACACCCCGTCGATTTTCATTTCCCGTAGCTCGCCGGTTTTGGTGTCTTTAAGGATTACGCCGGTAACTCCTTCTTTCTCCGGATCACCCAGGATTTCCTGGATTACCGAATTCCAGATGATGGAAATTTTGTCGTTGGCCAGGGCTCTCTTTTGCATGATGCGGGAGGCGCGCAGCTCATTCCGTCGATGCACGATGTAAACCTTGCTGGCAAATTTGGTGAGGAAAAGAGCTTCTTCCATGGCGGAATCACCACCTCCCACCACGATCACTTCTTTATCGCGGTAGAAAAAGCCGTCACAGGTGGCGCAAGCACTCACACCATGTCCCCGCAATTTTTGCTCTGATTCCAATCCCAACCAGCGAGCCGAAGCGCCGGTGGCAATAATAACCGCATCGGCGGTGTAGAGCGTGGAGCCTACCCAAACCTTAAAGGGTTTGCTTTTCAGATCCACCTTGGTGACATACTCGAACCGGGTATCGGCGCCGAACCGCTGGGCTTGCTTACGCATGGCTTCCATGAGCTCCGGTCCCATGATCCCGTCGGGAAACCCCGGGTAATTATCTACTTCCGTGGTGATGGTTAGCTGTCCGCCTGGCTGGTCTCCTTCCAGTACCAGCGGATTCAAATCTGCTCGGGCGGCATAAATGGCTGCCGTCAATCCCGCCGGACCCGAGCCGATGATTATTATCTTGGCATGTTGTTTAACTTCTTCACTCATTCTTTACTCCTTTTCTGCTACTCTGCCTTAGGCCGAGCTATTAAAAAGCGTCTCTGTTGGAATCATTCCGGAGCGCTTTGTTACAATTTTATGTTAACCGGGCAATTTTATGCCGAGTTCGTCGATTTTGCGGTATAAACTGCTTAAGCCGATACCCAGGATTTCAGCGGCTTTGTTTTTATCGTAATTGACCCGTTTTAGTACCTGCGAAATGTGGTTTTTTTCAAAAGATCTGGTGGCCGCCTTAAGATTGTCGGGAAATGTGGTATTGCCGGGACTACGCATCCGCTGGGGGAGATCATTGATGGTGATAATATCGCTGTTGGACAACAACACCGCTCGTTCGATGATATTTTCCAACTCCCTGACTTCACCCTTCCATTCGTAAGTCATCAGGGCTTTCATAGCCTCGCTGTCGACTCCCACTACCCGGCGCTTTAGTTCTTCGTTGTACTTGTTGATGAAATGTTGCACCAGAAGGGGAATATCTTCCCTGCGTTCCGAGAGGGAGGGGAGGTGAATCTCGATGATGTTCAATCGGTAGAATAGATCCTCCCGGAACTGTCCCCGTTCCACTTCCTCCGCCAGATCTTTATTGGTCGCGGCTACCAAGCGTACATTGATGGGAATAGTGCCAGCGCCCCCTAGGGGCTTGATTTCCCGAGTTTCAATGGCCCGTAGTAATTTGACCTGTACTTGCAGAGGTATTTCGCCCACCTCATCCAGGAAAAGGGTCCCACCGTTGGCGGCTTTAAACACTCCATCCTTATCCCGGGTGGCACCGGTAAAAGCTCCCTTTCTATACCCGAATAGCTCCGATTCGAAAAGGGTTTCGGGAATTGCGCCGCAATTGATGGCCACAAAAGGCCGATCGGCGCGTTCCGATCGGGCGTGGATGGCCCGGGCTACCAGTTCTTTGCCTGTACCGGAACGGCCGGTAATGAGCACCGTGGAGTTAGTGGGGGCTACGCGATCGATGAGGGCGTACATCTCCTTCATGGCCTGGCTTTCGCCCACGATGTGCTCGTAGTTATACTTCGCCGAAATCTCACGACGCAGAAATTTCACTTCCCGCATTAACGAGCGGTGTTGGGCCAGATTGCGAATCCGGAGCACCACCTCCTCGAAATCCAACGGTTTCAGCATGTAGTCCACCGCCCCGTAGCGCAAAGCTTCCACCGCTGATTCGGTGGAGCCGTAGGAGGTGATAAGCATGAAGAAACTGTCAGGAGCCAGTTTATTGACCTCTTTCAGAAGGGAAATTCCATCCAACCGGGGCATTTTGATGTCGGCAATGATCAAATCGAAATAGTTCTGATTGATCTTTTCCAACGCCTCTTGCCCATCTTTGGCCGTCTCGCACAGATAGCCTTCGTCGGTAAGCAGCTCCGACAGCGAGCTACGGATGGCTTCTTCGTCGTCTACGATAAGGATTGATAGGGGATTCATGAGCCACCTTTCGGTATTTTAATGGTGAATGTGGTTCCTTCCCCCGCTTTGCTATCTACCAGAATTTCGCCCCCCATGCTCTGGATGATCCCGTGGCTGACACTGAGACCCAAACCGGTGCCTTTACCGATTTCCTTGGTAGTAAAGAAGGGTTCGAAGATTTTATCCTTTATTTCAGGTGTCATTCCCTGTCCGTTGTCTTCTACGGTAATAACGATGTGGCGTTCATTGTGGCTAGTGGAGATTCTTACCGTGTCGCCTTTTTCCTGCATGGCGTCGTAGGCGTTAACCAGAAGGTTGATGATCACTTGGTGTAGCTTGTCAGGGGAGGCTTTAATGGGGGGCAGGTCTTCTGCTAGGTCCAGAATGGTGTTGAAGCGGCGGCTACGCTTGTCGTATTGCATCAGGCCCACCGCGCCTTCGATAACCTCGTTGACCTGGACCATGGAGACTTCCGCCGATTGGGGGCGGGTGAATTCCACCAGCTGTCGTACGATTTTCGAGATCCGCTCAATGTTGGTGCGGATTTGGGCCAGTTTCTCTTTGGCCCATTCGTCATTGGTTTTACGGGCCAGCAGCTGAACCAGGGACGAGATGGCGGTCAGCGGATTCCCGATCTCATGGGCGATACCTGCGGCCAGGTTCCCGGCGGTAATTAAGCGCTCCGACTGACGCATCTGGTGTTCCAGTTGGCGCGTTTCTGACAAATCTCGGATAATCTGAGCCCTACCTAGTATTTCGCCCCGGGATCTGAGTAAAGTCTCGGTTAAGGAAACCGGCACGATTCTACCCGACTTGTGTAAACGTTCGGTCTGGTAGCTTTTTACAAATCCTCGTTGAGTGACAATTCTGGCCAAACGTTCTTCTTCACCCGCCAAACGCAGCTTATGGGGGATCAGTATGTTGGAAGGCTTCCCTTGTACTTCCGCTGCTTCCCAACCGAAAATATTCTCTGCTCCCTTATTCCAGCTGGCAATATGTCCCTCATTATCGATGGTGATGATGGCATCCACCGAATTCTCCACGATGTTTCGATAGCGACTTTCAGTTGCCTCCAGCTCGAATTCAAAATGAGTATGGAAGTGATAGATGGTCCACAGCGTCCAGGCGGCCATGAGCAGGGCCATCATAATACCTCGGGTGATGAACAGATAATGAACCGTGACCGGATCAGTTTCCTTGAACAGGTTCTGCTCCAATACTTCGTAAATCCCGAATACAAAAGCCATAATGGTCAACGTACCCAGGATTAACCAACCCAATTTCAGTCTTCTGAAAACCTCGTTCGTATCCTTCAAAATGCGCAGCACGGCCTTAAGTTAATTCTCATTTTTGAGATTACTAACGTAGAGTACGGTTTTAGTGTAAATACTTGGTTACAGATATGAAAAAACTTTACCAGGGCGGAGTGAAACTTTATATTCGGCCGCTTTTTTTATGGGGGCCTTAGCTCAGTTGGGAGAGCGCTTGACTGGCAGTCAAGAGGTCAGCGGTTCGAACCCGCTAGGCTCCACGAATGAGAAGCCCATCAAAGGATGGGCTTCTCATTTAAAAACATTCACAGGCAATCAACCTGTACTTTCTCAGATTTGATTAAGGAGGGGGTTACAGCATGTGAGAAGCATTGGTGCTTAACTGGTTTTGTATAAACTATGCTTAGATCAATAACTGGTAATTGTGGTTGTTGAGTCCCCTGAGTCAATGCTTTGTTTACGGGAAGGGCAGGATAAACTTTGAGCAATAGAGTCCACTACACCATTCTGACCGTTATGACCTTGGCTCTGGTGGCGCTGATCGGCTACGTGCTCTGGCAGGGCGGGTCCTACTATACCACTCCCGTGGATTGGCGACCGGATATGGAAGAGCTGGATTCCTTGTATAAACCTTCCGGGCTGATAGGTCACGGGTTGGGTTTTATGGCTGGATTCTGTATGACCGGCCTATTTCTCTATATCTTGCGGAAAAGAATTCCTTTCATGCGCCGCTGGGGCAAGCTCCGCAACTGGTTACGTTACCATATCTGGATGGGAATCGCCGGCCCCCTGCTGGCCACCCTGCACAGCAGCTTTAAGTTTGGAGGGGTCATTGGAGTGGCCTACTATGCCATGCTAGCGGTAATGCTAAGTGGTTTTATTGGTCGCTATCTATACGGCAAAATTCCCCGGCGACTCTCCGGTGAGGAATTAAGCCTTAAACAGGCCCAAACCCGTCGCTTGGAGCTTTTACGCCGCTTGGAATTCGAGTTCGGCCTGAGAACGGAGGACCTTAAAAGTCTGGAAGCTGCTCTGGAGCGTCCACAACACAGCTCTCTGGCTTCGGCGCTGATGGTGATGATGAAAGATGACCTCCTGCGCCGCTTTCGCATAAACCGAATGGTCAAGGAATTACAAAAGCGTTACAACCTGCCGCCTGCCGAAAGGAAATATCTGTCCAAAACCCTCCTTCAAGAACAGCGATTGGCTCAGCACCTGTTGTTGCTGGACGCAATCCATAAAGTTTTTCACTGGTGGCATGTGATCCATCGTCCCTTTGCTTACAGCATATTTGTGATAATCATATTACATACGGTTTTGACTCTTTCATTCGGCTATCGATGGATTTTCTAATATGACTGAAACTATCATTTCCTGGCTTTTCGGCGGACTGGTTATCCTGTTCTTTACCATCCCCTATTTGTGGAATTGGTTCAGGAAAGAAGAACGGACCCGCAAAAAGCTGGAAGAGGCCCTGGAGAAGGGGACCAATAAGCCGCTATTGCAACATCCCATCATAGATCTCAGCAAATGCATTGGTTGTGGTATTTGTGCGCGGGTTTGTCCCGAAGGTGATGTCCTGGGAATCGTGGCCGGCAAAGCCGTTCTGATTAATGCTTCCAAGTGTGTTGGACATGAACTTTGTAAAGATAACTGCCCGGTAGGGGGTATAGAAGTGGGGTTGGGTGATATTTCCCAGCGTCAGGATATACCTCTGCTAGACGATAAATATCAGACCAATCTACCCGGGGTCTATATCATTGGTGAGCTGGGTGGCCTGGCCTTGATCCGTAATGCCATCAACCAGGGAGTAACGGTAGCCAAGCACCTGGCTGAAGAATATCGGGCGGGTGCGTTCAGCCGGCCGGTGGCCATCGTAGGCGCTGGACCCGCAGGAATGAGTTGTGCCTTACAATTAAAGATTGAAAAAGTGCCGGCAGTGCTTTATGACCAGCAGGAACCGGGAGGTACCATTCTCCAATATCCGCGCCGCAAACTGGTTATGGTTCAACCCATAACATTGCCGGGCTATGGTTTGCTTAAAAAATTGGAGTACACAAAAGAAGAGTTGTTGGCAATCTGGCAAGAATTACTGTCGGAATACGAGTTGGAGTTCCAACCCCATTATCGCTTAACAGGTATGGAACAAGTCAATAGCCACTACAAGATTGGATTTGATAAAGGTTCCGTTGAAGCCCAGCGAGTGGTTCTGGCACTGGGCCGCCGAGGGACTCCCCGTAAACTGGGAGTGCCTGGTGAGGATTTACCCAAAGTAATGTATAAGCTCATTGAAGCAGAAACTTACCAGAACCAGCATATCCTGGTAGTAGGGGGCGGTGATTCGGCGGTGGAGGCTGCGGTAGGTTTGTCCCAGCAAACGGGAAACGTGGTCACCCTTTCTTACCGGCGTGAAGCTTTCTTTCGTATCAAACAACGCAACGAGGATCATTTGCAACAGGTAGTGAAAGCCGGCTTGCTCCAGGTGGAACTAAAATCTCAGGTGAAAGAGATCCTACCGGATAAAGTTTTGTTACAGACTGAATCAGGGCTGAAGGAGCTCCCCAATGATTTCGTTTTCATATTCGCTGGCGGGGTGGTTCCCTTCCCCTTGTTAAAATCCATGGGGATTCAGTTTGGTCGGAGCGAAACGTAGTAAAGGAATTAATACGAATCCTATAGCGAGTAACTGGGTTTATCTCATCAGCATGGAGCAAAGGATAGTTCGGTTTCGAATTCTGAGGTTAAGTTTAAGCTTGATTCTCGGGCTGTTGCTGACAAGCAAAGCACTGGCTCAGTTCTCGCCGGGACCCTTAAGTCAGGCCCATCGTGAACTTGAGGGTAGTCTGAATTGTACGCAGTGCCATACGGTGGGAAAGAAGGAAGTGAAGGACAAATGCCTTCAGTGTCATACACCCTTGGCACAGCGAATCGAGCGTCATCAGGGTTATCATGGACGACTGGAAAAACTAAACTGTGGCCGCTGTCATAGGGAACACACCGGGCGGCGGGTGAGGCTCATCCGCTGGAAACCCTCCCGTGAGCGCTTTAAGCACGGAGAAACGGGCTATGAACTGAAGGGCAAACACAAAACATTGGATTGCAACCAATGCCATAAACCCGAATTAATCAAGGACCCCACCTTAGCAGTGTGGGCAACGGAACAAAAAGCTCCAGACCACTTGAACCGGACTTTTCTGGGTTTGGATACTACCTGCACTGCTTGTCATTCCGATGTTCATCAGGGTGAATTGAAGGGGACTTGCACCGATTGTCACAATACTTCCCGCTGGCAAGACGCCCGGCAAACGTTCGATCACAATCAAGCCCGTTTCGCCCTGCGGGGAGCCCACCAGAAGGTGGACTGCAATAAATGCCATAAAGACCGACAACCGGTAATGGGAAAATATCAGGCTCCGGTATTTACCGGTTTAGCTTTTGACAAATGTACTGCCTGCCACGAATCCTATCACAAGGGGCAATTCGGTTCCAATTGTTTGCGGTGTCATTCGGAGCAACGTTTCAAACCGGCCGACACTAGGCGGATTAATCACCAACGTACAGCTTTCCCATTGAAAGGGCAGCACCAGAAAGTGGCCTGTCTTAAGTGCCATTTGTCGGGACCCCAAGGCAAGGCAAAGCTGCAATTTCAGCGCTGCCGGGATTGCCACGCCGATTACCATCGTGGTGCTTTCGCCTATCGCAAGCCCCAAGATGACTGTCGTTATTGTCATGATGAGCAGGGGTTTGCCCCTCCCGTCTTCGGCATTAAGCAGCATGAACAAACGGCTTTCCCACTAAGTGGGGCCCATTTGGCGGTTCCCTGCACTGTGTGTCATGAAAAGGATCAACGCTCCATATTCCACTGGAATTCCCTGGATTGTACAACTTGTCATACTTCACCCCACGGCACGCAATTTACTGATGTCCAAACGGGGAGGTCACGGTGCCGTGAGTGCCATTCCCAAACGGCCTGGAAAAATCTGGTGTTCGACCATCAAAGGACCCGCTTCCCTCTGCAAGGAAAACATCTTGAAGTGAAATGTGACGCTTGCCATCCCAAAAATGAAACCGGAGTAGTAAAATACGTTGGTCGGCCTCTGGAGTGTTACCAGTGCCATGAAGATGTACACGCCGGCCAGTTTACTCTATTGGATGGTTTGATTCCTTGCGAGAAATGTCACCAACCCACCGGATGGCATATGCAGGCTTTTGAGCATAATCGATTGACGGACTTTCCCCTGGATGGGCGTCATGCTCAGGTGCCTTGCGGGCGCTGCCATCGTTTGGAGCGGAGCTTGGACGGAAAAAGCACATTCATACGCTTTAAGCCCATTCCCCATTCCTGTGAAGATTGCCATGGCTTCACCGGGGCCGCCACCGGGAATAGGAGGGCCAAACCATGAGGCTAATTCCCTCGACAGTCTTGCAATGCATAGCATCAAAAAAGGTCTTAAGGCTTATAATACTGTTTGGGCCTCTTGTCGCGGCGGCCATGCCCCAGGACTCGGTGGCCGTTAAAACCACCTTACCCTGTACCGCTTGTCACACCCTGAGTAACTGGTACACCCTACAGCTATCCGGTTTTAGTCACGAGCAAACGGCTTTTCCCCTCGAGGGACGCCATCAGTCGCTCAGTTGTCGTCAATGTCATCGGGGAGCGGATTTGGCTGCTGTGCATCGTTTTGCTGAGACGCCCACGAGTTGCAGCAGCTGTCATCAGGATCCTCATTTCCAACAGTTCGATCAATCTTGCGAAGCTTGCCATACTCCCCGCACCTGGCAGGTAGCTGAGATCCAGGATCGTCATAATGAAACCCGTTTCCCCTTAACGGGTGCCCATGCCAATTTGACCTGTGATGCCTGTCATCAATCTGCTAATCGCAATCAATTCACCTCTTTACCCCTGGATTGTAATGGGTGTCATCAGTCTCAATATTTGGCGACTGCTAATCCACCCCATGAGCGAGATCATTACCCCCATGATTGCACACTCTGTCATAACTCTCGCTCCTGGCAGCTTACCGATTTTGACCATAACCGCCTGGGCTTTCCCCTGGTGGGGGTACACGCTCAGCTTCGGTGCGATCGGTGCCATAGCGATCAAAAATTCGCCACCCAAAGTGGTCGGTGTTATGACTGTCATGCTCAGGATTTGGTTACTAAGGCTGACTTCTCTCATCAGGCGGCTGGATTTGGTAATGATTGCGAACAATGCCACAGCGTTTTCAACTGGCGCCAGACCAATTTCAACCATCAAATCCGCAGCGGATATGAACTAACCGGAGCCCATTCCACAGCTCCTTGCGGGGGATGTCATACCGATAACCGCTTTGAAGATATTGCCACCGATTGTTACGTCTGCCATCAAACTAATTATGAGCAAGCGACTAATCCGGAACATAAACAAGCCGGCTTTCCCCAGGACTGTAGTCAATGTCATAGTACGGCTGATTGGAGAACCACCACCATTGACCACAATCTAACGGCTTTCCCGCTACGGGGTAGACATCGTAGTGTGGCTTGCGTAGCCTGTCACACTACCGAGCTGGGATTCTCGAATCTTCCCCTGACCTGCAACGGTTGTCACGATTACTCCCAAGCAAGTAGCTGGGACCATCAGGTGCGGGATTATCCCCAAAACTGTGATCGCTGCCATAGTGAATTTGGTTGGACCCCCATCACCTGGAACCACGAGGGGGTTACTTCTGGATGTAGTGAATGCCATACTTATGACTACACTCAGACCCAGGATCCCAATCATGTCGCATCCAATTTTGGCACTTCCTGTGAAGTTTGTCATTCGGTGGGCGCGTGGAGCCCCGCGGCATATAACCATGATCTCACCGGTTTCCCCCTGACGGGGGCTCATCAGTCCTTGAGTTGCGAAAGCTGTCATGTAGATAACCAGTTCACCGGGATATCAGCCGATTGCGCATCTTCCGGGTGTCACCTTACTACCTATAACCAAACTACAAGCCCAAATCACACCCTTAAAGGGTATCCTCCTGAGGACTGCGCCTTGTGTCATAACACGGTTTCTTTCAGTCCCAGCATCTTTCAGCATGGCTCCACCCAGGAAGTCTGTGCCACTTGCCATATGGATGAATACAACAATACTCAAGCACCTGATCATGCCGCCAACGGATACAGCACCAACTGTGAGGTTTGCCATGGTACTGCGGCCTGGACCCCCTCCACGGTGGATCATGATCAAACCGGCTTCCCCTTGGTTGGACGGCATGCCAGCGTGGATTGTGCGTCCTGCCATGTCAATAATGTATTCGCCGGGACACCCACCGATTGCGCCGCTTCCGGTTGCCATTTAAGCGTCTGGGCGAATACCACCGATCCGAACCATGAGGATCGTGGTTGGTCGGCAGATCTCTGTGAACAGTGCCATTCTCCCGTTGGTTGGACGCCTTCCATATGGTCTCACGAGGGGGTGACCCAGGGCTGTGAGAATTGCCACGCCCAGGATGTTCCCAGTGCCGCCAGTAGCGCTCCCGATCACAGCCAGTTCCCGCCCAACTGTGAAATGTGCCATAATGCCGGTGCGTGGTTGCCTTCTCATTTTGATCACAGCGACCAATTGACGGGCTTTGCTTTAATTGGACAGCATTATGATCCTGAGGGTCAGAATTGTAGTCAGTGCCACGTGAACAATCAGTGGACTGGCATACCCAATACTTGTGAGGCATCCGGCTGCCACGCGGCGAACTACAGCAACACTCAAAACCCGGACCACAGTACCAGGGTTTGGCCGGCGGATCAATGCGAAGATTGTCATACTCCTGAAGGCTGGACGCCATCGATCTGGGTACATGCCGGGGTTACTTCCGGTTGTGGCCCCTGCCATCAGGCCGATTTTAACGCCACCACCGATCCGCCCCATGTAAGTAACAATTTCCCCCAGACCTGTGAGACCTGCCATAACGTCTCAGCCTGGACTCCCGCTGAATTCGATCATAGTGCCGCCCAAACCGGATTCGCTTTGACTGGGGCCCATACTAGTTTGGATTGCTCCACTTGCCACGCCGATGGTTATGATCCACCGGCCCAACCTAGAACCTGCGCCGCAGTGGATTGTCATCTTAACGATTACAATAATACCGATAATCCGAATCATGCCGCAGCCGGTTTTCCCTTAGACTGCACTGCTTGCCATTCTACTTCCACCTGGGAGGGCGCGACTTTCGACCATGACGCCCTGTATTTCCCCATCTACAGCGGCAAACATGCCAACCGTTGGAATACCTGTAGTCAGTGCCACACCAACACCGGTAATTATGCCGAGTTCACTTGTTTCGGCTCAGGTTGTCATGGCGTGACCGAAATGAATAATGAACATTGTGAAGGGGGGAGCTGTAAAAGCTGTAACGGATTCACTTATCCCGCAACGGGGGTGACTTCTCAGGATTGTTACACCTGCCACCCCACTGGTAGTAAAAACGATTGTGAGGGTGGAGGTGATGACGATGAAGGCGGTGACCGGTTCAATCCTGGCAAGCCCCGGAATCCCCAGCCCTTCCCAGGGAGACCGTTCTGATGAAGACGACGAAGTGGTTTTTATTATGGCTGGTACCGCTCCTGATCTGGCCTCAGGGCAAAATCAAAATCCGCTTTCCCTGTTCCACCTGTCACTCGGCGGAAGCCTGGGTTCCTCTGGCTAAACCCCTGCCTTTTGATCACGGTGAGGTGACCAATTTCCCGCTGACGGGAACGCACGCCCGGATTGCCTGCCGATCCTGTCATCCGGCGGGCAATGTAGAGGAGCTGCACCGCTTCCAACGAGCACCCAGTAGTTGTACCCGTTGTCATCCCGATCCCCACGACAATCGATTTGGGCGTTTTTGTCAAGATTGCCATTTGTCTTCCACCTGGGAGATGAGTGTATGGTATGACCGACATGAAGAAACTCTCTTTCCCTTATTGGGAGGACATCGGGGCGTTCCTTGCGAGGATTGTCACATAGCCGGTAACTACCGTCTTGACACCGATTGCCGCAACTGCCACGCCGACCAGTTTGTCCCCGAAGTCAGCGGCCACCAGGGATATTCCCAACAGGACGATTGTAGTCTTTGTCACGGGCCGACCAGATGGCAGGACATTCTAGCCCTGAATCATGATTCCTTTTTTCCCATTCATTCCGGCAACCATGCTTTTGCCTGGAAAAGCTGCAGTAGCTGCCACAGTACTCCGGGTGATTTTACTGACTTTACCTGTTTCGGCAGCGGTTGCCATAACGCTACTGCGATGAATTCCGAGCACTGTGAGGGAGGCCGCTGCGTCTCGCGCAATGGTTATATTTATCCGGCTATCGGCGTGACTCCCGAGGACTGCTATCACTGTCACCCCCGGGGAACCAAAGGTGATTGATGAAAGGATTTGTTATGAAGAATAAAACTTTGGCGGTTTGGTTGGGGTCTTTTGTTCTCTTATCGCTGACAGCATCTGACGTGATAGCTCAACCCCGGGAATGGGTTAAAGGAAAAATTACTTATAAAAGTCGGGAATTGATTTACGTAAATCTGGGGACTGAAGACGGCCTGAAGTCTGGTGACACCCTATTTGTAAAGCGTAAGGGTAAAAAGCTGGGGTCGGCCGTTGTGGTTCAGGCAGCCCTTCATTCTGCCAGTGCCAAACCCCGGTCCCAGGCTGATTTCAAGCGGTGGAAATTAGGAGACGAGGTGCGTTTTCAACGGCTGGCCATTGCCCAGCCTAAAGTAGTGTTGGCTCCCCGTAAACCTGAAACCAAAGCCCCCACCAAGCCCGCGCCCAAGCCCCTGGTTAAGCCGGTTCCGACGCCGGCTTATGTCGCCAAAGTTGTTGAGGCCCCTGGTGCCCGTCGCCTGCGCAGTCGGTTGTTCGGAAGGTTGTCTTTCCAGTATGTGGGATTATGGGCCACAGACACGTTGCTGCAACCTCACTACGATCAGCCCTCAATCTACGGCAATTTTCACTGGGAGAATATCCGTGGTTCCGCATATGCAGCTGATCTATTCTTTCGTCACCGTAGCCGGGTTTATGCCGATCGTAGCGAAAGCGCCACCCGGGTTTATACCGCCGCCCTTTATCGCCGCCCGGCCGGGGCTCCACTCTGGCTGGGGGTTGGACGTTTGTTTCACCCCTTACTGGGAGGGGTAGGTACTGTTGACGGTGTTGCTTTTCAATATGATTGGAACCAATGGCAAACGGGCGCCATCATCGGGTGGGTACCGGTGTATGATTCCCTGGCTCTGGATACGAAGTCCTTTAAATGGGGAGTGGTGGCCGCCCGCCGCCACGGTGATTCCTACCGGACTACAACCCTGGGATTTATCAACGAGTATCGTCAGGGAGGGCTGGATCGCCAATTTATTTACGCCGGATGGAGCGCTGCTCCCTGGCGTTGGCTCAACCTGAACTTTTCCACCGAATTGGATTTGGATCCCCGGGACCAAACCGCCACTAGAGGCGTGCTGGACTTATCCAGTCTTTACTTTTCGGCTCGCGTTCATTCATCCCGCTGGTTCACGTGGGCTTTACGTTATTCTTACCGCAAGAATGTCAAGTACTTGGTTACCCAGCAAACAACCCCCGATTCCCTGTTTGATAACGCTCTACGTCAGGGATTTTACAACTTTTTCTATTTCAGACTCCCCAATCACAGCGTGCTGGGAATACGGGTGAATATCAACACCGGCACCCTGTCCCGCCGCCTGTATCTGGGGGGAATCAACTATCGCTATCCCCGGTTGCCTTTTTTCCGAGGGCCGTTCGTAGCCGATCTCAACGTTCTAAGCAATCTGTTTGTCAATGCCCTGCGCAGCTCCATGCGAGCAAGCTGGTTGCTGGGACGCAAGCTGGAAGCAGACCTACGTTATTCCATGTATGGCTATGCCTATAGGGGACAGACGGATTTTCATTTCCGCCAGACGCCGGCAGTGGATCTATTCTGGAACTTTACCCGGAGCCTGTCGGCATCAACTACCGTGGATTGGCAAATTGAAAACGGAAGCACCATCACCAGTGTTTTTGCGGATTTATCATACCGCTTCCGGTGAAACGCCATGAATTTTTTATAGTGTCCGGTAAAAAAATCTTTGCCCATGTTTTATAGGGTCTAATTTCACCACGTGTTCTCTCCTATGCGTTCTCTTCCAGCGGCACTGAGCCCTAAGAGTCTCTGTTTTCTTTGGTTTTCACCATTCCCTGGCCGGGGAGCGGGGCGGAGTGCGGTTCCTCGGTAGGGAACTCGCCTCGCCCCTTGTCCTAGCCTCTGGTATCTTAGGTTTATCGTCTGCATCCCTGATTAGAGTCGCTGAGGCCGGCGCTGGCTTGGTTACTACTAAATCCCTCAGCCTGGAACCACGCCGGGGACATCTAAGTCCCATTACGGCTGAATTTTCCGGCGGGATCATCAATTCTGTCGGACTGGCTAATCCAGGTATTTCCGCTGGATTGGAAGAGGTCGAACGATTCAAGGAGCGGAGTGAAACCCCAATTTGCGTCAGCATCTTCGGTGCCCGGGAGGCTGAATTTGCCCGCCTGGCTCACCTGGTAGATGGTTCCTCCGCCGATTTCCTGGAGCTGAACCTATCTTGTCCCAATGTTGAGGATGAATTTCAACGCCCCTTTGCATTAGATCCCGACCGAACGGCCCATATCGTGGAGTTGGTAAAGGCGGAATTCCAGCGTCCAGTCCTGGTCAAGCTTTCACCTAATGCGCAAAATATCGGTGAAACGGCATCGGCTGCTCGGGAAGCCGGGGCCGATGCGCTGACGGTTATCAATACCCTGGGCCCGGGTTTGCTAATTGATCCCCATTCTCGCCGGCCGGTGCTCCACCACAACGTAGGTGGTATATCCGGACCTTGTCTGAAACCCCTGACTCTCAGGCTGGTATCGGAATTACATCAACAGGTGGATCTGCCATTGATCGGCACCGGCGGGGTACTAACCGGGACTGATGCCGCCGAGATGCTCATTGCCGGAGCCCAGCTGGTGGGGATCGGGACGGCCTTTTACTACCGCGGCCCGGAGGCCCTGGGGCTCATTAAGAAGGAACTGGATGAATTCCTGGCGCGGGAAGGCGTCAAGGATTACGCGGATTTAATAGGGACTTTGGAGTGGAATTCTTGAGCCGGCACTATCCCCATTACTCCGTAATCCTGGAGCAGGTAAAACCGGAAGGACCGGATTTGGTTACGTTCCACTTTCAGGGGGCGGATCTTTCTGAGGCCCATCCCGGTCAGTTCCTCATGTTGACCATTCCAGGGCTGGATGAAAAACCATTCTCCATTCTGGAAGCCGGGGAGAGCGGCTTTGCTGTGACGGTGAAAAAAGTCGGTCCTTTTACCGACCGGTTGTTCCAGGCTCCGATTGGTCAGCGTTTTCTGGTCCGCGGCCCCCTGGGGCGTGGTTTTACTATCAGAAACGGAAATATCTTACTGGTTGCGGGAGGTTTCGCCGCCCCGCCCCTTCTGTTCCTGGCCCGGGTACTCAAGGAGCAGTCCCAAACCGAACTCACCACTATCCTGGGAGCGCGAAGTGCCCAGGATCTTTTATACCGGGAGGAGTTTCATAACCTGAGTGGCGCTTTGATTCTGACCACTGATGATGGTTCCACTGGTCGTTCCGGGACCACCATAGAGGTCCTGCAAGAACTCCTGCCGTCTCGGAGTTTTGACGCCGTGTACTTGGCTGGACCGGAGGCTATGTTAGCTCGGGGACTGTCAGTGCTTAAAAATTACCCGGCCCCGGTGGAATTAGCAATTGAACGCTATTTCAAGTGTGGGGTAGGGCTATGTGGCTCCTGTGTGTTGGACCCCAGCGGCCTTATCACCTGTGTGGAAGGTCCCGTTTTTAGCCGGGAACAACTGCTGGCTAGCACCGATTTCGGTCAGGCTTACCGGGACGCCACGGGCCGCAAGGTGTACTTTCGGTCACAACGGGAACCTTCGGTAGCGGAGTAAAGTCGTGGTAGAAACCACTTTAAATCGCCTGAAACGGGAATTTGCCCTGGGGCTCCAGGAGGCCGGCGCACTGCAGTTCGGCAATTTCCGTTTGAAATCGGGGCTCTCGTCGCCCTACTATCTGGACCTGCGCCGGTTAGTGTCCTTCCCCAAGCTGTTGCGCCTGGTTTCCCATGCGTTGGAAGAAATGGTTCGCCGGTTGGCGTTCGATCTGGTCACGGGATTACCTTATGCCGCGTTGCCTTTCGGAGTATTGTTGGCGGAAAAGCTGGAAAAGCCATTCATCTACGCCCGTAAAGAGGCAAAGGACTACGGCACTGCCCGGCGCTTGGAGGGTGTTTTTAAGGCAGGACAAACTTGTCTGGTGGTGGATGATGTGATTACTACCGGTGGCAGCAAACTGGAGCATATCCGGATCCTGGAGCAAGCCGGGTTGAAAGTGAAGGACGTGGTTGTTCTGGTGGATCGAAGTAATGGCGCTCACGGACTGGAGCAGTATGGTTACCGCTTGCACGCCTTGTTGGATTTGAAGGAATTGGCGGAAATCCTCCGAAGCATGGGACGTTTGACTGCCACCCAGGCAGCTCAATTGAAACCGGTTACTCCGCCGCCAGACCGACCGATCCGGCCCACCACCCTGGTACGACGCTTACAGGAATTACGGGCCTCGAAGCAAACCAACCTGATTCTAGCTCTGGATGTAACCCGGCAGGCTGACTTTTTCCGCATCCTGGAACAGGTTGCCCCTCATTTGCTTATGGTCAAAACTCATGTGGACTTACTGGAGGACTATTCTCCCGAATTTGTTCCGCGATTGCAGGAATTAGCTCAGCGCCACGAATTACTCATTCTGGAAGACCGCAAGTTCGCCGACATCGGCAACACCGTGCGGGGTCAGTACCGCGGAGGACCTTTCCGCATCGCTGAGTGGGCCCAGTTCGTCACCGTGCACGCCCTACCCGGTCCGGGCATCTTGGCGGGGTTGTTCGATGGACTGGAGCAGGACCGGGCCTGCTTCCTCCTGGCCCGCATGTCATCTAAAGGCAACCTCCTAAATCCCGCCTACACCCGCAAGGTGCTGGAAATGGGCGCTGCCGATTCCCACGTGGCGGGGTACATCGGTCATGGAGCCGACGCCCACGCTTTGCGGGAACTGAAAGCGCAGATTCCGCCGCACCAGCTCCTGCTGGTGCCGGGGGTCAACCTGGAGCGGAAGGGGGATTCACTGGGACAACATTACCTCACAGCGGCCGAGGCCGTGCGGGGCGGAGCTGACGCCATCATTGTGGGGCGCGGCATCACCGCCGCCGCTGATCCGGCTCGGGCAGCGATTGAATATCGCCGCCAGGCCTGGGAAGCCTTTAACACAACTTAAGGAGTAGCAGCATGGAAACTTTACAACACCTAATCTCCATGCGCGAGCTCTCCCGGTCCACTATTCTACATATTCTGGATACCGCTGACGCCATTGAAAGTGGTCGACTTAAACCTGACCTATCCGGTAAGATTATGGCCGCCCTTTTCTTTGAACCCTCCACTCGCACCCGGATGTCTTTCGAAACCGCGATTAAGCGCCTGGGAGGACGCGAACTGAGCATGAGCGGAACGGTGGGAACCTCCGTAGAGAAAGGTGAATCGTTAGCGGATACGGTGCGCATTATCGCCCGTTACGCCGATATCATCGTGATCCGTCATCCCCGGGAAGGAGCTGCGCGGTACGTTTCGGAGCTGGTGGACGTGCCGGTGGTGAACGCCGGGGACGGCGCCAACCAGCATCCCACCCAATCCCTGTTGGATCTGTATTCCATCCGCAAAACCCAGGGAAGGCTGGAGAATCTGGATATCGCTTTGGTGGGAGATCTGGTTTATGGGCGGACAGTCCACTCTCTGGTGTACGCCCTGGCACCGTTCAAACCCCGCTTCTGGTTCGTTTCCCCACCGGAGTTGCGTATGCCCCGGAGTATCGTCAAGGAACTGACGCAAGACATGGGGCTAACAGTGACGGAAGGGAAATCGCTGGAGGAAGTTGTTTCCCAGGTGGACATTCTCTATGCCACTCGAATCCAGCGAGAACGGTTTGCTGATCCTGCCGCCTACGAGAAGGTCAAGAACGCTTATGTGTTGCATCCAGATTTGCTGGCAGAAGCGCGCTCCAATTTGCGCATTCTCCATCCCTTACCTCGGGTGAATGAGATCGCTCCAGAGGTGGACCACACCCCGTATGCCTATTATTTCCAGCAAGCGGGGAACGGCGTGTTTGTAAGAGAGGCCATTCTGGCCATTCTCATGGGGGCCGTAACATGAGGAAATTAAAAGTCGACGCCATCCGTAATGGTACCGTCATAGACCACATTCCGTCGGGGAAGGGGCTCAGCGTATTGCAGTTACTCCAACCCCAATCTCACGATGTGGTTACCCTGGGTATAAATTTGGGGAGTCAACGTTACGGACGTAAGGATATTCTAAAGATCGAGGGGAGAGAATTGACCCCTGCGGAGGTGAATCGTATCGCATTGCTGGCACCCCACGCTAAGGTGAATATCATTCGGGATTTCAAAGTTGTGGAGAAACGTCCTGTAACTCTACCGCCGGTGTTGGAGGGGGTGTTGCAATGCCCCAATCCACAGTGCATAACCCGTACGGAGCCGGCAACTACCAGGTTTTATGTGTCCGGTGGAGAACAACCAAGCTTGCGGTGCCATTATTGCGAACGCCTTTTCCCGCCGGAAGACTTTCACCGCTACATTCTTTATCCTGGACAGTAGAGGAAGGAAACCATGGCAGCACCCATTGCTATTATTCTCGGCAGCACCCATGATGAGCCGGTGCTGGAGAAGGTTTTAAAGGTTTTAGATAGTTTTCCCGTGGAGCGGGAAATCAGGGTCCTTTCGGCCCACCGGACTCCCAGGGACCTGGAAGAGTATCTGACGGCTCTCCAGGGTGGAGAAACGCGGGTAGTGATCACCATCTGTGGCAAAGCAGCCCATCTGCCTGGAGTGGTAGCTTCACGGTTGCTGATTCCGGTTATCGGAGTGCCGGTTGGGCAGGGGAACCGGGGATTGGAAGCCATGCTTTCCATGACTGAAATGCCGGCAGGAGTGCCGGTAGCGGTGGTGGGTATCAATGCTGGCGAGAATGCCGCTCTGCTGGCGCTGCAAATACTGGCCGGCGACGAGCCAGAATTGAAATCTTGGTTGGCCCGGCTGCGGGAAGAATCTCGGCAAAAAACCCTGGCCGGGGACCGGGAATTTTCAGCCCGTTATGCGCGGCGGAAATAAAGCTTTGGGGGATGTTTCAGGAATCCAATGGACTGAACTTTAGCAGTCCGAGTTAACCCCAGCGAAGTGAGGTATGTTTATGAATCCAGATCCACTTTACGAAGGCAAAGCCAAAAAAATGTACGCCACAGAGGATCCGGGTATCCTCCGGGTGTACTACAAGGACGATGCTACGGCTTTCAATGGCACTAAAAAAGGCACCGTTCCAGGCAAAGGCATCGTTAATAATCTACTCAGTGCCCATTTCTTTCAACTCATCGCTGCGGCCGGTATTCCCACCCATTTTCTTGAACGCCTTTCGCCCCGGGAGATGTTGGTGCGTAAAGCAGCCATTATTCCTGTAGAAGTAATCGTGCGTAATCGTGCCGCAGGGAGTATGGCCAGGCGGCTGGGATTGGAAGAAGGCACCCCTCTAGCTCACCCCTGTGTGGAGTATAGCTACAAGAATGACTCCCTAAACGATCCCCTGGTGCCACGCAGCTACGTAACGGCTTTGAAATGGGCGGATAGTGCCGAATTAAAGCAGATTGAGAGATGGGCACTGGAGATCAATGATATTCTCCGGCGGGAATTGGCGGCTGCCAATTTGGAGCTCATTGATTTCAAGCTTGAGTTCGGTCGCGCCACCGAAGGCTTGCTCCTGGCCGATGAGATTTCACCTGATACCTGTCGTTTCTGGGATCTAAGTAGCGGCAAAAAATTGGACAAGGATCGTTTTCGCCACGATCTGGGCCACGTGGAGGAAGCCTACCGTGAAGTGCTGCAGCGCTTAACCGGTCTGGAGTGGACCCAGGTCGAGCAGGGTAATTTTACTCTGCCCAGTGAGCAATAGACAAGGTACAGTAAGGAAAAGGTTTGGTATAAAGGAT
>CAYXZO010000029.1:1826-10186 GCA_964469505.1 uncultured Lentisphaeria bacterium | reverse complement strand
AATTGCGCGGAGGATTGTTACTACGTCATCGACCGAGTGCTCCATCAGCCGGTGCGTTACGTCTGGCACCGGGAAACCGATTTAAAAGAGCTGGACGCTGTGATCCTACCGGGAGGCTTCTCCTATGGCGACTATTTACGACCGGGCGCAATAGCTCGTTTGTCACCAGTGGTGGGCGCTTTGCAGGATTTTTCTGATCGGGGAGGGTTTATCCTGGGCATTTGCAATGGTTTTCAGGTCCTCACTGAAGTGGGGCTCCTCCCCGGTAGTCTGTTGCGCAATACCGGCCTGAAATTCATTTGCGATTGGGTCGAACTGGAAGTGGTGAATAATCAAACGGCTTTCACCCATCGTTTCAAGCGGGGTCAGAAACTACGCCTGCCCATCGCCCACAACGAAGGTCGTTACACGCTGCCCCCCGCGGAGCTGGAGCAGCTGCGCCTCCACCGACAGGTGATATTTACCTATCTTGATAATCCCAACGGTTCGGTTGGGGCGGTAGCGGGCGTGCTTAACGAGCAGGGCAATGTCTTGGGAATGATGCCCCACCCCGAACGAGGGGCAGAATCTCTTCTGGGATCCCAAGACGGTCTGGATCTATTTCTTTCCCTTAGCGAAGCAGTGGTAAGAGCTTGAAATATTCAAACCCACCAGTCAGCGGGAAGCGATGAAGAATTCAAAATCCGATCGACAGAATTCTCAAATGCAAGCTGCGGAGACACACACCGGCCTGCGTGCATCGGAATTGGAGGCCATTAGAGCCGCCCTGGGGCGCGAGCCCAATGATTTGGAACTCGCCCTATATGGCGCCCTGTGGTCCGAACATTGCGGCTATAAGCATACCCGTCTGTTGCTGAAACAACTTCCCACTTCCGGGTGCCGGATTCTCCAGGGGCCGGGTGAAAATGCAGGGGTGGTGGACCTGGGAGATGGACAGGCGGTTACTTTTAAAATCGAAAGTCATAACCACCCCAGCGCTATTGCTCCTTTTCAGGGAGCTGCAACCGGTGTAGGTGGAATCATTCGGGACATTATGGCCATGGGAGCTTTTCCTATAGCGGTTCTAGATGCCCTTTATTTCGGCCGGCCCGATGAAGATCGCCAGCGTTGGCTGGTGCGGGAAGTGATCCGGGGTATCGGCGAATACGGTAATTCGGTGGGAGTGCCAACGGTTGGGGGCGAATTATGGTTCCTCCCCGGTTATGCCGGTAATCCCTTGGTCAACGCTATGTGCGTGGGATATCTCAAACACGATCAGCTGCAGCGGGCTCAAGCGGGGGAACCGGGTAACCTACTGTTGATCGTGGGTAATCTCACCGGCCGGGACGGGATGGGCGGTGCAGCCTTTGCCTCGCGCCGATTGGAAAAAGAGCGCCATGAAGACCAGGGAGCCGTTCAAGTAGGTGATCCCTTTATGGAACGGCTGCTGCTGGAAGCCTGCCGGGAAGTGATTCAAGAGGGACTGGTGGTGGGCATACAAGACATGGGTGCCGCCGGTATTCTCTCAGCGGTGGCTGAGACGGCGGCGCGTTCCGGCCGCGGAGTGATAGTACGCACCGATCTGGTACCTACGCGGGAACCGGAAATGACGCCGGGTGAAATTCTCCTTTCCGAATCCCAGGAAAGAATGCTGCTGGTGGTTGAACCTTCTCAAGTGCCGGCAATCCAGCGCCGCTTTGCTAAGTGGGATTTACAGGCGGTAGTTTTTGGCGAAGTCACTGACGACGGGCACTTCACGGTAGAAGCTGGGGGAGAAGTGGTAGCCGCGGTACCCCTTGCTAGCCTGACGGAAGCTCCAGCATACCGGCCTTCAGCCAGTCCACCGAAAGATTACGAGCAACGCCTGAAATTAGATCTCGACCGACTTACACCACCCACCGATTGGGAGCAGGTACTGCTTGATTTTCTAGCGTCCCCAAATATTTGTTCGCGGCGCTGGGTTTACCGCCAATACGATCACCATATTCAGCTACGCACCATAGTTGGCCCCGGCGGAGATGCAGCGGTCCTGCGGCTACCAGATTCTGAAAAAGGGCTGGCAGTGACGGTAGATGGCAACGGACGCTACCTGTATCTGGACCCGCGGCTGGGCACCGCTCACGTGGTGGCCGAAGCAGCTCGTAATCTGGTGGCCACGGGGGCTGAACCCCTGGCCGTTACTGATGGGTTGAATTTTGGTAATCCGGAGCAACCGGAGGTTTACTGGCAACTTGAAGAAGCTCTAGCCGGTATGTCTGAAGCCTGTACCAGGCTGGGAACACCGGTGGTCAGCGGTAATGCCAGTTTGTATAACGAAACACGGGAGCATGGCGCGGTCCTGCCCACTGTGATAGTGGGTATGGTTGGTTTACTGTCCGCGGTTCGATATGCTCGTCCTGCTTCCTTCAGTGTCGTAGGGGATCTCATATACCTGGTGGGGCGAGGCGAAGTATCCTTGGCCGGGTCCGAATTTCTGCATTGGTTCCACGGTTTAATAGCGGGGCGTTTGCCCATACTGGATTACGATTTTGAAAAGCGCCTGCATCACTTTCTACTGACAGCATCCAAACTGAATTTGCTACACGCTATGCATGACATCAGCACTGGAGGTTTGTTGGTGGCATTAGTTGAGTCAGTCCTGACCGGGGGCCAGGGATGTGAGCTTTCATTACAGGCTGAAAGAAAGGATTTGCAAACAGTTCTGTTCGGCGAAGGACCAGGAAGGTTCATCGTAGCCGTACCACCCCATAGTCGACTTTCATGGGAAGTTCTGGCACGTTTACACGGTGTGCCATTTGCGTTTCTGGGCAAGATAACCCCGACCGAGCGGTTCCTCCTGACTTTAGGACACCAATCTCTCATTGCCCTGGATTTATCTCAACTGCGACAAGCCTATGAAACCGGCTTACCACAACTGCTGGAAAGCACCCAATCTAGAGGAACACCCTCCAGATGAGAAACGAATTGCAGGAAGCTTGTGGTGTTTTCGGGGTCTTCCAGGAACCGAATGAACGTGCGGCGGAAATTTGCTACCAGGGACTTTTCAGCCTGCAACACCGGGGGCAGGAAAGCGCCGGCATCGCCGTTTCCAATGGACGCCGGCTGCGTTATTACAAGGATCAGGGCCTTGTGCAACAGGTGTTTGATCGAGCCACCTTGCATTATCTGCGCGGGCAGCACGGGATTGGGCACGTACGCTACAGTACCACGGGGAGTTCCCGTTTCGAAAATGCTCAGCCGCTGGTGAGCGGCAACGGACAGGGCGAATTGGCGCTGGTGCATAATGGTAATCTGGTGAATACCACGGAGTTGCGGCAGCAATTACCGGCTACGGAACCTCTGCAATCCACCACCGATTCAGAGCTTATTCTACACCTATTGCTGCAGGAGCTGGATAACGGCTCCGATTTACCCACGGCCGTGGAACGTCTTCTGCCCCGATTGGCCGGTGGTTTCGCGGTGTTGCTGTTAACCGCCACCGAACTAGTGGCCTTTCGCGATCCGGAAGGATTACGACCCCTCTGTGTAGGCAAGAGAGGCACAACCTGGTTCCTGGCTTCTGAATCGTGCGCCTTGAGCGCCGTGGAAGCGGATTACCTGTTTGATGTAGCCCCGGGGGAGATTCTTCACCTTTCCGCCGCGGGACTCCAACGTCGTCGCAGTTCAGCGGGCCAGGGGCATTTGTGTGCCTTCGAGTTTGTGTATTTCGCCCGCACCGATAGTGTCATTGACGGTCTCAGCGTGTACCGGGCGCGGCTTAATTTAGGCGCTCAGCTCTACCGGGAAGCCGGAGTGCGGGCGGACGTCGTGGTTGATGTCCCTGATTCGGGAACGGTGGCCGCTCTGGGCTACAGCTATGAATCGGGTATTCCCCTAGCCAAAGGTTTCTACCGTAACGCCTACATCGGCCGCACTTTCATTAAACCTCACCAGGAATTGCGGGACCAGGGGGTGCGTGCCAAACTAGCCCCCATTGCCGAGGTTGTGCGGGGGCAGGAATTGATACTGGTGGACGATTCCCTGGTACGGGGTACTACCATGCGTAACATCGTGGCTAGTTTACGTCGTGCCGGCGCCCGGGCGGTGCACGTGATGATCTCTTCTCCGCCGGTGCAATTCGGCTGCTATTACGGCATCGATACCCCGGATCGGGAACAGCTCATCGCTGCCCATCGGGAAGTGGAAGAAATCCGTCGCTACCTCGGTGCCGATTCTCTGCACTATCTCAGTCCTGCGGGCCTTATGGCGGCGCTGGCGGAAGCCCACGTGTCCCCCTGTCTGGCCTGCTTCACGGGAGTGTATCCCGTGGCTTTACGGAAGGAAACCACCCATGTCTGAAGCTTACCGTCGGGCCGGAGTTGATTTGCAAAAAGGGCAGGAAGCCGTGTCCCGCATTCAGCAGTGGCTTAAGTCCGCCGCTGATGAACGAGTTCTGCCCTGGCCCCGAGGGTTTAGTGGCTTGTACGATCTCACGGGATTGGACTACCGGGAGCCAGTACTGGTGGCCGGTGCCGATGGAGTGGGTACCAAACTGAAGCTGGCGTTTCGCTGGGATGGCGCGGAAACGGTGGGCCAGGATTGCGTGGCCATGTGTGTCAATGACGTGTTGTGTGCCGGGGCCCGGCCGCTGTTCTTTCTGGATTACTTAGCAGTGGCTCGTCTTGAACCTGAGCAAGTGGAACGGGTTGTCAAGGGCATTGCGGAAGCCTGTCGCACCGCGGGGATGGCGCTGTTGGGAGGTGAAACAGCGGAGATGCCCGGCTTTTATCAGCCGGGAGAATATGAACTGGCCGGCTTCGCGGTGGGTATCGTGGAGCGCTCTCGACGCCTTGACGGCACCCAGGCTAAACCGGGTGATGTGCTGTTGGGATTGCCCTCCAACGGCTTGCACGCCAATGGTTTCTCTTTGGTGCGACAGCTGGTGGCGGAGCTGCCTCCCGACACTCCGGTGGGAGAAACGACTTTGCGGCGGGAATTACTCAAACCCACCCGCATCTACACCCGGACCGTGCTGGAATTGCTAGCGGACTTCCCGGTTCATGGACTGGCCCACATCACCGGCGGCGGCTGGTATGAGAATCTGCCCCGGTCCTTTCCGACGGAACTGCAGGCGGTAATAACCCGGGGAAGCTGGCCCATGCCCCCCATTTTTACCTGGCTGCGGGACCGGGGTGACCTGGCGGAAGAAGAAATGTTTGCGGTATTCAACATGGGCATCGGCATGGTGGTCATCCTGCCACCCACAGCGGTGGACGCGGCCCGGAAGCGCCTGGAAGAGTTGGGGGAAGCGGCTTTTGTTCTGGGAGAATTGCGTCCCAGGAAGAGGGGAGAGCAGGGGTTGTGCTTCGCATAGGGGTGCTGGTCTCCGGCACCGGCACCAATCTTCGGGCTATAATGGAGGCCATAGACGCCGGGCAAATTCCCGCAGCGCGGATCGTGGTGGTTCTTTCCAACCGTTCCAAAGCCCCAGCGCTGGAACGAGCCCGGAGCAGAGGTATTCCGGCCTATTTTGTAAGTCGGCGACTGGCCGGCAGCCGGGAGCTGTTCGAAGAACGCCTGCTGGCTCTGCTGGAGCAACACCAGGTGCAACTGGTTCTCCTGGCCGGTTTTATGGCTATTTTGAGTCCGCGTTTTGTCAAGCATTACCCCAATCGGATCATGAATATCCATCCCGCCCTGCTGCCCGCCTTCGGTGGACCGGGGTTTTACGGAATCAAGGTGCATGAGGCCGTGCTGGCGGCGGGCGTGAAGATAACCGGCGCCACGGTGCATTTCGTGACGCCGGAAGTGGACAACGGTCCCATCATTTTACAGCGTGCAGTCCCTGTCCGGGACGATGACACCCCCGAAACCTTGCAGCGTCGGGTGCTGGAAGAAGCGGAATGGAGAATTTACCCCGAGGCCGTCCGCCTTTTCGCCCAGGGTCGCCTGCGGGTGGAAGGGTGGAGAGTGCGCATTCTACCCCCATTGGAAAAGGAGTCATGACAGTGCAGTGGAGAGCTTTGCTCAGCGTCAGTGATAAACAGGGACTGATTGAATTGGCGGAGAAGCTGACGGCCACCGGTTGGGAACTGGTGGCTACAGAGGGTACCGCGACCTTTCTGAAAGAGAAAGGTATCCTTGCTCTCCCCGTCGCGGAAATCACTGGTCTGGCCCCCATGCTGGATGGGCGGGTGAAGACGCTGCATCCCCGGCTGGCAGCGGGATTGTTGGCGGACCTGGATAATGAACGTCACCGCCGAGAACTGGATGAGGCCGGAATTACTCCTATTCAGCTGGTGGTGGTGAATTTGTATCCTTTCCGGGAAGTCATCGCCCAAAAAGATACTTCGCTATCCGAGGCTATGGAGAATATCGACATCGGCGGTGTGACTTTGCTCCGGGCGGCGGCCAAGAATTTTCGCCATGTCCTGGCGGTTTGTGATCCCGTCGATTACCCCCTGGTGGTGGAAAATCCCTTCCCTGATGCCTGGTCATTGGAACTACGTCGCCGCTTGGCGGCTAAAGCTTTTCGACACACCACCCATTATGACCGAGACATCGCCCGTTATCTGAGTGAAGATGAGCTGGGAGCGGCCTGGGACTGGCCCCTGTTTCCCGAAGGCCGGGAATTGCGTTACGGTGAGAATCCCCACCAGCGGGCTTTCTGGATTTATCCCGCCGATGAGCGGGAGGGATTGGCGGCGGCGAAGCAACTCCAGGGCAAACCTTTGTCCTACAACAATTTGACAGACGCCGCAGCGGCCTGGCAGGCGGTGCTGGAATTTGACCGACCGGCAGCGGTGGCCGTGAAACACGGCACTCCTTGTGGAGCGGCGGTAGCTGACGATCTAGCCGCCGCCTTTCGCCGTGCCCGGGACGGCGATCCCCAGTCCATTTTCGGGGGCATCGTGGCCTTGAACCGCCCGGTGGATGGAGAATGCGCCGCGGAATTGGCCGGGTTGTTTCTGGAAGTGATTCTGGCACCGGAGTTTACCCTGGCGGCCCGGGAGAGATTAGCCCGTAAGAAGCGGCTGCGGTTGCTGGAACTGCCGCTGGAGCTGGCGAAGAGTCACTGGAGTTTGCACAGCCTGCCCGGCGGTTGGTTGGCTCAGGAGCTGGATCCGCCGGGGATGGGAGAAGAGGCTTGGCAGGTGGTCACTAAAAGGCAGCCTACCGCGACGGAACTGGAGGATTTGCGGTTCGCTTGGCGGGTGGTGAAGCATGTCCGTTCCAACGCTGCAGTGGTAGCCCGGGATGGCGCGACCCTGGGTATCGGTGGGGGACAGACCAGCAGGGTGTGGGCGGTGGAGAACGCCCTGACGCGAGCCACCGGTCCCACCACCGGGGCGGTACTGGCTTCCGACGGCTTTTTCCCTTTTCCCGATAGTGTGGAACTGGCGGCCCGGGCGGGCATTACGGCGGTGATTCAGCCTGGGGGATCAAAAAGGGATGCCGAGAGTATTGCGGTTTGTGACGCGAATAAAATGACTATGATTTTCACCGGCCGCCGGGCGTTTAGGCATGGGTAATGTCGGTTTGTCTAACATTACGACAAATCCCTAGTTTTGTTAACTCACACGGAGACACAAAGACAACCAAGATTTTCTGAAGTGTTTATTTCCTTAGTGTCCTTTGTGTCTTAGTGAGAGACTTCTAGCTAACATTATTTTCCACTTTTCTGTTTCTGTTTCCCGCTTCCTGTTTCCTATTTCCCGTTTCCCATTTCATATCATCTGTTTCCTGCTTCCTGTTTCCTGCCACCAGGTCCGCTCTCTGGGAGATTTCCCTTTTTCCCCGGCCACCTTCCTACCAGCGGATCGAGATTCCAAACCTCCAAATTTCAAGACCTCAGACGAGAGTCTTTTTTTCTTCCATCACTGGGGGTAAATTGAGTCATGCTACTCACAAATTGGTCTAATTAAATAAGCCTACGGAGGAGTATTAAACATGAGGTATTTTATCATCATATCCGTCACCCTGGGATTATTGGGACTGGGAGCCTGTTCCAGTCGCAAAGCAGAACATCCTGGTGAAACGGTGCAGAAAGCGGGACAGGAACACCCCGGTCAGGCCGCTCAGGCGGGCATGATGCAGAATAATCAGACGGGGCAGAAACCGGCCGGTCAAGAACATCCCGGCGGCGCGGCACAAGAGCATCCCGGTACTGAACACCCCGGTGGTGCTGCTCAGGAACATCCCGGCGGAGCCGCCCAGGAACATCCTGGTCAGGCCGCCCGCAGCTATTCCGCCGCAGAAATTAAGGCCGCCATGCAAGCCCATATTGATGCCATGGTGCAAAAGGGCGGCGGGGTTTTTCGGATTAAGGATGAGAAAACCGGGGAAGACCTGGAACTCAATTTCGTGAAAATTCATGATCCGGTGCGCAAAATTCGGGGTAA
>CAYXZO010000029.1:0-1726 GCA_964469505.1 uncultured Lentisphaeria bacterium | reverse complement strand
CGGTCCGCTGGTGGATAGCATTCTCCAGGAATTACCACCCGTGACGGACGGTACCGTATCCAAGGCTCGCGCTGTTTACGATTACGTCATCGACCACATGGAGTACAAGAAAGTGGGCACCGGCTGGGGGCAAGGTGACACCTATTGGGCCTGTAGCGCCCATTACGGCAACTGCACCGATTTCCACGCCCTTTTTCTTTCCCTAGCCCGGGCGGAAGGGATTCCCGCCAAGTTCGAGATCGGCTTTCCCATTCCCACTGATCGTAAAGCAGGGCGCATCGCTGGCTACCACTGCTGGGTGGAGTTTTACGCCCCGGGTTCCGGCTGGTTTCCCGTGGATGCTTCGGAAGCCCGCAAGCATCCCGACCGGCGGGATTTGTACTTCGGCTGCCAACCCCTGGACCGCATTAAATTCACCATTGGCCGGGACTTGCGGCTGGGGCCGGGACACACCACTGGGCCGTTGAATTATTTCATCTACCCCCATATCGAGCGGGATGGGCAATTGTTCCTGGATTACCAGAAAGAATTTTACTTCCAGGATTTGAAATAAAGCCGTTAGTTTTCTTATTCTTTTTTGAGAAAGGGTTTCCCATGACGAGGTATAACTACCTTCTCGCTTCCCGAACGGGAAATGGTGACCGCAGGTTGGAGAACGGCCCCTGGCTGCCGCTTATTGACACTACAAGGTTTTAGAACCTGGCAGCTCGATTTGAGATTGGCTACTTTTTTCATCTTTTTTTGAGAAAGATGCTCCCATGGCTGCTTTTAACGAGTCACCCCGCTCCAGGTGACGTCGGGGGATTGTGGGAGCTGTAGCAACTGTAGTGGATAGCGGCCGGCGCGCGGTGGGGTATCTCCGTGTTATGGAGCGGAAACGTGGAATAAAAAAAGAACCCGAAGCTTTGGTGAACGTCACCATAGCTACGAGAACGATAGAGGAGCCAGAAAATAGCCATTATTGGTCAACTAAACTTGTGAGGGGGATATGAAGATTTTAGTCATCGGAGGAGGCGGTCGCGAACATGCCCTGGGCTGGGCGCTCCATAGGAGTTCCCTTAAGCGCCAGCTTTATTTTGCGCCAGGCAATGGCGGCACGCACCTGTTGGGCCGTAATTTGCCAATATCGGCCGAGGACATTGCCGGGCTGGTAAAGTTTGCTCGTCAGGAAAAAATTGATCTAACGGTGGTGGGGCCTGAAGCTCCCCTGGCCGCTGGGGTGGTGGACACTTTTCACCGGGAGGGCCTGCGGATTTTCGGTCCCACCCGGGCCGCAGCCCGGTTGGAGAGCAGTAAAGTCTTCGCCAAGCGCTTGATGTGGGATTACAGCATCCCCACTGCCTGTTTCAAGGTTTGTGACTCCCCGGCGGCCGCCCTGGAAGCGGTGCGTCGGTGGGGTCGTTACCCGGTGGTTTTGAAAGCCGATGGTCTGGCAGCAGGGAAGGGAGTGATAATCGCTGACTCCTTAACTGCCGCCGAGCAGGCCATCCGGCGCTTGATGGTGGAAAAAGCCTTCGGCGCCGCCGGGGAACGGATAGTGGTGGAAGAATTTCTCACCGGCCCGGAGTTGTCGGCTTTTTGCCTTACCGATGGGCAGGAGGTGGTTCTGCTGGAATTCGCTAAGGATTACAAGCGCCTGAGGGAGGGAGACACCGGTCCCAATACCGGCGGGATGGGAGCCATTTCACCCCATCCTTTGATTACCGATGCTGTCAAGCGGGAAATC
>CAYXZO010000028.1:9374-31427 GCA_964469505.1 uncultured Lentisphaeria bacterium | reverse complement strand
TGAGCGTTGATTCGTTTTTCTGCTATTGGATATGGAGAGGCTACAACGCATAGATATCTAGGCTTGCAAAACAAGAAAAACGTAATTCGTGCAAATATCCAGCTCAATTCCGCCGCCTTAGTAACCCGGCGCTATTGTTCTAGAATTCGTAAATGGGCGTAGCGGGCTAATAAACGTTTTGTCACCCGCCCCTGGAAAACCACTGTAAGCTTGGAATTATTGCCCTGCCCTTCCACTTCCAGAATCCGTCCCTTACCAAATACGGCATGTTCCACTAGTTGCCCCGGTGCGTATTCTGTCACATCCCCTGGCTTCATGGACGGCCTGCGGGGCGGAGGGGTTATATTTGAGGGGGCGGATACTTGACTGGAGTTATGCTCGATCAAATCAGCCGGTAATTCACCTAGAAAACGCGAGGGAACCGATGGTAAATAGTCTCCGTATAGCCGCCGCTGGCGAGCATGACTCAGATACACCTTCTCCTTGGCCCGAGTTAATGCCACATAAAATAAACGCCGCTCTTCTTCCAATTCGTGGGGATTCATCAGAGCCCGACGTATGGGAAATAAACCTTCCTCCATACCGGTGATGAATACAATCGGAAATTCCAATCCCTTGGCAGCATGTACTGTCATCAGCGTAACCTGCTGTTTGTCATCCTCCATGCTGTCCACATCGCTCAACAAAGAAACTTCCTCTAAAAATCCAGCAAGGGTTGGCTCTGCGGTGCGTTCAGCATATTCCCCCACCGCATTAAGCAGCTCTTGCAAGTTCTCAAGCCTGGCCTGGCTTTCCGGCGTTCTCTCCTCCTTCCACATCCTGAAATAGCCCAGATCTTCTACCATCACACGGGCCCACTCTTCCAATGACAGTTGGTCCAGCAGCTGAGAGTACTTGTTGATGAACTTGACAAAGGCCGTGATTTGCTTTTTGGCTCGGGGACTTAGGTCAATTTCTTCCGCGCGCATCATGGCACTGAAGAGAGAAATGTCCTGGGATAGAGCAAAACTATTCAACTTCTCTTGAGTTACCTTGCCAATTCCCCGAGGGGGATCGTTGATAATCCGCATCAAACTCACGGAATCAAAGGTATTCAGCACAACCTGAAAATAAGCCAGCACATCTTTGATCTCTTTGCGGTCATAAAACCCTACGCCCCCCACAATCTGGTAAGGAATACCGGCCCTGCGGAGAAATTCTTCCAGGCTGCGCGACTGGGCGTTGGTGCGGTAGAGAATGGCAAAATCGCTGAACTTTCGGTTACCACGCCCGCATTCTTCCTGCAAAGCCGCTACCACTAGTCGAGCTTCTTCCCGATCATCATTGGCAGCCAGCCACTGGAGCTTTTCGCCTTCGTTGCCGTCAGCCCAAAGCTCTTTGGGTTCGCGACGTTGATTGTTGCCCACCAAGGCTGAAGCCGCCGCCACGATCGTACGGGTCGAACGGTAATTTCTTTCCAACTTAAAAACCCGCGCACCGGGAAAGGTCTGACGAAATTCCAGAATGTTGGTAATATCAGCTCCCCGCCAGCCATATATGGACTGATCGTCATCCCCCACTACACACAAGTTTCCCTGCTCCCCACTAAGCAACTTAACCAGCCGAAACTGCGCCTGGTTAGTATCCTGGTACTCGTCAACCAAAATGAATTGAAATTGGCGTTGATATCTTTTCAAGGTCTGGGGAAATCTCCGAAAGAGTTCCAAAGGTAACAGCAGCAGATCATCGAAATCCAAGGCATTATTTTTCTTAAGCGCGGTCTGGTATAGCTCGTAAAGTAGAGCCAGGCGCTCCTCAACAGAATTCTGGGCCAACTCATGCGCCTCAGTAGGTTCTATCAAGCGATTTTTATAGTCCCTGATAACTTGAAGCACAGCCTGGGATTGGGGGAATTCGGCTTCTAATCCTTCATCAGCGATAATCCGTTTCAACAGTCGTCGACTGTCCTCATCATCGTAAATGGTGAAATTGCGCTCGTATCCCAACTGCAAAGCCTCACGTCGTAGAATGCGCGCACAGATAGCATGGAAAGTACCGATATGTAGCCCACTGGCAATTTCTCCCAGTAATTGAAAGAGTCGCTCCCGCATCTCCTGCGCCGCTTTATTGGTGAAGGTAACCGCTAGAATATGCTCTGGAGGTATGTTTTCGTTTTTTATCAGGTAAGCCACCCTGTGAGTCAAAACTCGCGTCTTACCACTTCCGGCGCCGGCAAAAATCAGCACCGGCCCCTTAGTAGCTTTAACGGCAGCTACTTGCTGGGGATTCAACCCTGCGAGGACGTCTTTGACCATCGACGAGGATGCTTCTGGAAGCGGTTGACGTTATTTATGTGCTGACGGAGAGTTCGAGCGAAAACGTGGCGGCGCGTGCCATCGTTGCGACTTACAAAATACAAATAATCGGTAACAGCTGGATAGAGAGCAGCCTCCAGGCTGGCCGCACCGGGATTGGCGATGGGCCCGGGGGGTAGGCCCCGGAAAAGATAGGTATTATATGGATCACGGATTCGTTTATGCCGGCGCTGCAGGTTGCCGTTCCATTCTCCCCGCCGCACCAACATATAGATTAAAGTGGGATCGCAGTTGAGAAGCATATTGCGACGCAGGCGATTATGGTAAACAGAGGAAATTAAGGAGCGTTCTTCAGGGCGAGCGGCTTCCTTTTCTATCATAGACGCCAAGGTCACCACCTGCGGAATAGTCAATCCCAGCTCTCGCGCCCGCGCGCGCCACTCGGGCTTGAAATGCCGTCGAAAATTGCGCACCATGCGGGCTAGAACAGTCCGCTCATCTTCACCCCGCAGAAACTTGTAGGTATCGGGATACAAACATCCTTCCAGATGAGTAAAACCTTCTCCTGCCAGAGCCAGCAAAGCCGAGTCGGTCAACAAAGAGGTCAATTTGAGAGAATCCAGCTCAAGTTTCCCCACCAGAATGTGGATGATTTCGTCGGATCTCAGCCCTTCGGGGATGGTAATCGTTATCTCTACCGGTTTGGCGTGACGCAATATTTCCAGCGTGTGCGAGTTGGAAAGCGGACGGGGAAATTCGAATTCACCGGCCGGCAGTTTACGAGTGCTCCCCAGTAGACGCCCAGCCCACACGAAACTCCATTCAGAGCTTATAACGCCTTGTTTGTGAAGAATTTGCGCAATCTGACTCAGGTTAGCACCACGGGGTATTATTACCCTCACCGGATCATGGTGCCCGGTATCAGGTACCGCATCCAGCAACCAATATATACCTCCTATTGCGAGCATGGCGCCGACCGCCAGCCCCCATAAAAGCTTGTTTTTCAATATGCCTCCCAATGCAACGCCCCACCGCGGGGCCGGGTAATTAACATATCCCACTGGTAAGTACAAGTCAAACGAGCTTTGGGCGTTGGTAAAATACCAGGTAAGCTTTATAGTGATACGATGGTGAGCTTGTCACCCTGCACAAAATCCGAGCCTCCCGATGGGGACAAAAATCTCTCAGGTTCCACGCTCGGGGAAGGTTAGAAAAGTTTTGTATGCCTGTAACTCGTCGTGTATATTCGCCGCCGCTATGAGCGCTAAGACTACCAAAGAAACCCTGCACTGGTACGAGCAGCTCCCTTTCGGGCGTACCAATTATCTGCTGTTCGGCTTGGGTATCGCGCTACTGGTGTTCGGATATGTCATGATGGGTTTGAGCAGCCTGAACAGCGTTACAGCCATGACCATTGCCCCCATCGTCTTATTGCTGGCTTATCTAGTAGTTATTCCCCTGGCAATTCTTTATAAACCAAAGAAATAGCCGGGGGGCTTTTTATAAACGGGGCCGTAGTTCAGCTCGGTTAGAACGCCGGCCTGTCAAGCCGGAGGTCGCGGGTTCGATCCCCGTCGGTCCCGCCAGCAATCAGCTAAGCCGGAACCATCGGTTCCGGCTTTTTCGTACTACCGATAGACAAATACCGCTTTGGGGACGGATTTTCAATGTCTAATGACAGCTCCATTTTAAGTCAAGCCGCCAACCTTAACTCAATACTTATCGCAAACAGCGTCTTAAGAAAAAGTATACACCTCTATTAGCATGTAATTTGCTGCCCCTGTCAGCCCCTTCAAGCGCTGCCACACTCCTAGCCATTGAAGATAGACCTCCCCGGACATTACAATTTGCGCGGTAAATCACCTTGCCACGATTCGGATATCGCACCTAATCTCCTGCTCCCTTTCCCCCATATTTTCATCAGCCATTTCCACTGAATTCCGTCAGCTACTCTGCGGTAATTGTCGTCATGTTGTTTGGCTACCATACTATTACATACCAGACAATCCATTTCTAGTGAATCCGGTTTCTAACTCAGTAAAACTAACAGAAAGAATAAACCAAGAGTCCTAAACTGTATCATTTGATCGCAACAGGCCCTCCTAATCGCCTTTTTCCAGCTGCTGACGCGCCTTACGTCTCAAGGGCTTCGCTACCTTCATAAAATGGGTTTCAGGGGAATCAAAACCATTTAGCGACATGACAGGCCGGAAAAAATATCCACTATTTGCAAAAGTCCCTGGCTTCACCGTAAATTGCTCTTGAGAGGTCAATTTTGAAACCGGTCGAATTAGAGCGAGCTTTCGTTAAGCTCCAATATCATCTTGCGAGCCCAGCTGGCGCCAGACTTAAGCTGGCATTAGTCAGCCATTTCCTGGGACAATGCCGGGAATTCTCGGTCCCCCAGGTCATTGAATCGTACTATCTCCAGCTGCTCCCCCACCTCGAAACCCTGGTTAGCGACGATAACCTCAGCTATTTCCCTCCGGATTTTCTCCAAAAGCTCCTAGTACACCTCAACACCCTCAAAAAAGCTTGTGAAACCGCTGTCAACCACGGACGAATCGAACATATCCGCCAGACGATTCGCCGCAACCTGGCTCTCCTATACCTCTGCCTTGGGGCCTACCAGGAGGCCGGCGAATACCTGGGAAAACCTACTCCGTCCCCCAGTCTGGCCGAAGCCCTCCAGGAAGCGATAGAAGGGCGAGACACTTGGCCGGAGCGGCTTCCATCATTGCGGTCGGTTTTTGCCCGGTACGGGCTCAATCAAGAGTGTCTGGATATTCTACAAAACCGTTTGGCGCCGCCTGACGAGACCAAACTGCTCAACGTTTTACTAGTGGAACAAAACGGCGTTGATCATCAGCATTTCGCTTTAGGAACTATACAGCCTTTAAGCGTGCGGTTACACGAATTGGACCGTGATCGTGACCTGCTCCTGTTCAATTTCCGGGAAAATCAATTTGACGACCTTATGTACCAGCAAAGTCGCGAAGCCTGGGAATACGCCCGGGAAGTCTTGTCGGGCAACTTCTTATCCCGGGGCATCGGGAGTCATTACCAGGTGGAATATGCTTTTCCCAGGAACGAGTATTTTTACACAGGTGATTCTTTGGGAGCGGGTTTAGGATTACTCAACATCGCGGCTTTGAGTGAAATCACTCTCAACTCCACCCGTTACGCTCTTAAAAGCGATTTTGCCATTACCGGTCGTTTGGATAGGTGGGGTAGGATCTTGCCTATCTCCAAAATCTCTCTTGAGAAGAAGTTGGAGGCTTTTTTCTTCTCACATTTCGCCAAATTAGTTCTGCCCAGTGACAACAGGGTTGACGCCGAGAGCTTTCTGTCCGGTTTGCGGGAGCGCTTTCCAGGGCGGAATTACGAGATTACATACGCCAGGAATATCAAAGAGTTATTAAATAACGATAAGCTGGTAACCAAACACGAAACCGCTTTCACCCCCATTAAATATCTACGCAGGTACCGGCAATATGTTATTGGTGCCACTTCTATAATACTGTTATTTTTATTGTTACTTGCAACTCTTCCTTCTTCTCCCGTTTTGGGACGGAAAAACACCAATCCCGTTGCTTGGAATTTTGTTGGCAATTATGTAAACATAATCAACAAAGCCGGTGATATACTTTGGAGTTATAAAATAAATACGATAAAAAAAGATCAGGACTATATTAAAAATAATATTCGGGTTTATATAGATGATATAAACAATGATGGGAATAATGAGGTACTAATAGGCAATAGTTTTAAGGGATATCCTGGATGCGGCATTTTGACTTGTTTTTCTAAAGAAGGAGAAATACTTTGGCAATACAATAATCATCAAAAAACTATATGGGGTGATAATACATATAGTAGCGAGTATGTATTAGCTATTTCAACTTTAAGAACAGTTGATCTGAACGGTGATAATTATAAAGAGATCCTTGCCGTATTTCTTAATATTCCTTGGTTTCCAGCCAAATTAATGATCTTTGATCAGTCCGGAAAGGTTATCAGCTGTTTTTGGAACGCGGGTTATATCTATGATATTAAATTTCTGGACGTGGATAATGATGGGATACTCGATATCATTTTAGCCGCCACAAATAATGAATATAACCAACCAACCCTTATAATACTGGACTATAGGGATTGCTCCGGCTTGAGCCCTCAGAACGATAACAGGTATATTTTAAAAGACGCCCCCAAGGCTAAGGTAAAATACTACCTCCGATTCCCAAATGCCAACTTTTTGTTGGCTGAAGCTAACAGAGGGACATGCAGGTACTTAACAATCCAAGACAACCATGTTCTTGTCTCTACATCAATAGGCAGGCTTCCTGAAGGGAGTTTGTATACTTTTAATAAAAATTTCGAAGTTATTGACATTTCTTTGAAAGACGGCTTTCTGTTTTATTACTATAATAAATTTCAAAGATCATTTTACTCTGATTATGACAAAGATGACGTGATCAAGTTATTGTCAAAAATTAAATATTGGGACGGAGATAAATGGGTCGATTACCCAACCAAAACAAAATACTGGCAAAAGACAGATAATTGAAAAACATACTAATATCAAACGCACCAAAGATGAAGTTAATTGCCCTGCAGTAGGCTATAACGTAATGGAATAAAGCGATATATGGAGCTGTTATAATTTTAAACTTACTTGATTATACCCAATTGTTGGTACTTTGTCTTGTATTTCTGATATAATTGCTTGTGCCGGTCATTAAGATCAACCTTCCGTCCCTGGATGAAAGCCATTTTGACATGCGTTGGAATCTGTAAAATATCTCCATCTGTCACAATCAGGGTAGCATCTTTACCGACTTCCAAACTGCCTACCCGATTCGCCACCCCTAATATTTCAGCCGCCGATAATGTAATACTCCGCAAGGCCTCCTCGGGAGGTAGCCCGAAGGCCATGGCCATGGCAGCTTCATATGGTACATTGCGCTGATGGGGGGCTTCAAAAGTATTAGATGAAGCTGCAATGCAGAATTTCACCCCTGCTCGATATAACTTGGCCGGCGCCGCAAATCGCAGATCGTAAGGCTCATCTGGGCGGAGAGGCAAATTCAATACATTCTCGTAAATCACCGGCACCTGATGGGATTTTAAAAAATCAGTAAGCCGCCAGGCATCCGCTCCCCCAACGATTACCGGCTTCAAATCTTGCTCTTCAGCCCATAATACGGCCGATTTTATCTGTCCCAACTCCTGGGCGTGGATAAACACTGGCAGTTTCCCTTCAACCACGGGAAGCATGGCTTCCCAGCGGGCATCCTTAACTTGCTGCTCTCCGGCCCGGCGGGCTTTCAGGTAGGCCCGGGCATTTTCAACGGCTTCAGTAAAGGATTTCAAGGTTTTATCCCGATTCTCCCGGGCCTTTTTAGTCTGACCCGGTTTGAGGGGATTATCGGGAATGGTCACCCGGGGCCAGTGAATATGTAGACCTACCGGCGCTTTCAGAGTACAGCTTTCCCAGGTCCAGCCGTCCAGCATCATCACGGCCGACAACCCGGCCATGCCTGACCCTTGGGGTATTACATGGGCCAAAAGAATTCCATTGGAACGAGCCACCGGGAGGAGTTCTGAATCAGGATTATAAGCTCTTTCAGCGCGCACATTAGGATTCAACCGGCCCACTTCCTGCACATCCCGAGTGGCGCGCACCGCATTGATCTCCACCAAACCCATAGTGGTAGACGCTGCGATCAACCCCGGATAAACGCGCAAGCCTTCAATATTAATAACCTCGGTACCTTCAGGAATTGTCAGATTGTTACCAAGGGCTACGATTTTGCCTTTATCGAACAGCAATTCTCCGATGAAATCCGGACCATGGATCGGAAATATGTGGCCCCCTCTCAGCAAAATGGGATGGGCCTGGGATGGAGCGGGAATCGGAGTGGAGGCATAAAGGCAGACCAGGCTTAGTAAAAGCAATGATAGCCGCCGCATTACTGCACCTCCTTTCCTTCAGTGCCCTTTGGCGCCGTCTTTTTCTCTTCCCCAGCTGGCGCCTGATCCTTAGTACCCAACTCCCATTGTAGAATTTTCTGTATCAGCCGGCGTCTTTCTCGAGTTGTACGCTCACGGAATTGTTCATCACGTTTACGGCTGAAATACAAGCGCCCATCAATCCAGGTTTGTTCGCAAACCGTTTTAGTGTCCATGGGGTTGCCACTCCAGATAACGAAATCGGCATCCTTCCCCACTTCCAAGCTGCCCACATACTTGTCAATTTTCAATTGGCGGGCGGGATTTATCGTTACCATCTTAAAAGCTTCCTCCGGGCTTAAGTCCCCGTATTTTACCGCCTTAGCAGCTTCCAAATTCAGCCTGCGGGCTAATTCGCGGCTGTCGGAATTCAAAGAAACATTCACTCCCACGGCGTTCATCAGAGCCGCGTTGTAAGGGATGGCATCGTACACCTCAAATTTGTATGCCCACCAGTCAGAAAAGGTGGAGGCGCCGGCCCCGTGCGCGGCAATGGCCTCCGCGATTTTGTAGCCTTCCAGAACGTGCTGAAAGGCGGCGATTTTAAATCCGTAATCATCAGCAACCCGGATTAGGGCTAAGATTTCATCTTGACGGTAACTGTGAGGATGGGCAAAGCGTTTACCATCCAGAATCTCCGACAGCGCTTCCAATTGCAAATCTTTGCGGGGCGGAATCAAGCGTTTGCGATGACGAGCTTTGCGATACGCCTGCCAACGCTGCTGATAATCCCGGGCCGCTTCCAAAGCATCTCGGATAATCTGCTCCACGCCCATGCGGGTCTGGGGATAGCGCGTAGTGTATTTGTCCCCCCAATTGGACTGTTTGACATTCTCTCCCAGAGCCAATTTCAACGTGGGCGGAGCTTTTTTAAAAATCAACCCTTCCGGCGGTTGACCCCAGCGCAGCTTGATAATAGCGTTCTGGCCCCCAATGGGATTCGCCGAGCCGTGGAGCGTATGGATGGTGGTAACTCCCCCCGCCAATTCCCGATAAATGGAAACATCATCAGCATTTAACACATCCTGGATGCGCACCTCACTTGTGACGGCATGGGAGCCTTCATTAACGGCAAAAAGAGCCGTATGAGAATGGCAATCGATTATACCAGGTGTAACAACTTTACCGCGTGCATCAATAATCCGGGCGTTACGGGGAATCTTCAGCCCCACCCCTATTTTCTCAATGCGCCCCTTAACCACCAACATATCCGCATTTTTCAAGATGCCCCTGGGACCGCTAGTCCAGATTTCGGCATTCTTCACCATCAGAGTTTGCGGTTGTTTGGGATAACCCGGCAATCCAAAAGCGCCTTCAGGATAACGGACGGGGAAAGAGATCGCTTTCTCGTCTTTAGGCCGAATTTCAGATTTCAGTTTCTTTTCAAAGCGAAAAACCAGAGACTGAACTTTGCCGTCCGGGGAGTACAGTGATCCGCTCAGAAGGTTTTCCGAAATTAGCCCTTCAAAGCGGTAAACTCCCCCCTCTTCGGAAGCCTTGGGGGGCATTCTAAAAGTGAATGAAACTTGCGGTTCGAAATAACTGAAATGATGTAGCTTCAAGTTTAATGTATCTAAGGCGATGGATCCCCGGGGCTGGCTGGGACGCCCCCGTAAACGAAGGCTGGCCCCTTTCAAAATACCCTTATCACATCTCCATTGGCCCCGTATATCCTGCTTGGGCAGTTCCACCACTGGAATTCGCTGCCCTTCAATCCAGACTTCCAGGACTTCCGTGCCCGCTTCCCAATATTCGCCGTCACAAACGGTGAGGTAAGCCAGCTTTCCGGCCTCAATGCTCCCCAACAATTTATCTACACCTAAAAAGCGGGCTGGTTCTGTGGTCAAGCTTGCCAGGGCAGCCTTGGGTGAAAGTCCGCGGATGATGGCGCGCTCCAGATTATTGCGAAAGTCTTCACGCTTTTTTAAACGTGCGCTTGTCAAAGCGAAGTGGAGGTTTGCTTCAGCTAATAACCGGGGATTATCCGGCGCCATATCCCAATGGCGTAGGGCTGCCAAAGGAACCGTCAGAGCCCGCTCAGTCGTGCTTACATCCGGTGGAGCTGGAAAATTCAAGGGCAAGATGATAAAAGGTTTCAGTCGCTTTATATCTGTTAGCCGACGATACTCATAGCCTGATCCCAGAAAATTGAGGGGCAGGTTAAATTCGCGAGCAATTTTTCCTACCCGCAGAGCTCCCTGTTCTTCGGTAGTTATCCAAACGAAGGGAAGTTTTTTGCCCTCGTGATCAGCCAGATAGGCCACCGCATCGTCTATTTGGGGACGTTTGTTGTACTCAGGATACTTGGAATAGATGGCTTGAGCTTGGGCATACCACTGGGCATCGTAAAATGTTTGCCGCACCAGAGCCACGGCTCCCAGCAATGAATTGGGGTAAGTGTCTCCCCACTTGCCATGTTCAAATTTGATCCACTCCGTTTCACGAGCCGGCAGGGTCGCTTCGGCTTCCTTGCCGGCAAGGCTGATGAGTTTGCTGCGGCCCCTGAAAATACCTTTATTCGGCACTAACAAAGCGGCGGTAAACCCCAGGCGGCGCAATTCTTTGATAACCTTGGGACTTAAAGAATCGGGACTGGCAATATATTCGGGGTGCACTCCCGGGTTCCAATGGCGGTTGTTGGAAGTGCTGGTTTTATCCGGAACACCTACAGGCAAATATGGCTCTATAAATCCGGCGTAGATGGTTTTCCCCGTCATGTCAATTATTTTGGCACCCTGGGGCAGCTTGACCTTGGGCCCGGCATCTAAAATGCGACCATCTTTGATGATGATATTCGCTTTAGGCCAATATCGTCCCGGTTGGTAATACACCCGAGCATTGGTTAAGGCATAGTAATGAGGCGTATGGTCTCGTAAGCCAATTTGGGGCGCCAATTGCCCGTAGCCCGCTACCGCCAACAATAGCCCGATTATTCTTACAAATCGTCCATGCCGCATTCTTATTCTCCCCTATTTTAGCCCCCCCAAGTGGAGGTGAGCTTTGGCGGATAACTTGTCAGGCACGGCATAATGTTGCAAGTAGAGTATTGGAAACTAGTAATGGGCAAAAGCCGGATAAAAAACGTAAAAGGAACGAGGAGTACAGGGATCACGGTACATAGGTACATTAAAGTAAGGTGGCGATTAGACTATAATGTTAGAAACAGCGGGTCTAAGGCCATGGGAGCAGTCCCCTCGCGATTGAAATCAGTATCGAGTAGTTGTCTAAAAAAGTGCAAGAGGTCTGGAGGTCAATGGGATCCGGCTCATCCCAATCTGGTCAGGTGGGTGATAAATAGTAATGAGATGCAATCGTGAAATTTTTCGCAATAGCGCTTTATAAAAACCAGAACCCCCTATCCGCAATTTAGAAACTTGCAAACCTGGAACTATTTCCCGAAAATTTACCGTAGTTATGAATTTGTGCGGAAGCTAAGCGGTCCTAAGGGGGGGATTTTTACGAGTTCACTATTTCGTGGACAGGGAAACGGAGGTTTGTAGTACTACGGGAATGGAAGAAACCATTCCTCAGCTATATGGCCGATTCCATTACAAACCAGCCGTCTAATGATCGAGGACAAGTTTGTACACAATTCCAGGGGTTTCAATTCATCTTAAGTCTAGGGTAAAATCAAAGAACGGAAAGGATAGCAACAAAATGTTCAAAAGTTTATCAAGGCTATTGATAGCGGTGATATTGCTCCGGACAGGTATGACCTTGGCGAATCAAAAATCCTCCATAAGCGGCGAAGCCTATTTCGACTATACCCACGACATTTCCAAGGACGGCCCCCGCACCGACGGACGTACCAATGGTTTTCGTTTTCGCCGTTTCTATATCACCTTCGATCGCGAAATATCATCTCAGTTTTCCGTACGATTTCAGACCGACCTATATCATGGATTTGGCTGGCTAGATCATGATTTAGCGAGTGCTTCTCTTAGAGTATCTCTGAACTTGTTCGTAAGGGAAGCTAATCTCCAGTGGCATGGATTATTACCGGGGTCAGTACTACAAGTGGGGGTAATTCGCACACCAACCTGGGAAGCATCAGAGGATTGGTGGGCCTATCGTGGGCTGGCTGCAACGGTCTGGGAAAGTTTCGAGGCTGTTGCCGGTATTCCCAATCATTCTGGTTATTCAGACATGGGTATTGCGTTAAAAGGAACTCTATTGAGCGGTTTAATGGCTTACCATTTTGTTCTGGGCAACGGAAGCAACTATTATCTTTATAATTCCGAAAGAGACAGATGGAAGAAAGTTTACTTATCAATTTCTATTCTTCAGCCTCGGTCAATAGTGGAGTTGTATCTGGACTACGAACCGCATAAAGGTGGTAAAGGCCGATCCATTTACACTTATAAAATATTCGGCGGTCATCAAATTGGGAAATTTGCAGCCGGAGCGGAATATTACTACTTGAGAGATGGCCTGGACTGGACCCACTACGATTCAGTTTTAACTAATCTGAAAATGAGTGCTCTGTCAATCTTTGTAAAATATAGGCTGAAATCGAACGCTTCTATTTTGCTGAGATATGATTATTTAGACCCCAATGTCAAGCTCAGTCAAAGCGAAACCAGTGTGATTATCGTCGGCTTCGATTATCGACCACACCCCGCAGTTCATTTAATACCAAATCTATATTTCTATCAAAACTCAAGTCGGTATTCTTTTTGGGAGGAGCCTACAAGTGGCTCCAGTTATGATATCATTAAAGACAGCGGAGACTCTTATATTTACCGCTTCAACGATGCTTCTAGACCTAAAGATGACCTGATAGGTACTTTGACTTTCGTTTGGGAATTTAAATAAAGTACCGCGGATGCTGCTTCTTGTTCTAGAAATTGATGAGGAGCACTGAGTAATAATACATAAATTAGATTTTACTCAGTAGTTGAATTGTTCTCCATAAGTTTTCCAATAGGGCTTTGCCGCCTTTTTGAAACTTTCACTATATTGAGGAGTGTTTTACTATATTGTTTCAGGGGCCAAGCGGTCCTATGAATTCGTCATTATTCCAATCCTATCACTTTAAAATTCAAGCACGACTCCCCCTACTGGAAAAGTCTTATATTGCAATGCTAATATTTTATGACCATCATCTTTATAAACATAGTCCCAGGGGTTATCGCGATTGAAGACATTCATAATATCCCAAAAGGCAACTAGATTGATGCGATCAAAATAGAATCTTTGACGCAGCATTATGTCAAAGCGACGATAAAAATCAAAGCGCTCAGTGTTAAGCTGCTGATAAGGATAAATATTCCAGCGCCTTAACGTCGGATCAAATATTTTTGGAGTGTAGGGTCTTCCTCCTTGATATCTCAACCGGAAGCTAATTTCGTATTCGTCAGAGGGCATGAACGGTAACCAGGAAAGTAACTTAGACCATAGACTTTCTTTATATGCCCCATACCAGCTAAAATTTCGAAAAATTATCTTATAACCACCAATTAATGAGTAGGTGTGCCCATAATCATAATCCCAGGGAAATGTGGTTTTACCCGTAGGGTCTCTAGAATCAAAACCCTCCGCTTTGGAATATGAATAGCTGGCAATCGCATACCAATTATTGGCAAAGTGCTTCTGCCAATAGAATTCGATGCCCCTGGACCTTCCTCGTCCCTCATTAACGAAATCTCCCAGACTGTCAGCCCCGGTTACCGGATTCTTCAAACGCTCGCGGATGGGTTTATTATTAAATTCTTTAGCGTACAATTCCCAGGTTATGCGCATATCGCTCCGCGGTCGGTACTCGAGGCCAATGGTTATTTGGTCAGCATAATAATCCTTAAGCGATGCCGGCGGCCGCTCCATATGGGTAAGTAAAGCGTTTGCAGGCCCCTGGTAATAACGCCCCCCAGCTATGTGGAATTCTAGTTTTGGAGCTGCATGCCAGGTAAGACTGACTCGCGGACTCCAATGAGCTTGCCTGGACAAGAGGCTCTCTTCCCATCTGAGTCCCCATAAAAGATTAACCCCTTGACCTAGGGAATGATGGAATTGGAGATAAAAGGCCAACCTATTGAAAGTCAAAGATCTGTGAGTAGTGGAATCGGTCACAGTATAGTAAATCCCCAATGGCACGGGTTCAACGTCATCATTTTCAAATACTTCGTTCCAAAAGGTCAGGGAATCCACCATCCTGGGAGGCTCATCAGGATTAAAACGGTACCCCCAAAGAAAAACGGTATCCGGGTAAATATGATTATATAAGTTCAGCATTACTCTTTTAGCCAACAGGCCCACATCCAGCCGATGACGTTGGCTAGGGAAACGGTGAGTTAAATCAAATTTAAAAGTCAATTCTTGTTCTCGGGGACGTTCATGGAAAATAGTGATATCGCTGGAATCTTCCTTAATCCGGTAGACATCGATATCCATCTCAGATTGACTTAAGCCCAGGGATGTAACTATATAGCCCGAATTACCCAAAAGTTGTTTATATGTTATTCCCGATGTGTTTTCATGGCTGTTATAAGCTACATTTTCTACACCCCGTGAAATGGGGCTCGATTCGTTTTCCAACTTTATAGCATCCCAGCCGCCCAAAAAGTTCAACATAAGCTTCCCGGATCTTCCGACAGATCTGGTCAGCTTGGCTTGTGTAGTCCAATACTCAGGAACGGCAGTGAAGCCGGTACTACGAATAACAAGATCAAGGAAAGAGCGTTCGACAGCAAAGAGGTAACTCCCGGCGGATCCGTACGGCCCCTCGGCTTCAATGCCAAATCCCGCCATGTTTATTCCAATCTTTCCCTGGTGCTTCAGCCGATTACCTTCCCGTAATGACACATCCATCACCGAAGATAAGCGTTCACCATAACGAGTATCAAAGGCACCAGCATAGAAATCTATATGATCGACGAAATCTGAGTTGATTAATGTAATCGGCCCACCACCATAACCTTGCTGTGGGAAATGCACCGGATATAACACATCCAAATGATCCATAACAAACAGATTCTCTCCCGGAGCACCACCGCGCACAATTACCTCATTACTTTGATCAGTGGTCGATACTACAGCTGGCAAGGATTGCATCATCTGCATTACATCGTAAGCACCCGCCGGATCGGTTTCAATCTCTGCTTGATCGACTCTCCGGTGCATAAACTTGGTCTTACCCAAAGGTGAAAAATATCCTCCAGAAATTTCCACCTGCTTACCTTTCAAGACAGTCGGGACCAGGTAGAAATTTAGCTCTCGTACCCGACCGGCCATTATTTCCACCTGCGGTAATGTCTGCGGCCGGTAGCCCATCATCCGGGCTTGGATGCTGTGGCTACCCGTAGGAACCCTAGCCAATAGGTAACGCCCATTTGTATCTGCAACTGCGCCCAGACCAATCTGCAGAACAATAATTTCAGAGCCTGGCAAAGGTTGACCAGTAATAGCGTCCACCACTCGACCCTCCAACCATCCCCGCCCGATCTGTAGGCTATCCTGTCCTGAGACAAAACTGAAACAAGCCAACCATATCAATAATGGGTTTATAAAAAATGTGACCTGACCCGGCCAAAAATTGAAGCCGGGAAAAACATTTTTCTTATCCACATCTCTACCTTTTCTGTTTAAGTAATCCTTCCAATGTTTCCAGATAATGTTGAAAAGCTTTTTGCCCTTTGGCCGTCAATCGGCAACGTGTCTCAGGTTTGCGTCTTACAAAAGTTTTGGTAATTTCAACATAGCCTGCTATCTCGAGTTTTCGTAAATGAATACTGAGATTACCATCGGAGGTGCCGATTTCCTTTTTTATATAGCTGAATGTAGCGGATTCGACTGTGGCTAATAAAGCCATAATTGCCAATCTTATACGAGAGTGTATTATTTCGTCTAGTTGTTGATAACTGAAATTCGTTCGATTCATCTGCTTATTTCTTGACGGAATCGCTGCAGGAAAACCCATCCCGGTATTACTTGCAAAACAAGCATCATAAATGCGCTGAAAAGCAACGCTTCAGGTTCTCGGTATATGTACAAAACACAAGCCCCAAGCCACCATCCTAGGGCAAGTCGTGACACCCACTTTTCTCCGTATACCAAGCCGCTCAAATAATAGCCTATTCCCAAAATAGTGAAGAGGACTGCAGTAAGACTTTTTTCCGGTATAGCACCAGATCCGGTTCCTAAAAAACCAACCGTGATCATTGCTAAACCTATAGCAGACCAAATACCAATTATTAGTCTGCTTCCGAATGTTTCCACATCTCGTCGATTCCGCTTAAGCATGAAGATAATGATTGATGTCACCAATCCGGATACAATTACCATCCCCCAAATTGCACCCGAATGTAGATCTATATATCCCTTGAGCTTCAAATAGGTCAGTAGAAACCCCGCTATGACCAATATGCCCCAGGCCAAGTAATCAGGGGTGCCGTATGCGCCGGCTCGTCGACTTTCCTGCATTACCCGCTTTATGAACTCTAAGTCTGACTGAATTTGCTTTAGATCTGGCTGAGTCATCAGCTCCTCCTATTCAAATTGAAAAGAACTTTATTATATAAAGTACTTTAAGAGCTCAATGACATCTGTCAAGATTTTTTTGCATGAGCCCCCCCTCCTTTCAGGGGAGATTTGCGCTAGTAATGTTTCAAGTAAAAACAGTGAGAGGATTAGTTTCGCCTGTTCAGCGACGACATATGACCGATAATCGGGCCTTATTCCTCAGCCTGTAGCAATCAGATATTGGAGTATGGAATGACTTTAAAGACAGTTGTATATAAAGAATCGCTTTAAGATTACTTATTTGATTCTTTTATGTGAAACTTGATTGTTCACTCTAAATGTTGATTAGGTTCATTTGGTAACCAGAAGTAGAAAACAGCCCCCTGACCTGGTCGGCCTTCTGCTCGCACCGTTCCACCATGACGGCGGACAATGCGCTCAACTATGGCCAAGCCAACCCCAGTGCCCTGAAATTCTTTTTCGCTATGGAGCCGGTGGAAAGCTTGGAACAGCTGACCTGCATGTTGGGGGTCAAATCCAATACCCGAGTCTTTAACGTAATACTCAACTCCCGCATTTTTGGTGTAGCCCCCAACTTCGATACGTTTGGTCGGCTGCGGGCGAGTATATTTTACACTGTTACTCAGAAAATTAACCCATACCTGTCTTATCAAAGTTGGATCACCGATAGCCTTTGGCATGGATTTGATGATGAACTCAAAACTGCCGCGTTCTTCTGGGGAGGTTACTTCCTCCCACGCCGAGTAAGCCAACTCTTTCATATCCAGCAATTTCATTTCCAGATCTCTTGTAGAAGCTCGTGAAAGAGCCAATATATCAGAAATTAGATTATCCATTTTCATGGTATTCGCTCGAATAGTCTCCAGAAGCCTGCGACCTTCAGCACCCAGTAACTCCCCGTAGTCCTGCATGAGAATTTCAGAAAAACCATTGATTACAACTAGAGGTGAACGCAAATCGTGGGATACGGAATAGGCAAAGGCTTTTAATTCCCGGTTCGAAGCCTCCAACTGGGCAGTTCGCTGACGGACTTTTTCTTCCAGCGTACGATTCAGTTCTTTAATTGTTTCCTCAGCACGCTTGCGTTCCGTTATATCCCGTACAATGCACTGTATTACCGTGCGTCCCCCAAAGCTTATGGAGCCGGCGGAAACTTCAGCCGGGAAGATTTCACCATTCTTTTTTTGGAAATTGACCTCCAACGATACAAATCCGCTTTTTCGGACTTCGCCGAACATTTTCTGAAGTTTGGATTTTGCTCCAACCGGGTAAAGTTTGGCCATAGTTAGGGCTGTAAATTCGTTAGCAGAATATCCGAATAACTCCACTGCTCTTTGGTTTACTTCAAGGATACGCCCTTTGAAATCATGTACCAGCAAGGCATCCTTCGAATGCTGAAACAGACTGCTGTACTTGGCCTCACTCTCTTTTAAGGCTGCTTCTATCTCCTTAGCCCCGGTAATATCCCTGGTGACAGCTAGTACTCCCACAATTCGGTTATGATGGTCCCGGTAAGGCACAGAATGGGTTTCCATCCAGCGCACCTTACCCTTGGCGCTCACCATCTGGAAAGTCAATTTCCCCGAATAACCCTGTAGATTGCGTTTAAATAATTTCTGAAAAGAGGCTCGATATCCCCGCTTTACAAAAGGCAATACCGGACGTCCCTGAATATCTTCCAGTTTTTCTACGTCCAATATTGCCAGACCAGCTTTATTCATTAATACTACTTCACCTTTGCGGTTGAGAACTTTGACACATTCCGGTTCAGTTTCGATTATTGTACGTAATTGTTTTTCATTCGCGTGCAAACGATCTAGCAGATTCCGCAATTTACTTTCAGCTCGTTTCCGCTCATGGATATCCCGCAATAAACCTTCGATTCCCACCGGCTGTCCCTGGCTGTCCCTTAGCAATTTGATATTCACCGAAAACCAAACAGCACGGCCCCGGCTATCCTTTAGCCTGACTTCGAAATCCCTGACTTCACCTTCGGTTTCCAGCTTTTTCTGAACCTCCTCCCGATCTGTATCTCGGTAATAAAATTCACTCGCCTGGCGGCCAACCAAGTCTTCCGGTTCATAGCCGTAGCGTTTCACTGAGGGACTGACCAATGTCAAGCGACCGTCCATATCCTGACGATAGTAAACATCAATTAGCGATTCGAAAATAGAACGGAAACGCGTTTCGCTAGCCTCTAACGCCCGCTGGGCCCGTTTTTGCTCGGTTATATCGGTGAAGACAGCTAACGTTCCTACGTACTCTCCATTTTCGAAACGAGGAGTTCCACTAACTCTTACAACCAGACGACTGCCGTCTTTACGCAGAAGTTGGGTCTCATATATACTAGTGTGTCCCTCTTTTCGACGCTGATCTTCCTGTTCAATTTGTTCCTGTTCCTCGGGAGGAACCAGTAAACTCCAATGCTGCCTTCGTAGTTCATCTAGCGAGTATCCCAATAAACGTTCCGTAGCCGGATTTACGTAAGTAATGAAACCATTGGCATCCAAGACGATTATGCCTTCGCCCATTCCCTCTACCAGGCTGGCGTTAAAGCTACTCAAACGCTTCAACTTCATTTCTGAATCATGATGGAGCGTAAAATCGTCCAGGGTCAAAAGAATTCGAGTGCCAGCTGGCGAAGCATAATAAGCGGTGTTTAACCTTACGAAGCGTTTTTCCACTACTCCGTCGTTTTGAATTTCCAACTCCGCCTCGGTGCCCAAAACGGGCTGTTTGGTACGTTTAGTTTCATCAACTGACTGATGGAGTCCACAATTCTGACAAAAGGGGCCAAAACCACAACCTCTTGGATCGTCCGAATTGTGGATACAACCTAATGCTTCTCCAGCAGGTCTACCGAGCATCTCGTCGGTTGCCAGGTTGCAGTATTCCAGGGCCGCCATGTTACTACCACGAATCGAGAGCTTTTCGTCGAGGATAAACAAGGGTACCGGGACGGCCTTTAACATGGCCTCCAGCTCATCCTTTTGTTGCTGGATGATGCGCTGGGAGGCTTTAAAGCGAGAAATGTCTCGGATTACTTCTACGCGAACCTGACGACCATGATAAGGAATGGTGTGACCTTGTATTTCCCCTTCAAAAATTGAACCGTCTCGTCGTATGCATTCAATCTCATAGACCTCAGTAAAATCACCCTGGGAATGCTTTTCCACTATACGGTGGGCTTGGGGTGGGAAAAAATCATAAAAACGGAGCGGAAGTGCTTGCCGCCAGGTGTATCCAAACAACCTAAGAAAAGCCTTATTTGCATCCAGCAGACGCCCATGATCGTGAATGACTATTGCTTCTCTGGAAGCATTAGCCAAAGTGCGGAATCTAAGTTCGCTTTCAGCCATGGCTAATTCAGCTGCTTTCCGGCGGCTGATATCAACTACCATGCTTCGACTTTCAACAACTCTCCCCCCCGAATCCCGTATGGCGTTGACGGTCAGGCTAATCCAAATGGGCCGGCCATTTTTTCGCTGCATTTGTAACTCCCAATCCTGGATCGTCTCACCGCTCTTGAATTTCTGAAAAGCTTTTTCAGCCCGTGGCCGACCATTGGAGTTAGGAGCATATAAATCCAGGATTGGTATACCTATAAGCTCCTTCCTGTCGTATCCCAGCAACTCGGCAGCCTTTTGGTTGCACCGTACGATTTTTCCCTCTGTGTTTACGGAGAACATGGCTGCCGGGGCGTTCTCATATAAATCGCGGTATTTTTCTTCACTCGCCTTTAACCGTAACTCCGCTTGTTTGCGCTCAGTTATGTCTTCTACTGTCCCTTCATAATACAGCACTTCTCCACTAATCTCATCCCGCACTACATAGGCACTTTCCCGCACCCAAAGCACACTACCATCGCGGCGCGTCCAAGCTGACTCCAGGCCCTGGATTACCCCTTCTCGCTCTAATTGAGCTTTGAATAGGACACGCTCATACCCCGGTTCGAAACCTTCTCGCTCCAAATTCCTCTGTTTCAGATCCGCTAAAGACTTGTAGCCCAACATCTTAACCAGGGCGGGATTGGCGAGCAGAATCCTTCCATCGGGAGTAGTTCGATACAAGCCGATGGTGGTGTTCTCGAAAAGGGGGCGAAGCTGTAACACCGATTCGGTTGCTAGACGCCGCCATAGGTCCAGACGAGCCAGAAAAAGTTCCCGGGAAACCGGCTCTGGCAGCACATCGTCAAATTCTCCCCGCAGAAACCGGGAGGAATCCTCACCGGCAGGAACCAGGATCAAGGTGGGCAACAGTCTGAACTGGCGGGCAGCTTGTTCCTTTAAGCGATGGAGTTGTTTCTCTCTTTTTCCAGCAGCTGCAACATCCAGCACCAGAAGTTCTATTACTTCCTCCTGGGCCAGAATGGGCGGGGCCGTGTCCAGGGAATTGACTTGGTAATTCCCTTCCCGTAACCAACTGGTTATTAAATTGCGCTGTTCTTTATTACTAAGATCCAGCCATACCCGCAGTGGGACCGACGAAGCTCCGTCTTTGCCTTTCATCGCCACCCTCCCTGTCTAAAATAAATGATGCTGGAATTCGGCCACCGTTGCAACAGCTGAACTCCTTTTAGATCGGCAACCTGGAATTTACCGTTTTTTTCCAGGCAAAGGTAAAGCGAAATAAAATGTTGAGCCTTCCCCCGGGGTGGATTCGGCCCAAACACGCCCGCCATGACGTTTTATTATCCGTTCCACGATTGCAAGCCCTACTCCCGTGCCGGGAAAATCCGATTCGGAATGCAAGCGTTGGAACAGTTGAAAAATCTTTTCTTTATAAACAGAATCAAACCCAATTCCCGTATCTTTTACGTGATAAACGTGTTCATTGCTGCGACGTTCACCACCGACTTGAATTCGATTTACTTTTCCGGGCTGGGTGTACTTAACAGCATTGTTGAGCAGGTTCTGCCAGACCTGCCGTAGTAAGGTTGGGTCACCATGAGCTTTTGGCAGTGGTTCGATTTCCAGCTGGATACCGCGCAAAGCCGCAATCCCTAATTCTTCGCAGGTAAGCTTGACCATTCCCGACATGGAAACCACCACCTGGTTAAGGTTCTGAAACGAGGCCCGCGATAGAATCAGAAAATCGCTTATCAAAGTATTCATCCGGTGGGTATTCCGGATTATGGATTGCAGCAATCGTAAGGCTTCCTGTCCAAGCTGCTTCCCAAAGTCTTGAATCAATAGGTTGGTGAAGCCGTTAATAGATACTAGTGGTGCCCGCAAATCGTGGGATACTGAATAGGTGAAAGATTGCAATT
>CAYXZO010000028.1:7437-9274 GCA_964469505.1 uncultured Lentisphaeria bacterium | reverse complement strand
GATACTAGTGGTGCCCGCAAATCGTGGGATACTGAATAGGTGAAAGATTGCAATTCTTCATTGGCTGCCAAGAGCTGGGCTTGTTTACCCTTCAAATCGCGATTGGCCGCTTCCAGTGCACGGGTACGCTCCTTGACTTTCTCCTCTAACTCAGCGGTAAAGGCCCGCAACTTACGGTTGATCCGGGACAATTCCTCGGAACGCTTGGCCAGTTCGTTTTGTGACATCTCCTGCGTTTCAGCCAAAATGTTTATTTCCCGGGCCACTTTCTCCAGTTCATCGCCCGTCCCTAAAGCAATACGATAACTCAGATCCCCTGCCGCCATTCGCCGCAAGCCATCTCTGATGCGGTACAACGGGGAAAGCAGCAGTCGGCGAAGCAGAATGAACACGGTGCCAAACAACAGCAGGTCAAAAAAGAATAAAATGTCCAGCAAAATCAGGAGTTGTGAGACCCGGTGTTTGGCTTGTTTTTCAAGTAAAGTAACGGTCCTATCGCTCTCATCAAGCAGTTTTTCGTTATTGGATTTTAGGAATTGCAAAGCCGCACGGAAAGTGTCGGATTCAACCGGCAGGGTTAGCAGCAGATTCAAGTTGTATCGGAAGCGCTTCCAAAGGTGTTGCAGGCCTAAAAGCTGCTCATAAGCTTGGCCTTTGGCCGGCGGTAGCCCTAAACGAGAATCACCATAGGTGAGGATTCTCAGAGTGGAATCGTACAGAGCAACTGATTGTATTAATTCATGCCTGGGAGCTGCCTCATTAAAAAACCGTTCGAGATACAACTCGTAGGCATACTTTACTATCTGTTGGGTCAGCATTCGCTGCCTTCCCGCCATATTAATCAAACTAGCGTCGAATTGATGCCGTTTCACCATCAGGTAGTTGATAACAAGACTTCCGATCGCTAAGACTAACATCGCTCCCACCACGAAAGCCAGTTTGAAGCCAATCCGCGTTCTAAAGGCTTTAAAAGCTCTAAAAACCTTATTCACCATCTTTCTAATTCTGTGATGGTGCCGAAATCAGGTAAGTAATCCCCGGTTGCACTAATTCAACTGTCTAACTGCGAACCGGGCTTTACCTCACTCAGATGATGGTTGCTGGCCCAATCGCGGAAGGAAGACTTCAAATCGCGCCAGAAGAGGTGCAAGGGACAAGGTCGTTCATCACTGCATTCCGGCCAACCAAATACACACGGCAGATTATCGACCTCATACCCTACAGCTTCTAAAATATCCTTGAACCTGATCTCCACTAAAGGCTTGGCAAAAACAAACCCCCCTCCCCGACCTTTGCGGGAACTCAATAAACCAGCGTTAACCAAACGGCGCATGATCTTGGCTAAGTAGTGGGGGGGAATATTTAGAATAGAAGCTAAGCGCGCAGTTTGCACCGCTTCGCCCTTGGGCAAGGTCGCCATGTACGTTAAAACTCTCAAGGCGTATTCCGATGTTTGAGTCAATCGCATTCGGAGTTCACCTACGCTTCCCTAGTTAAACTGCTCTGCAAACCGAATAAAACCAATCTTTTTCTCCATAATCCGACCTGCTATTAATTTACTTAAGCAATCATTGCCTTAGCAATTAATTTGGACTTGAAAGTCCATTATAGGCGTTTAAAATAGACCTGTGACTCCAAATTTTATAGCTCAACCACTGAGGGAAAGTAGTAACGCCAAAGCTTTACCCGGCTGGTTGAAAGTGGGTGTTTCAGCCCTGTTCCTGGCCGGTCTGCTCTCCTTGGCGCTGGTTATAGGCAGAGCACCGGGACTGGCTCACCTTATTTCCGATGAAAATTTCATCCGCCGCTGCCTGGTGGTTCATGTGAACCTGGCTTT
>CAYXZO010000028.1:0-7337 GCA_964469505.1 uncultured Lentisphaeria bacterium | reverse complement strand
AACTCCCGACGCAGTTAAGCGGTAGACTACGGTACGAGCTCTTGTTCTGGGGCAGCGGACATCTATTGCAAACCACCAATGAAGTAGGGATGATGGCAGTCTGGCTGCTACTGGCTAACAGACTCGGTTGGAAAATTGAAGATCGGTCATGGGTCTGGGCCGTAGCTACTGGCCTGTTGGTGGTGCCGGCTATTGCGGGTCCCTTTTGGGCTGCAGAAATTGCTGATACCGGTAGTTACCTGACCCGTTTTACTCGTTTGATGCAGTGGGGCATCTTTCCGGGAGTTACCCTGGCTACTTTCTTCCTGCTGCGAAGTTATCTTCAAAGTCGTCAACACCTTCCCAGCAGTAGTCTCAACTTCTATTGGCCCGGCCTAGTTACAGGTGTTGGCCTGACTTTCTATGGTTATCTCATGGGGGCCAGCATTCACCGGGCCGATACGATGGTCCCGGCGCACTACCATGCCGCAATCGGTGGTGTAACGGTCACATACATGCTGGCCGCTTACCATCTTTTACAGCGGGCCGAACGTCCCCTTTTACTCCCCCATCTATGGCGTTGGCAACCAGTACTCTTTGGGGTAGGCCAGGCTCTTTTCGCGCTGGGATTCGGCATCGCCGGCATGGCGCGCAAGGTTTACGGTGCCGCGCAAATCATTACCGGCCCCAGAGAACATTTCGGTTTGGTAATCATGGCCGGCGGAGGTCTATTGGCCATTTTAGGTGGTCTAATGTTTCTGGCCGCCATGGTCTATGGTGGTTTGGGCACAGCAATTTTTCATATCGCTATTAAAAGGAGGAATAACGCATGGGAGAGAATGGAAAACACCCCCTCCAGCGGCTGATGGATAATCCCTGGCTCCTATTAGCGCTGGGATTATTAATCCCCATCTTGTCTTACACGATCTGGGGATGGGTTCAACTGGCAACAATGCCACAGGCGCTGTTGCCGTAACGAGCCGGAAAGGAGTAGGAAATGAGTATCATCGCCCCTGAAAAAGATTGGTTCCAGGCTCCTTCCGGGGCCGAGCGTCTGTGGGTGGGAGTAGCCCTAATCTGGTGCCTAATAATGTTCAGCGCCATGCCCTACTGGCATTTCAAGGGACATCAGAACAGTACCGGTGAGTCGTATTCCGTAACTCCCGCCGCGTTCATTGAACGTGTCAATAAGTTCGTGGAAGCCCGTAAAGTCGGGGAGGAAAAGGGAGTACCCATTGTAGAACCCTCTCCCGGTGGCGACGCCTATCTCCTGGGGAGAATGTGGCAATGGTATCCCATTCTCAAGTTGAAGAAGGGACAGACCTACCGGCTTCACATCTCCTCCTCCGACCTCCAGCACGGATTTTCGGTGCAACCTATTAATATGAACTTTCAGGTGCTCCCCGGTTACGACCATGTCTTAACCTTAACCCCCACCACCAGCGGCATCTACTCGATTATTTGCAATGAATTCTGCGGTATCGGTCACCATTTGATGACCGGTCGCATCATTGTGGAGTAAGGAGGTACAGATGGGAAATCTATTGGAAGGACGTTACCGCACCTGCCCCACCACCGGCTTGAACATCTGTTTTGACGCCCAAAAGTTCATCAAATCCCACGCGGTGGTGGCGGTAGTGGTCTTCCTTTTAGGAGCCATTGCGGCTTTACTGATCGCTCTCACACGCTGGTCGGCAGTACATCTTTTACCCGCCGACTGGTTTTACCGGTTGTTGACCTTTCACGGCCTCAATATGCTGATTTTCTGGATTATCAGCATGGAAGTGGCCATTCTTTATTTCACGGCTACCACGCTCCTGAATTCGCGTCTGTTTTCGGCTAAAGTAGCATGGGTAGCCTTTCTGTTGATGCTGACCGGCATCGTGATGGTGGACGTCACTATTCTGATGGGCAAAGGGGACGTGCTCATGACTTCTTACGTTCCCCTTAAAGCTTCTCCTTTTTTCTATTTGGGCATCATCTTATTTGCCGTAGGTACATTAACGGCTGTATTCAACTTTTTTGCCACCATATACATCGCCCGGCGCGATAAAACCTATGAGGGCTCCATGCCTCTAGTGACCTTCGGTGCCCTAGCTGCGGCCATTATTGCAGTGGTTACTCTACTTCACGGGGCCACGGTCATGATTCCCAGCTTCCTTTGGTCTTTAGGTTTAATCAAAAATATCGACGCCGGCTGGTACCGCCTCGTTTGGTGGGGATTGGGACATCCTTCCCAGCAAATCAATGTGGCCGCCATGGTGGCCGTGTGGTACTTCATCGCCACCTTAACCACCGGGGCAAAACCCATCAACGAAACCGTCTGCCGGGTTGCTTTTGTGTTATACATTCTTTTCATCAACCTGGCCTCCGCCCACCACCTACTGGTGGATCCGGGCTTGAAAGCCTCCTGGAAAATCTGGAACACATCATACGCCATGTACCTGGCGGTACTAGCTTCCATGATCCATGGCTTCACCGTACCGGCAGGAATGGAGGTGGCTCAGCGTTTAAAGGGATTTACCAAAGGTCTGTTCAACTGGTTGACTAACGCTCCCTGGCGGGACCCGGCTTTTGCCTCCATCGCCATGTCCATCGTCATTTTCGGTTTTATCGGTGGCATTACCGGAGTAACTCTAGGGACCGAACAGATCAATATCATTGCTCATAATACTCTCAGAATCCCTGGACACTTCCACGCCACCGTAGTAGGCGGCACCACTTTAGCATTCATGGGGCTGGCTTATTATGTCGTGCCCTTGATTTTCCAGAAAGAGTACCCAGCCAAAGGTCTCGCCCGCCTGCAGCCCTATATTTTTGCCTTCGGTATTGTATTGGTATCCATTGGGATGACTTTCGCCGGCTCCTACGGCGTGCCTCGTCGTCACTGGGATGTTGGCTTTTCTGGAGCTCCTCTGGCGGCCGGTTTTGGTCCCGCCGCTCACTTCTTCCTGGCCGTTTTGGGCATCGGCGGGGTAATCGCTTTCACTGGGGCCCTGATTTTCATCGGCCTGACAGTGTGGGCCGTATTCTTCGGTAAACCGGTGGGTGAAAAAGGTATGGAAGGTTGGCAGCCGGAAGAGCAGTTGAAACTCAGTCGGGAAATCTTCGCCCGCGCCAAAGACGAGAAATTCTTCGAGATCGCCCATCGGGTTCCCGGTACCATGACCCTGGTTTTCGTGCTGCTGATTTCATTCATGGTGTACTACTTCTCCAACTGGAAGGCCCTGGCTGACGTTTGGTTTGTACGGTAATCGGATAACTCGGCTTTGAACATCACCTAAGGGGCCCATATGAACACCATTGAAGCTCAGGTTGTACCTAATTCCCCCCTGGAAAAGGTCAGGCGCTTCATCATCAGCTGGCGTTTTCCGGCTTTCGGGATGTCGCTGTTGTTTTTCACTACTCTTTTCATTGCAGGGATGGTGTTCGTGCCCCAGGGTACTGGTTCCCTGGCCGCATACGCCAGAGATTTCAAGGTCTGGTGCTTCCGCTACGATCCGGCGACCGGCCAGATGGAATGGGTTTTCGTAGTGATGTTCATTCTTCAGCCCGTTTTCTTGAGTATGATCATGCTGGCGGTCTGGTGGCGCCAACTGCGTGAAGTCTGGCAGAGCCACCGGGCCGCCTTTTTACCTTGGGTCCTGGGGGCCCTGGGAATCGTGCTACTCGGTGCCGGCTTATTTCAATTCTTTCTCAGACCAACAGCTCAGGGATCTACCCTACCCTTCCCGGCCGAGCAGCTACGTACTGAAATTCCGGCGCTGGATTTCACTCTGTGGAACCAAGACGGAGAACAGGTTCAACTCAGTAAGCTGCGGGGCCGCACCATCATGCTCACAGCGGTATATGCCCGCTGCGGCTCTGCTTGTCCTCTGATTTTACAGGAAACCGGTCGAGTGCTTCAGCGGTTGAGTCCGGCAGAAAAGGAGAAGCTCACCGTCCTGGCAATCACTCTGGACCCTGCCAACGACTCAATTCCCGCTTTGAAGATGCTTTCCCAGATGCATGGTCTCACCACCCCACTGGTGCATTTCTTGACGGGACCAGTTCCTGAAGTGAACCGCGTTTTGGACCATTACGACATTTCACGTAAAAAGGATCCTAAGACCGGGGTAATCAGCCATGCTTCTATTTTCATCTTGATCGATCCCTCTGGCAAGGTGGCTTATCGTTTCGCCCAGGGGAAAAATCAGGAGGAGTGGTTAATGACTGCGTTGCGGATGTTGTTGCGTGAGGCTCAAAGTTAACTATGGCAGCGCCGGTCGGTACCCAGACCCTTTCCGATCACATTCCATCCACAAAAACCACGCAACTACCAATCTCTCAGGTTCCGCCTTTACGGGGAGAACCCTTCTGGCGCAAGGGTGAAAAACTATTCCTGAGCCTGGTGAACGGCGCCAGGCGCTGGCTACCTACCGAATTGAACCCCTTCGCACAAATGGGAGCGGTGGCGGATACTAATTTCTTTATCGCCATCGTGACCGGAATTGTTCTACTCCTATGGTATATCCCCAGCGTCCATCAAGCCTTTTCCTCTGTGGAAGCACTAAAGCAAGGCCATTTCCTGGGCCAGCTAATGCGCTCGCTCCACCGCTACAGTTCCGATGCTTGTCTGCTGTTTGCGGTCCTCCACGGTTTTCAAACCTTGTTTGCCCGTAAATTCACCGGTCCCCGTTGGTTGGCTTGGGTGACCGGTATGATTCTAGTCGGTTTGTTGTGGTTCGACGGCTGGACCGGTTACTGGCTTGTGTGGGACGAGCGGTCCCGACAGGTGGCTTTAGGCAGTGCCAAAATGCTGGATGTGCTGCCGATTTTCGCCGATCCCCTTTCCAGGGCCTTTCTCACCGACCAGTCTCTCAATTCGCTCCTGTTCTTCCTCATCTTTTTCGTGCATATGCTGATCCCCCTAGCAATGGGTATTGCCCTCTGGTTGCATATTATGCGCCTGAATAAATCGGCCTTTGTCACCGGGAAGAAGTTAACTCTAGCCATCATTCTATCCCTCACCGTGGTCAGCATCCTCTTTCCGGCCCATTCGGCGCCCCCGGCGCGAATGCAGGTGGAGCCTTCGGCTTTCACCGTAGACTGGTTCTACTTATTCCCCTTGTTTTTGACCGACAGATTACAGGGCGGATTACTGTGGTTGGCTGCGGTATTGCCCTTCTGTGTGTTTGTGGCCTTTCCCTGGGCCCTAAAGCGCAGAAAACCTCCAATGCCTCAAGTTAACCCTAAGCATTGCAACGCCTGCCGTCAGTGTTACGAGGATTGTCCTTATAACGCCATTACCATGCGCCCCCGTGAAGGGAAATACCCCGAATATGCCTATATCGACCAAGATCGCTGTGTGGATTGTGGTATTTGCGTGGGCGCTTGCGACCCAATGGGGGTGGAATATCCTCTACTGCCGGCCCAGGAAGTTCGAACCTGGCTCAAACGCGAGTTTCAGGGTAATCCCAACCAGCGCGAGGATTTTGGTCTGGCAGTAGTCTGCGCCGAGTCAGCCGGCGCTCAGGTGTTGACTACAGAGCGCGCTGCAGCCTGGGGCTGGAAGCGGTTGCTCGTACCCTGTATCGGATGGCTGCATCCCTTGGTTCTGGAACAAGCTGCTGCCCGAGGAGCCAAAGCTTTGTTGGTGATAGGGTGTGGTGATGACCCCCTGTGCCGATTGGGTCCTAAATGGCTACAACAACGCTTGGCTAGTAAACGACATCCCGAACTGCGGCCTGAAAAATTAGGTGGAGTTCCGCTGGAAACTTACTTCTTCAACCGGGGTGAAGAGGATAAGTTGTCAGCCCTTTTGGCCGGTGCCGGCAACGGACAAAAGCCTCTCCCTAAGAAACGTTCTTTCCTGACGGCTAATATTTTGTTAGGACTTTTGACCTTGTTATTGGTGGCGGTGAATGCCATCCCCTACCAACCCCCCAAATCTGAACATCCGTTACTGGTGATTTCATTTAAACATCCGGGACAATTGGTTGAAGTTAGGGCCAGCGATCCTGAAGCCCAGGCGAAGCTTTTGCCCCATATGCGCTCACCCATGGCACTGGTGCGCAAAAGATTGCCGGTCCGCTTATCGGTGAAAGTGGACGGGGAAGAGAAACTTCACCGCAGCTATGCGCCCCATGGTGTTTTCGGTGACGAGAACAGCCTGGCCATTGAAACCCTGGCCGTACCGGCGGGCTCACATCGGGTGGAGGTTTTCCTGGGCGACGACCAGGACACTACTCATTACGCCTACCAATTCACTGACACCCTCGACTTCACCCCCGGTGTCAGGCGAGTGGTGCTTTTCGATAAGGTTCATGGGTTCCAGGCCTATTAAGAAAGTATCCATTTACCTCAGCTGATTCTCAACAACAACTGTTAATTGTTCCTAATGAATTATGGATATCAAGACCATCCCGTGGTGAATTTTACTTTATCGGGGACAGAGCTTTATCTTTTGCTATTGCTCAAATGCGTTAAGTAAAAATTTTATGCTTTCCGGACATACAACCTGAAAAACGAGGATCTTGAAATATAGGCGATCCGCAACAGCTGATGTAAATGGGGTGCGGATTCAGCTAATCAGGCGACGGCTTTGCTGATTATAATCTGTAGTTTTCAGAAAGTTAGCACACGGTCAGCTTCTACAGTCCAGCGTACCAATTGGGCCATAGTACTGATTTCAACGCCTTCGAGCAATGCGAGCTTTTTAATTCCGCGGACTTCGGAGCAGGTTCCACAGGCTTTCACTTGCCCCCCGCGGTTGATAATCGCCTTCAACATGCGTTCAATGTTATAATACCCTTGGGGAGTGGTTTGATGGGGTAAGGCACAGGTTACGGCATCTGCCATCAAAAAGATGCGAACTTCCGTGCCGGGATACTCCTTTTGCAGAGTAATCGCCATGCGCAAGGCATTGTAAGCTTTTTCAGAGCCATAGGGAGCGTCGTTGATTATAAATAGAATTTTCATGATCCCCCTCCTGCAATATCAAATTTTTTCAGCGACGGTTCTCAATTAGCCTTTCGAAAGTACACGGGAAATAAAAACTATCTGTGTCCTTGCAAGAGCTGCTTTGAAATTTCTATTCAATGTTTCGTTTTTTGAATGGCCGAACATTTTCCCATTGTGGTAATTTTTAAGGTAAGTTGACTTGTAAATGTTTCGAGTATTTAAGCTCCGGATTGCATACCTCAGTACCAGGTACTCTGCCATATTGAAATATAGCTTTAACTTTAAATTGCATCTATGTAATCCAAAATTATGATCTTATCACATTATTTGGGTTATCGAATAGCTCATCTTAGAAAACATATCCAATACCCACAACCCAAGTATCAATTGTAGTGCCTATTCGAAATACGCTATCT
>CAYXZO010000027.1:0-32330 GCA_964469505.1 uncultured Lentisphaeria bacterium | reverse complement strand
AAATCGGCAGAGCGCTTTAGCACTTAGAATAACCGCAATGGGGACAGGTGACGCATCCCGATTCGTGGAGTAAGGTGGCTCCACATTCAGGGCAAGTCACCATAGTTTTGGAAGTAGCTCCGTTCTCGATGCTGGTAAAGGTCAGCCCATCTTTCTCTTTGGATCCCTCCCGATCGGTGTCCTTACCAAGGTTGTGAAACACGGAAGCCGGCGTGCTTTCGGGATATTCTTTTAAATGGGCCTCTAAGGCTTTACCAATAGCATCCGGCGTGGAAAGAATCAACTGACCGTTTTCCCAAACGGGGTTGGGACCGCTGATACCTTTCAATTGTTTTATTATTTCCCGAGCGTCAATGCCCGAACGCAGGGCTAGGGAGATCAAGCGGCTGATGGCTTCAGCCTGGGCGGCTGCATTCCCCCCCGCTTTGCCGATGGTAGTGAAAATCTCGCAGAGACCGCGTTCATCATGGTTAATGGTGATGTACAGTGATCCCTCACCGGTGCGGATTCTCCGAGTAATACCGTATGTAGCCGCCGGCCGTACTCGTGGTTTCAAAGAGGGGTTGGTGGTGGTTGTAGTGGTCTCGGCAGCCTTTTTAGTCACTAGGATTCCCTCACGGCTACCTTCACGGTACACCGTGATTCCCTTCAAGCCTGCTTTATAGGCTGCCATGTAGATGTCAGCAACTGTTTCCGGAGAGGTCTCCCGGGGGAGGTTGACTGTGGAACTTATGCTAGCATCCACATATTTCTGGATTACCCCTTGCATCCGTACTCGGAAATAGGGATCAATCTCATGGGCGGTCACTACATACTCCGGTAGATTATCATCGCCGCCGAAAAGTTTTTTCAACAACGGATGAACCACCTTGTACTGGGAGAATTCTTCACCGAAGTCTTTATTCTTCTTGACCCGCCGGAAATAGCTGGTGGCGAATAGGGGTTCGATACCGGAGGTGGTCTGGGCTACTATGGCCCCGCTACCGGTGGGAGCTACGGTTAAGATAGTGGCGTTGCGAATACCGTTTTCTCTAATTAAATCCTGTAACGCTGTGGGTAGGTTCTGCACGAACTTGGAGTTCTTGTACCCGTTCCATTTGAAGTTGGGGAAAGCTCCCTTTTCCACCGCCAGATTGATGGATGTCTGATAAGCTGTTTCCATCATAACTCGCATGACTTCATCCACCGCTTCCAGCGCTTCTTCAGAATCATATTTTATTCCCCGGAGGATCAGCATATCTCCCAGCCCCAGGATGCCCAAACCTACGCGTCGATCCTTTAGGGCATTCTCTCGTTGAATAGGAAGGGCGTGTCGGTCCTTGTTGTAGTCAATCACATCATCCAGGAAACGTACCCCCAGAGAAACGGTTTCTTTGAAGGCTTCCCACTGGAAGCTTCCATCCTCGGCAACAAAGCGAGCTAAGTTGACGGCTCCTAGATTACAAGCTCCACCGTCGGGGAGTGGTTGTTCCCCGCAAGGGTTAGTACTTACCAGGGGGCTGCAATATTCGGCATTGTGGTAGTCCTTCATGGTATCCCAGAAAATGATTCCGGGTTCGGCGCTGGCATGGGCTGATTCGATGATAGCTTTCCACAACTCCCGAGCCTTTACGGTGCGATAAACCCGACCACCCCAGGTGAGATCGAAATCACCATCCTCTTCCACTGCTTGCATGAAACGGTGGGTAATGAGTACGGAGATGTTGCTGTAGCGCACCCGTTGCAAGTCACGTTTGACGTTGATGAAATCGAAAATATCGGGGTGATCCACGCGCAAGGTTTGCATATTGGCTCCCCGACGCCCATGTTGAGCAATGGTATTGGTATTCTCGCTGAACAGATTCATGAATCCGACAGGCCCGCAAGAACCCCCACCGGTTCCTTTGATGGGAGCTCCTTTGGGGCGCAGTACGGATAGATCGTGCCCGCAGCCGCCACCATATTTGTAGGTCAGAGCTTCATCTACCAAAGCTTGGTAAATGGCGTCAATGGAGTCCTCCTTGATACCCACTACATAGCAGTTGTTCAGGGTGGTTTTTATGTCATCCCGACCGGCGCCATGCATGATCCGCCCCCCGGGAACGAAACGAAAGTCATAGAGGATAGAATAGAACCGCTCTTCCCAAACTTCCGGGTGTTCCTCCATGCCGGCGATAGCCCGCGCCAGGCGCCGCCATAGATCCGCTGGTCCTTTTTCTCCCGGGGCTAAATATTTCTCTTTTAGTACATTTTGCCCCAGTTCATCGTCCTGGTAATAGGACTCCAGGTCAAGCCCCAATTTGGGGTCAACCCGTAAGTGCCCCTCCGTAAGCTTAGCGATGACTTCCTGCATCAACGCTGCTTCGGCAGCATCCCCCGTAACGAATGGGATAGGCATTGTTTCCGCCATCTTACCCTCTCTCTTACAAAAAACGTCCTGCACAGGTGAGATTTTTAGAGCGAAACCGATCTCCCGGGCGGCTGGTTGGTTTTTTACTTCTCACCTGGTTTCCTAGCCTGAACTAGCCGACCCGTCAATTTTATTTTCAAAAAGTGAATGAATATATGGACGGGAATTTTAACCGTCAACATAAATACAAAATATTGTGTCAGTCTTGGTTAAATGACCCATATATTGTCTTTAAAGGCTAGTTATTACAGCATTTTTAATCTTGTCACGCCAGCCGGATTACCTTAAAATTGCACCGCTTTTTGAGGTGTTACTTGCGGGTGTCGCATAGTGGTAGTGCCTCAGCTTCCCAAGCTGATGGGGAGGGTTCGATTCCCTTCACCCGCTCAAATTAAACTATTTGGGCCCCCTGTATTGGGGGCTTTCTTTTTGCTGCTTTAACTGGAAGATGAGCTACTTCTCCTTTGGGTTTTAGACCTTGAAACTCTAGATTTTTCGCTGGTATGGGGCGCCTTACTTTAAAGAATCTTGTTTTCTACGGCTATCATGGAGTTCAGGAGCATGAGAAGGAACTGGGCGGCCGTTTTGAAGTCGATGTGCAGATTAAATACCCTTTTCGACGCTGTATCGGCGAGGATGCACTCCAAAGAGCGGTCGACTACCAGAAAGTTTACGAAGTAGTCGAAGATATGGTAACCCAGCGTAAATACCATCTGATAGAGACTCTGGCTGACCACATTGCCACCGCCTTGGCTGAAAAATTCGACGTTGACGAAGTGACTGTGCGCCTACGAAAGTCCAAAGTACCGCTAAATGCGGTGTTAGACTATGTGGAGGTGGAAGTCACTCGTCCTGCTCCCAAGAGTTCATGAAGACCCCCGTTTTTGTTGGCGTTGGAGCTAATCTGGGTGATCCTCTATCCCAAATAAGACATTCCCTGGATCTCTTGCGATCACGATACGGTGAAGTGGAGGAAGCCCCGGTCTTCCTTACAGAACCCGTGGGAGGCCCTGATCAGCCGCCGTACGTTAATACCGTAGTTCGTTTTGAAACTAGCGATCCTCCACTTGATGTATTACAAACCCTCCAGGGCATAGAAGCTCGTATCGGCCGTACACGGAATGGCCAGGTTAATGCTCCCCGTATCCTAGATCTGGATTTAATTCTCTATGGAGGGTCCGTAATCCGTTTACCGGGACTGGAGATACCTCATCCTCGTTTCCGGCAACGCCGTTTCGTATTGGTGCCCTTTGCCGCAAAATGGCCGGAGATAGTTGACCCCGTGACGGGTAAAACCATTCTCCAGTTGCTAAAGGAATTAACAGATGAACATTGGGTTCGACCCTTGACGTTGGAAACTTCATGAATCAACTGTATTACCTGGCCATCGAGGGGGTAATTGGGGTCGGCAAAACGAGCCTGGCTCAGCTTTTAGCTGAACGACTGAATGCCCGGCTGGTTTTGGAGGAATTTGAGGAAAATCCTTTTCTGAAAGATTTCTACCGGGATCGTCGGCGATACGCGTTTCAAACCCAGGTTTTCTTTTTGCTGAGCCGCTTTCGGCAACAACAGAAACTCAGTCAAACCCACCTGTTTCATCAACTATTGATAACCGATTACACTTTTCAAAAGGATCGCCTGTTTGCCTACCTGAACCTAGATGAAAACGAATTGGCTTTGTACGATCGCTTGGCAAAGATTCTGGAACCCAGGGTGCCGACACCTGACTTGGTTATTTACCTGCAGGCAGATACTGATCGTCTTCTGTACAATATTCGTCAGCGGGGGCGGGACTTTGAAAGTGCCATAACTCGGGAATATATCGAAGCTTTAAATCAGGTTTACAACGAATACTTTTTCAACTACGATCGTTCGCCGCTACTTATCGTGAATGCCACGGAAATCGACTTCGTCCATAATCCGAACGATCTGGAGGAGCTGTTGAGCACCCTGAGGCAACCAATTACTGGCCGGAAGTTTTATAATCCTATCAAACGGTGAAGCATGTTTCGTGTCTTAGTGTATATCTTGCTGATTTACCTCGGCTACAAGGGCTGGCGATGGCTGAAAGCCAATGTAAGGCTGGACTCATCGTCCCCGCAAGCGGTCAGAGGGGAGGCTCGGCCTAGACGGAAACGTATAAAAGTTGATCAAAGTCAAGTTGAGGATGTGGAATTTGAAGAGGAAGATTAACAGGCAGGTTACCTAAGTCCTTGGTGATAGCTAAAAGATGCACTAATATAGATCGTATGTATCAAAACCTATCCGGGAACGCCCTTTTTTACACCCTTTCCATTTCCTCCTGTCCTTCTGAATTATCCCGGGTTGATCTTTTCCTAAGACGGATACTGCAAAAGCACAATTTTCCCGAGCCAGAACTGGAGGATATCGTCCTTGCGGTACATGAAGGCGTAACTAACGCCATAGCCCACGGCAATCGCCATTGTGTGTCAGCCCCGGTACAAATTTTTGTTCGTGTGGAACCCAAACGGTTGCGCATTGCCATCCGGGATTATGGACGGGGGTTTGACCCTCGTAAAATATCTGACCCCACTCGCGAAGAAAATATTGAACGTTTTAACGGGCGAGGTCTACTGTTCATTCGCAATTTTGTAGACGAGGTCAGCTTTTCCCGTTCCGGTCTGTGTCATCAATTAGTTCTGACCAAATTCAGACCCAAATGACCAGTCTCCGCCTTTTCCTGATTCTGCTGTCAGTGACGCCGCTGCTGGCCAAGGAGCCGGTGCGCACTTGGGGGGTGGATGTCGAGCTGCTTAAATACGGAAGTGGGGGTGGAGTTTTCTTCCGCAAATATGTTTCTCCCAGGTGGGGTGTGGCCCTGGAAACCGATTGGACAGTTGTAACTGGTAAGGATGAACTGGTGGGATATGATTACTTCGGTCGTCCCTATAAGCTGAACAGCCGCAATTTAAGTCTCTGGAAAGGAGTTTTTGAAATAATAATCTATCCGCTGTACAAGAGTTGGCATCCTTCGTTCCAGCCTGGTTTGTTTATTGGCGCTGGTCCCATGTTAGCGCTGGATACAGCTGACGATAGCCCTTTCTTCAGCCGTTGGCGCAAAGTGCGAGGATATCAGACCTTGTATTTCCGGTTCGGGGGGGAATTCCATATCATAGCCGGGAAACAAGGGGTGTACTTTTTACGTTTTGGTTATGACTACTCGCATTTTGCTGAACCAATCGACGAACGCACGCATTTTGGCGGAATTGCGCTTCAGGCAGCTATGGAGTTTCTTTTGCCGTGATTTTATCAAAGTTCAGATCCTCTTGTACACGCTGTCAAAATTCAGCCCACCTGACTTTACCCCCATTTTTTATATTCATATAAGAAACTGTTGAAATATTTTCCGCCGTCTAGATAGAATATCCGCAGAGAAGGAGGAGTCAAATGAGCGAGCAGGATTGCATATTTTGTAAGATTATAGCTGGCCAACTGGAAGCCCGTATTTTTTATGAGGATGACGATCTGGTGGCGTTTTGGGATATAAATCCTCAAGCCCCCAAGCATTTTCTTGTAGTTCCCCGCAGACATTTAGTGAACGCTAGCGAACTGACTCCTGACGATGATGTTTTGGTTGGTAAGATGCTCCGGATTGCCGCCCAGCTAGCTGAAAAACAAGGAATTGGTGACGGGTATCGTTTTGTATTGAATAACGGAGAACCTGCAGGCCAGGCTGTGTTCCATATTCATCTGCACACTATGGGGGGACGACGAATGACCTGGCCCCCAGGCTAACAGCATCAAACTAATAGGTTGGTATGTATCTATCGGACCTGGAAATCAAGGGCTTTAAGTCTTTCGCATTACCTACGCATCTGAAATTTGCGGATGGGCTGACTTGTATCGTTGGTCCCAACGGCTGCGGAAAGACAAATGTAGTGGATGCCATTCGTTGGGTTCTCGGTGAACAGAAAACCAGCATACTCCGCAGCCATACCATGAACGACGTGATATTTAACGGTTCTGCCGCCCGTAAGCGCACCAATTTCGCCGAAGTCTCATTGGTCATAAAAAACGACAAAGGTATTTTACCTCTGGAATACGACGAAATTCGCTTGACCCGCCGCCTGTATCGCGATGGCACCAGCGAGTACTTCCTAAATAAGACCCCCTGCCGCCTGAAAGATATTCAAGACCTCTTCGCTGACACAGGTATGGGCTCCAATGCTTACTCCGTCATCGAACTTCGGATGGTGGAATCTATACTCAGCGAAGATAAGGAAGAACGGCGTAGGCTACTGGAAGAGGCAGCTGGAGTCAAAAAGTATAAGCAACAACGACGCTTATCCGAAAGGCGGTTAGAAGCCACCGAAATGGATCTGGCGCGGGTGCAGGATATAATCCTGGAAGTGGAGAAAAAGGTTCGCTCCCTCAAACGCCAGCTATCGCGCTACAAACGCTTCGCCAAAGTTCACGAGCAGCTGCGAGAAGATGAGCTCCTACTGGCCAAGTGGCAACTGTATCAAATCCGGCAGGAGCGGGAACCGCTGGAGTTTGAGCTGCGTCGGTTGAATTCTGACCTCTCGCTGAGTAAGCAGGAAGTCCAAGAGCTGGAACGACAGGTCCAGCAAGCGCGGTTCCAACTGGATCAAGCCCGGGAAGAACGGGACGAGGCTTACAAAAAACTGGAAACTCGGCGCAACGAAGAGCAAGAGCTGGAAAAGGGCCTACTGCTGGCGGAAGAAAAAATGAACCAGGCAGCGGCTACCCTGGATAAAATCAAAGTGGAAGAACAAACCCTCCTGGAACGTCAGCGGACGGTTCAAGCTGCTAAAGGGAGCCTGGAAAATGAGCTCCAGCATCTTTCTCCACAGCTGGAACAGGCTAAACAGGCCGCCGACCAAGTTCGCCGGGAATTGGCCCAGGTCACGGAGACCTATGCCCAGACCCGTAAACAACACGAGGAGACCAGTAAAAAACACCTACAACTGCTTAATGAAATCAACCGCTTGCGAAACCAAGATGGAGCGCTAAAGGCTTCCCTGGAAAACATTCACCAGCAGCTCCAACGGCTTCAGTCTAAACGAGGGCTTTTAATTGAACAGAGCGGTCGCTGGCAAACTGAATTGGGTAGTACTAGCTCCTCGGTCACTCAAGCCCAGCAAGATCTCAAAATGGTGGAAGAGCGGCTGACGGAAGCGGAAAATAAGTTGCGGGAGGACCAGGAGCGCCTGACCGCCGTTCGGGAAAAGTTGGCCGAAATGCGGGGCGAACGAGCCAGCCTGGAGAGTCGGATTTCATTTTACGAAGAGGTTCTGGAGAGCGGTGAGGGTTACAGTCCCGGTGTACGGGAAATTCTCCAAAGTACCTCCAAATTCACCGGCGTGCTGGGAACCGTAGCCGATCTGATTCAGGTTGATGATAAACTAGCTCCGGCAGTCCAAGCGGCCCTGGGTGATTTGGCACAGCTGATTGTAACCAAAGATCGAAAAGCCGCTTTAGAGGCCATTGAACACCTTCAAAAAAGCGGCCGGGGCCGAGCCACCTTTCTGCCCTTGGAAGCCGTAGCTCGCTTGGCCCCCCACCCGACGGAACCGGCTCCCTGGAAGTCTGCTACTCCTCTACAGGACGCAGTGTCAGTAGCCCCTCCTTACCAACCCCTAGTGGCCCATCTGTTTCACGATGTCTGGTTAGCGCAGGAAAGTCCACCCCAGGATTTTCAGCCTTCACATGGCCTGGTAGTTAGTCTTGACGGACGTCTTTGGTCAGCCGCCGGTTGGCTCCAGGGGGGTAGTTCCGATTCTCAGGAAACACTGGTAGGGCGGCGCGACCGTTTGGCGCGTTTGCGCAAACGCTATCAAAAACTGGTTGATGAGCAGAATAAAGCCACCGCCGAACTTCAACAATTGTACGAGACGGTAGGGCGGGAAGAGCGTGAGCTGCGACGCCTGCGGGCTGAGCGGGAAAATCAGCGTCAAAACCTCCAGGAGAAGGAGCGGCAGAGCAGCCGGGCCCGGTTCAATCTAGCTAACCTGGAAACTGAACTTGAGACACTGAAGGCTGAAGAAGCTCAATTACAGGCCGAATTAGAGCAAAAGCAAGCAGCTCGGTCTAAACTAGCCCCGCGCTTGAAAGAACTGCTGCAGCAGCAGGAGGAACTTAAATCGGAACTGGATTCCCTTACCGTGCGCAACCAGTCCGAAGCCACTCGCCGTGACCAAATTGCGGAAAAAGTGCAAAATGCTCGAATTCAGGTAGTAACCTTGGAGAACGCTAAAGTACAGTTGGAGACCCGCCTAAAGAACCTCGAGCAAACTCTGGAGGAAGTCGCTCAGCGCCAGGAGACCCTGGAAAAGGAACGACAGCAACAAAAGGAGATTCTGGCTGCCAATCATCACCGGCGGGAAGAGTTGGAACGTCAACGCAAGGATGTGTTACATCAACGGCAGGAAACGGAGAATCTCCTCCAGAATTTTGACGCCCAGTTGCAGGAACGGAAAAAGAAAGTTGAACTACTGGAGAAAGAGCTCCGGGAGAAAGGGGCTCGTCGGGAAGAACTGCTGGAAAAGCTGCGAGAGCTGGAAGTCAGAAAAACTGAAATTTTAGAGCAAGAAAAACACCTACGGGCCAGAATTGCCGAGAGATATCAGGTTGAATTGGAAGTCCCTGCTACTTTTGCAGAACCACCCGATGAGGAAGCGCTGCGCCAGCGGATTGCTCGTAACGAAAGATTCATCGAGCGCCTGGGGCCCATTAACCAGGCAGTCGAGCAGGAATATGAAGAAGAAAATAGCCGATTGCGGTTCTTGCAAGAACAGCAAGCCGATTTGCTGGAAGCCAAAGCCAGTTTGCAGGAAACCATCCATAAGCTGGACCGCCTGGCTCGCAAGCGTTTCAAGGAGGTTTTTCAGCAAATTCAGGAATATTTCAAGGTCACTTTCCAGATGCTGTTCGATGGTGGAGATGCCCAATTGGAACTTGCGGATCCGGAAAATCCGTTGGATAGCGATATCGTCATTCGAGCTACACCCAAGGGCAAAAATCCCCGGAATTTGCGCATGCTTTCCAGTGGCGAAAAAGCCTTAACGGCCATCGCTCTGTTGTTTGCCATCTATCAGGTGAAACCTTCCCCTTATTGCGTGTTGGATGAGATTGATGCCCCCCTGGACGATCACAATATCCGTAAATTTACCCGCATGCTGGAAAGCCTTTCTAAAAAGACACAATTTTTGGTCATCACCCATAACAAAATCACTATGGAAGCAGCTAAATATTTATACGGTGTTACCATGGAGGAAGAGGGGGTATCAAAACTTGTCTCGGTCCAACTTACTTAAATTTCTGCTGGGCATACTTTTACTCCAGAGCCTCGTTTTTGCCGAGCAGAAAGAGGCAGATCTGGGGGTGAGTTTGGACTATGCCCGTTACCAGGCTGTAGGTGGGGTGGTTCTGGATGTTTACCTTTTAGTACCCCGGTCCCGCTTGACTTTCACCCAAGCGGAAGAAGGTTTGACCGCCCGGGTAGTCTTCCAGGTAGCCCTTCTGCGGGGAGATACGGTGAAATATGGTCCTGACCGCTGGACCCACATTTACCGTATCAACAGTTTTGAGGATCTGAAGCAAGGCAAAAAAATCCCTGATATTTCTCGATTTGTGGCCCTGGCCGGGGATTATACCCTTTACGTGGACGTGGTGGATGTAAAAGGCAATCGACGGCAACACCTGGAAGAACTTGTGCAGCTGAAAGCTTTCCCCGATCAGCAGCTGTGCCTTTCCGATCTTACCCTGGCGGGAACCATTGTCCCCACTAAAAATCCCAACGAGTTCACGCGTTACGGCTATGACGTGGTTCCCGTGGCTGATGGAGTTTTCTCCAATGCCTCTCCCCTGGCTTACTATTTTTTGGAAATCTACAACCTGTCACCCAAGAGTCATTTCCTCCTGGAACGCTGGATCCAGAACCTTGGGGGTGATACGGTGGTGAACTTCCCTCCCGAGGAAAAACAGACGCCAGGGACATCTGCGGTCCAGTGGGAAGGGTTTAACACCCGGGGCCTACAGGCGGGCATCTATATTTTCGGCATTCGGGTTACGGATACTTCCACGGGGCAAAAAGCTGAAACCACTAAGAATTTTTATGTTTATCGCCCGCCGACTACAACTTCAGGCAGAGGTTTGGCCCCCATGGTAGAGCTGATGGGTTATTCCCTGGAAGACCAGTTCAAAATGGTCAAGTTTCTTATGACTGCTAAGGAGCGCAAGGCGTTTAAAAACTCGGACAAACAAGGGAAGCAGGCCGTGATGCGCCAGTTCTGGCGCTCCCACGATCCCGATCCTGCCACGGAACGCAACGAATTTTTAGAAAACTTTTTAGCGCGGGTAAAAGCCGCCGAGCGCGATTTCAGTACTGCCAACACTCCCGGATGGGCCACCGACCGGGGACGGGTTCTGCTGAAGTATAACGTCCCGTACTATATTGAAAGGCACGTTAGCTCCATTGATGAAAAGCCTTGGGAGATTTGGTATTATTCCAAAGTTCAGGGAGGCGTTCAGTTTATTTTTGTCGACCGTACAGGCTACGGCGACTATCGGTTAGTGCATTCTACCGCTGAGGATGAAATTCACGATCCTGATTGGCGCCGATGGCTGAAATAAAAACTAAAGAAACCACCTGGCGTGCCGGGGTTGATATTGGGGGTACCAAGGTTCGGATCGGTCTAGTGGATAATAATGGTGAGCTATTCCCCCAGCAGCTGACTTTAAGGGTTGCTGATTATTCCAGCGGTAAAGACTTTGCTCGAGATATTGCCAAAGTTATCCGTTCTTTAGCCACACAGGCCCAGGGAATCTTGCTTGGAGTAGGGTTAGGTTGTCCCGGTCCCCTGGATGCCCGGCGGGAAGTGGTGCTGGAAACACCGCATTTACCTTTTCTCCACGGGTTTCCCCTGGTAGCCGAAGTGCAACGTTACTTCCAGGTGCCGGTTAGAATGAACAACGACGCCAATCTTTTCGTTCTGGGCGAAGCGCTGTACGGTGCCGGCAAAGGTTTGGATCCAGTCTACGGAATGACGTTAGGAACCGGTTTCGGCCACGGTTTCGTGTGGGGTGGGCGGATTCTGGATGGCGCCCACGGCGCGGCCACCGAATACGGCCATGCACCGTACCTGGAAGGAACCTATGAGGATTTCGTGTCTGCCGCGGGTGTAAGTCGGCTCTACCAGCAATTGACCGGCGAATACTGTGCCCCGGTTGAAATCAGCACGAGAGCTGCCGCCGGTGATGAGGCCGCCCGGGCCACCTGGGCTCGTTTTGGAGAGGCCGTGGGTACGGCCATCGTGCACGTTATGAAGATGCTGGATCCGGCCATCGTGGTGATTGGTGGCGCAATGCGGGGCGCTTTTGAATGGTTTGCTCCCCGGATGGAGGAAGTGGTTCGCCCCACCCTGTGGTCCTCTCAACGGGATCTGACCATCGTCCCCGCCAGTCTGGGAGATGGTGCACCCCTGATCGGAGCGGCTGCCCTGATTCAGGTATGACCTTTGTCCTGAATTTAATTCCTCGTTTTGCTGCAGATCTATTTCACGGATTGGAGGACTTGCTTTTCCCGCCTCTGTGTGAGGTATGTGGCACTCGTTTACCCCCAGGGGTGGTTTTGGTTTGTGATCCTTGCCTGCGAGCGCTGCCGTTCCAGGGCTTAGAGCGAGAAGTACGGCTGGGGAAGGAATCATCGCCTCTGGATGGTATTTTTTACCTTTACGCCTTTGATGAGCTGGTACAACAGCTGATTCACGCTTTGAAATATGCCGCTCGTCCCACTATGGCCCGCCGCCTGGTGGAGCCACATTTCGGCTCTGTAAAAGAAAAATTAAAGCAGTGGGAAATAGATACGGTTTTACCGGTACCTCTACATCCCCGCAAGCAACGGGAGCGGGGCTACAACCAGGTGGCCTCTTTGGCGCAATTCCTGGCCCGCGTAATGAAACTACGCTATGAACCACACTTGCTCCGGCGAAAGCGATACACCCAGTCTCAGACAAACCTGAGTGCCCAGGAAAGAAAGACCAATGTGGCGGGTGCTTTTGTAGTGCAGAACAGGGTAAACCTGGCGGGTAGACGAATTCTGTTGCTGGATGATGTGGTGACCACAGGCGCCACTGCTGAGGCTTGCGCCCTTCCTCTCAAAGCTGCAGGGGCGAAAGTGGTGTTTTTAATGGCCCTGGCAACTCCGCCACTACAACCCTTGGAAGAGAACTCAGAAAGCCTATCATACCTGTCAGAGGTCAGCCCAACTGGGTGGGCCTCAAAAGGAAAGGAGTGAAGTAAATGAAGTATTATAGTCGTCCTCCTAAATTGAACCAGGAACGTCGCTTTCCGCCCTCGATGACCAGCGCTCACGCCCTGTTGCTTATGGCTAAAGAGGGGCGTAAAGGTAATCGGACTGGCGAACCCTATGCTCTGCCAGCCTTCAATATGACTACTTTTCAGACCATTAATGCCGCTTTTGAAGCTTTTGAGATTTTAGGTTCTTCTGGGCTATTGGCTTTTTCCAACAGTGCCCTCAAACACTTTGGCGAGGGAGATCCCATCCGCGGCTTGGAAGTGGCGGCCGCCTATGTCGAAGATCGCGCACGGCACAGTACAGTAAAAATTGCCACCCATCTGGACCATGGCGATTACATAAACGAAGCCGGTCGCAAAGTGGTTCAAGGAGCGGTGTATTATCTAACTAGCGTCATGGCCGATAACAGCACCGATAAAGCAACCCAGCGACCTACTCCTCTGGAAGACAATATCGGCTACACCCGGGAAGTGGTGGAAATGGCCCATCCTCTAGGAGTTTCCGTGGAAGGTGAGCTGGGAGTTTTAGCCGGTGTGGAAGATGAAGACACCCAGGCTGAATATTCGACTTATACTAATCCTGATGAATTTCGGGTGTTCCTGAAGGAAACGGGAGTCCTCATGGTGGCGCCTACCATTGGAACCAAGCATGGGCCTAACAAGGGCAAGCCGGGCCACAAGGTCAAACTGAACATTCCCCTAGCGCACGAACTATTGGCCATAGCCAATGAGATGCAACCAGAGACAGTATTCGTAGCTCATGGTGCATCCACGCTATATCCCCAGGTGGTAGAATACGCCCTGGAACAATTGGCGGCCATTGGGGGCGATATGGAGGCGCGCTTTGCATCCATTTGGCGGGACTTTGTGGGCACCGATTGGGAGCAAATCCAAGGCTTAATCGGAGCCGGCTTTGTTAAAATCAATACCGATACGGAAAACCGCCAAACTTTCCTGGCTGCGCTTTTGGGAGCAGTGCGGGAAAACGCCGCTAAAATCGACATCCGCTGGTATGATCGGAAGACGACGGAAGCTCTGACTCAGAGCTATTTACAGAAATTGATCATGGCCGGTGATTATGGAGTATGGCATGAGCCCAAGATCGATGTAAAGCGTTTCAAGTTCGATCTCCATAAATCACTTAAGGAAGTGTTACAGGAAGCCGGGGATTAATGCCTTATGCAGTTACGTCGTGTCCAGGAACTTAATGTCAAGCACCGGCGGGTCTTGGTGCGGGTGGACTACAATGTGCCCCTGGACCAGGACGGGAATATTACCGACGATTTCCGAATCAGGGCTTCGTTAACCACCCTGAATCATCTGCTGGAGCAGGGAGCAGCCCTGGTACTGACCTCCCATCTGGGCCGCCCCAAAGGCCAGTTCCGAAAGGAACTCAGTCTGAAGCCCGTGGCCGTCCGACTAGCGGAGCTTTTGGAACGCCCGGTGAAGATGGCCCCCGATTGCATTGGAGCTGAAACCGAAGCTCTGGCTAATCAATTAAAACCCGGTGAGGTGTTGTTGCTGGAGAACTTGAGGTTTCACGCGGGTGAAACGGCTAATGATCCAACATTTGCGGAAAGCCTGGCCCGGCTCGCGGAGGTGTATGTTAACGATGCTTTCGGCACGGCTCACCGAGCCCACGCCAGTAACGTAGGGGCGGCTTTACACTTCTCCGAACGCGCGGCCGGTTTTTTGATCCAGCGTGAAGTCGAATATCTGGTGGAGAAAGTGGAGCGACCTGAGCGCCCCTTCGTGGTGATTCTGGGTGGCGCTAAGGTTTCTGGGAAACTGGAGCTTATTCAACGATTGGCCCAAAGAGCTGACCGTGTACTAATCGGGGGCGGGATGGCATTTACCTTTTTGACTGCACCCCCCTTAAACTATGAAGTGGGCAATTCATTGGTGGAGCAGGATAAAATCGAGCTGGCGGCTCAACTGATGGAAACCTACGGTGGTGAGCAGGGTAAACTGGTGTTGCCGGTGGATTGCCTGGCGGCGGAGGATCTGGATGCGGAACAGGCTGAAGTTGTGACCTGTAGTGATTTTCCCACCGGTAAAATGGGACTAGATATCGGTCCTAAAACTGTGACCCGTTTCAAGGAGATTCTGCAAACGGCCCGCACGGTGCTCTGGAATGGCCCGGTGGGGGTGTTCGAAAAAGAACCTTTTGCCGTTGGTAGCCGGGAAATTGCCCATACGCTGGTGGAATTAACAGCCGCCGGGGCTCTGACCTTGGTTGGTGGTGGCGACACAGCCGCGGCCTTGAAACATTTCGGCTTGAGCGAGAAGGTCAGTTTTGTATCCACCGGGGGTGGAGCTTCTTTGGAATTGCTAAGTGGTAAAAGCCTGCCGGCCCTGGAAGTTTTACAAAAGGAGTAATCCATGCCCCGTCCCAAGATTATCGCAGGCAACTGGAAAATGCACTTCACTCCTTCGGAAGCCGGGCGCTATGCCCGGACGCTGCGGGCTAAACTCCTTGACACCCCTGGGGTGCCGGTTATTTTATGCCCGCCATTTTTGGCGTTGCGGACGGTTTTTGACGTAGTGAAGGACTCGGCCATTAAGGTGGGTGCCCAGAATATGCACGACGCCGATGCGGGAGCTTTTACTGGCGAAGTTTCGGCCACGATGCTCAAAGAGAGCGGTGCCGAATATGTTATCCTGGGGCACTCTGAAAGGCGTCACCTGTTCGGTGAGAGCGACGAGTTCATAAAACGCAAGGTTCATCAGGCTTTGCGCTATGAATTGAAACCCATCCTGTGTGTGGGTGAAACCCTGGATGAGCGGGAAGCCGGGCGCACAAAGGAAGTGGTTTTGGGACAAATCGCAGCTGCTCTGGACGACCTGACCCCGGAACAGATGACTCCGTTATTAATAGCCTATGAACCCGTTTGGGCCATCGGTACCGGTCATACCGCCACTCCCGAGCAGGCAGAAGAAGTACACCAACTCATTAGGGGTTGGTTGGCCGAGAACAAGGGACCAAAGACTGCGGAGCAGCAGATCATTATGTATGGCGGCAGTGTGAAACCCCACAATGCAGTGCAGCTCTTACGGCAACCGGACATTGATGGGGCTTTAGTAGGAGGCGCCAGCTTGAAGGCCGATCAGTTCTCCTCCATAGTGCAAGCCGCTTTTGAAACAAGTGAGGTGTAAAAGTGTTTTTCCTTTATTTCTTGCTTACCCTTATCTGTTTTTTGATGATTGTGACTATTTTGATACAGTCACCTAAAGGTGGTGGGCTAGCGGGTACATTCGGAGGTAACGCCGCCGCCAGTCAGCTATTCGGGGGAGCCGGTGCGGGAGGTTTCCTGGCCAAGGTGACAACCGGATTGGCTATAACCTTCACAATCCTGATAATAATCATCAATCTGCTTAACAAGGGTGGTTCTCTGGCTCAAAACTCCAGCTTCCAGAAAGAACTGCAGGAGAGTATGATCGTTCCCGGAACAGAATTTCAACCACCGGCAGCAACTATTCCCGGCGAGGCCGGAACAGAAAAGCCGGCTCAGAACGCATCGACTCCCGGAGAGCAGCCAACTAACGAATAAATATCACGCTTTTTCACAAATCAGATACCACACCAACGCCGAGGTGGTGGAACTGGCAGACACGCTATCTTGAGGGGGTAGTGGGCGGATGCCCGTGCGGGTTCGAGTCCCGCCCTCGGCACAAATAATCATGTTTTCTCTTTTGAATCGGGTTCCGATTCCAAGAACAAAGTGGCGCCGGGCAGCAAAACGACTATATTTGCTCCCCGTGATGCGCCGGGAAAAGCCCAACAATAAGAATCTTGCCCGGTCTAGAAATCAACTGAAGCTGAGAGAGCAAGGAGGATTTATGAAAAAGGCTCTCCTTTTGATTGTTACCCTAAGTTTAACGCTGGTACCGCTGCTGGCAATTGAGCAAGGTGATCCTACCGCTCTGGTCGACGAAGCTCGGCAGGCAATAAAAAACTGGAACCTGGCTGAGGCCAATGCCAAATACCAGGAAGCCATGAAATCCACGGCTGACCAGGATGAGTACAATAAAATTTTGGCAGCCTGGAAGGACCTGGAGCAGGTGAAAGTGTTGATGGCCGATGGAAAGCGAGAGTTCGACCGTCGGGAATACAAATCAGCGTTGAAAAAGTATCAGGCTGCTGAAGAAAAAATGCGGTCTTTTAAGGATTCCATCTGGAATAAAGGTATTGCTGAAGCCCTCTACAGCCAGGGAATGGTTTATTGGCGGATAGATCAGGGTATTCAGGCGGCTGATAGATTCCGGCGGGCCATCCAGGTCTACCCAGAGGAACCGAAATACCAGAAAGCGATCCTGGCTCTTAGAGGGTCACATTACAATGAAGGCAACAAGTACCTGAAACGCCGTGATTATGAAAACGCCCAGAAGGAATATGAACAGGCAGTCGCCATAGATCCTCAGTTTGCCAAAGCCTATTACCAGCTGGGTTATCTGCTCAAGCGCAAAGGTGACTATCAAAAAGCTGAAGAATATTACTCCAAGGCTATCGAGAGCGACCCGAATTACTACTTGGGTTGGTACGGTTTGGGCCTCCTGAAAAGCGAGCAAGGAGCATTAGCCGAAGCCACCCGGGACCTGGAAAAGGCCGTAAAGCTTAAGCCCAATTATTATAAAGCCTACTATCAGCTGGCTAAAGTTTACGATGATCGACACAAGACTAAACTGGCTATCTCTAACCTGAAAAAGGCGCTGAAGCTTAAACCCAACTATGTGAGAGCGCTGGAATTACTGGCGAAGATTTACAATGAACAGGAACAGTACGCTAAAACGGTAGCCCTGTTGAAAGACAAACGGGGCAAAGCCACATCGTTCCGGACCTATTTCTACTTGGCCCACGCTTACAATGCATTGAAAAAGTATCCTGAAGCTTTAAAGGCGGCTAAAAAATCGTTGCAGCTCAAGCGCAATTGGGCCGCGGCTCTGATGGAAAAAGGCGATGCCCTGGCTGGAATGCGGAAAAAGAAAGAGGCGATTGCAGCCTACAAAAAAGCCGCTCGACTGGATGCTCGCTGGCGGAGCGTAGCGGAGTATCGCATAAACGAACTGACCAAATGGCAGAATCAATGAAGTTACCCTGACACCGGGGAACTGCTTTTAGGGAGTTAGAGCCTTGCTAGCTACTCCCGAAACTTTAGGACATAATACAATGCAGGTTGTCGGAGTGGGTACGGATATCGTCCAGGTGGCTCGGGTTCAGCAACTGTTCAGCCGCTACGGTAACCGTTTCTTAAATAAGATCTTCTCCGCGGCCGAACGAGACTATTGCTTGCATAAAGCCCAACCGTCTGTGCACCTGGCAGGGCGCTTTGCCGCTAAAGAGGCTGTGGCCAAAGCCTGCTATCAGGCAGGATGGGAACAACAACTGGGATGGCTTAAAATTCAAGTAACCAACGACTCTCTGGGACGCCCAACAGTTTCTCTCCCCAATGAAGTTCCCTACAAAATCCTGTTGAGTATCGCTCACGAACGCCAAACTGCCCTAGCCTTCGCCATAGCTCTGGCAGCCAAATGAAATATTATCTCACCATGTCCGGCAACCGGGCCGTCGACCGGTATGCCATCCAGGAACGGGGAATTCCGGGCGTAAAATTGATGGGGGCAGCCGGAAAAGCTGTGGTGGCTGCTGCCCGGGAGGAAGGACTGCTACCTCCCATTACTGAGCCGATATTAGTATTATGCGGCAAGGGCAATAATGGAGGGGACGGTTTTGTAGTAGCCCTGACCCTGGATGAACTGGGTTACGAAGTCAACTGCATTCTAGCAGCGGAACCTGAGCAAGCAAAAGGAGACGCAGCCCATTACTTGCAGCAGGTGTTGCAACGTTCCATATCCATATTACCTCCCTCTCGCCAGGCTGAGTGGGAGTCCCATTTCGACGAAGCAGCTCTTATCTTCGACGGTTTGTTGGGGACTGGCATTTCAGGCAGCATCCGACCACCGTACGATCGCTTACTGAGCCTGGCTGAAGCCAGCGGGAAACCAGTGGTTGCTATTGATGTGCCCTCTGGGGTTACCGGAGATACCGGGGCAGTGTTGAGACCGTGCCTGGCTGCCCATCTTACGGTTTCGATGGGTTATGGGAAAGCCGGTCTGTTATTCCACCCCGCCCGGCAGCAGGCCGGGAAAGTGGTAATCGCAGATATTGGTTTTCCTGATGACAGTTTAGAACACATACCGGGCGAAGAACCAATTCTTAAGCGGTTGGAACCGGTCGACTTTCCTCCGAATTTGCTGGCTCGTTCGCCTGCGGCCCATAAGTATCAGGTGGGAAAGGTCGCAGTCATTGCCGGTAGCCGCGGGTTCAGTGGAGCCGCAATTCTGGCTGCGGAAGGAGCTTTGAGGGTGGGCGCAGGTCTGGTGCGTCTGGCGGTGCCTGCTTCTCTGGGCCCGGTAGTGGAAAGTTTGAGCCGCGAGGTCATCGTGGATTACCAACCCGAAACCTCTACAGGACAGCTTTCCCGAACCGCATACGACCAATTAATGGAGCTTGCCGCTTGGGCGGATGTGGTGGCCCTGGGGCCGGGATTGGGTCGCCAGGAAGAAACCCAGGAACTGGCGCGCAAGCTGATTAGTTCCGTCGAACGGCCCCTGGTATTGGATGCCGACGGTCTTTTTGCTGTAAGTTCTACGGTTGATCTGTTGCTAAATAGAAAGGCGCCCACGGTTCTGACACCCCATAGCGGGGAATTCAAACGCCTGGCGGGAATCGAGCATCAACCTAACTGGCGAGATGCCCTGGATTTTGCCCGCAAATACAAGGTGTACTTGATGCTAAAGGGCGCTCCCTCCCTTTTGACAACCCCAACAGGGGAGATATTGGTGAACGATACTGGAAATCCTGGTATGGCCACAGGTGGGACCGGAGATGTACTTACGGGCATGATTGCCGGCTTGATGGCTCAGCGTGACCTACTACCCCTAATTCCCGCCTGTGCCATGTTCTTGCACGGACTGGCAGGTGATAAAGCGGCCGCGGACAAGAGCATTTGGGGAATGACGGCCGGTGATTTACTGGATCACGTCCCCTATGCCATGCAGGAGCTTTTTAAAGCGTGAAAACCCGCTACCTGGCTTTCTGGTATACCGGTCTTATTCTCCTGGCCTCCAGCTTGCCCCAACCCGTGGTCCAAAAGTTGAGTTTTGGCACCAAAGACTTTGTCCTCCACTTTTTTGAATACAATCTCTATGGCTTGCTATGGTTTTATTTCTGGTTGGACGGGAAGTCCTGGGAAGTCTGGAAACGATATTTTCCCCTGGTGCTGCTTTTGGGCGGCGGCATGGGAATCCTGGATGAGATTTACCAAAGCTTTATCCCAACCCGTTTCTCCACCTGGCAAGATGCCGTGGCTGATATTGTGGGAGTACTTTTTTCTCCAATTACCTTATGGCTCGTGCAGCGGTTACCTTGGCGGGTAGGTAAACTCACCAATGCTGACTAGACTCAAGATTAAAAACTTTGCCATCGTTTCGGAAGCTGACCTCCGGTTCCAGGAAGGGTTCAGTGTCATAACGGGTGAAACAGGGGTCGGCAAGTCACTGTTGATCAATGCTCTAAATGCTGCGTTAGGGGAGCGGATTTTTAGAGATGTGATCCGCACCGGTGCCGAAAAAGCAGAGGTGGAAGCCCATTTTAAGATCCCGAAAGACGTTGCTGCCCAAGCCGGTTCTTCCTCCTCAGAACCTCTGGTGATCCGGCGGGAAATCAGACGCAGTGGTACTTCCCGAGCCTGGCTGAATGGTAAACCAGCTACCTTACAGCAGCTCCAGGAAGTGGCGGCTTTACTGGTTGATATTCATGGACAGCATGAACATCAACGACTGCTCCAGCAGGATCATCACCTGGACTATCTGGACGCCTTTGGTGGTCTGGAAGAATTGCGGCGGCGAACGGCAGCGGCTTATGAGGAGCTACGACAACTAAAGAATAAATTAGAACAACAACGACAACAACGCCTGGAATTGGAACAGCAACGGGAGCTTTACGCTTTTCAGTTGCAGGAATTGGACAAATTAGATCCCCAGCCCGGAGAGCTGGAGGAGCTGGAACGCGAATTAAAGATTTTAGAGAATACTCAACGGATATCCGATTTAGTGCTGGAAATGCACCAAATCTTGGATTCTGCGCCAGGACTCATTGCCGGAATCCAGCAGTTACAAACCTCTTTGGAGCAACTCACCGAGTTTGCGGAACAGGCCAAATCCTTTATCGATGAGATCCAGGCGGCACGCCTTTCTCTGGAGGGATTAGGTGAGTTTTTAACCGCCCTGGAAGCCGATTTGCCTTCTGACTCGACCCGTCTGGAACAAGCTCACCAGCGATTGGGGGCTTTACGACACGCTTGCCGCAAGTATAACCGTACTTATGAGGAATTATTGGAGTACCGTCAGTTTCTGCGGGAGAGCCTTTCCGGCGAAATGGATTTGGAGCATAAGGAGCAGGAATTAGAGCAAGCGGTGGCGCGGGCCCTACGTAGCTTCAGCGAGTTGAGTTTGGAATTAAGCCGCCGGCGGCAACAAGAAGCCGAGAAGTTTAGCCAAGCGGTGGGCGAACATCTGGAAGCGGTTGGCCTGGAAAAGGCCAGGTTCGAAGTTCAGGTGGAGCAAGTTGAGGCCCCGGAAGGAATTGTGGAGTGGGAGGGACGAAAACTTTCAGCCGGACCTGAAGGAATCGATCGAGTCAGTTTTTGGTTTCAAGCTAATCCCGGTGAGCTGATGCGTCCCCTGGTGCGGATAGCCTCAGGGGGAGAGATCAGCCGGGTAATGTTAGCTATCAAAAGTGCCCTGTCTGATCGTGATCCCATTGACACTTTGGTTTTCGATGAAATTGATGCCGGTATCTCCGGTCGAATCGCTCGCGTGGTGGGACGTAAATTACGGGAACTGGGGCAACATCGTCAGGTGTTATGCATTACTCATTTACCTCAAATTGCTAGCCTGGGCAAACACCACTATCGGGTGGAAAAAATAACCCGTAATGAACGCACGTTCACCCAGGTGCGGCTTTTAAACGCTGAGGAACGTGTTCAGGAAATCGCTGCTTTGTTGGGAGCCGGGGAGATAACAGAACCGGTTCGGCAAGCGGCCGAAAGCTTACTACATGAAAACTGATTCTTCTCCTACCCCTTGGTGTAACTTTCTTCTCAGGTCCTGGAAGGGCTTCTTTGGGATCGCGGCCTTGATTGCCGTCTTGGCTTGTCAACGGAACCCGACACCCTACGCTGAAGGGTTTGGGGTGGTTATGGAGAATGACACACTGGTAGCGTATTTGAACACTCCGGAAGAGGTGATGGGGTTGGAATTCACCTTGCGGTGGAATAGTTCTCAAGTGGAGGTGGAAGAGCCTCAAGCCACTGCGAACAATGCCGGCCAGCTGGTTCGTTTCCGTCGGCGCCCGGGAGCCATGAAGGTCTTAATGTTTAGTATGCAGGGTGAACCTATTAACCACGACCCACCTCCGGTATTGCGCTTTCCGGTGCACCAGAAGGGAACATCAGCCGGAACTGGTTTCAAACTGACGGACGTTGTGTTTTCCCGCCGAGGGGGCAAAGTATTGAAATTGCCCGTTCATAACTGGCCGACTCAATAAGCATTTTCTCCGGGAAAGGATTAAACCAATGATAGATTTACGCTCGGACACCATAACTCGACCGTCTCCGGAAATGCGGCGCGCCATGGCTGAGGCGGCCGTGGGGGACGATGTTTATGGCGAAGATCCCACCGTAAACACTCTTCAAGAACGGGTGGCCGAACTGCTGGGTAAAGAGGCGGCCCTGTTTATGCCCTCGGGCACTATGAGTAATCAAGTGGCTTTGAGAACTCACACCGAGCCGGGTGACGAGGTGATCTGTGAAATTGACTGCCACGTTTTCAATTATGAATCCGCCGCCGCCGCAGCCCTAAGCGGACTGCAATATCACCCCCTACCGGGCGATCATGGCATCCTGCAGCCCCATCAAATTGAAACTGCCATCAGACCACCCGATCACCACTATCCCCGGAGTCGGCTTATCACCCTTGAAAACACCCACAACCGAGCGGGCGGAGTTATTTACCCTCTGGCATTGATCCAGGAAATCGGCAAGCTGGCCCACGCCAACGGGTTGAGACTGCATTTGGATGGCGCGCGTTTGTGGAATGCTGCCATTGCTACGGGGGTTTCCTTACGCGAGTACGCTGCGCCTTGCGATTCCGTGAGCGTGTGCTTCTCCAAAGGATTGGGGGCTCCGATAGGCTCAGCCCTGGTGGGAACGCGGGAGTTCATTGAACGAGCCCACCGTTTCCGCAAAATGTTTGGCGGTGGCATGCGGCAGGTGGGTGTTCTGGCGGCTGCGGCTCTTTACGCCCTGGAGCACAATCTGGAGCGCCTAGCCGAAGATCACCGCCGGGCTCGCATTTTAGCCGAAACTTTGGCCGACCTGGGATATCTTGAGGATGAGCTGCAATGGGTGCACACCAATATCGTGATTTTGGCAGTGCCGGACGGAAACGCCACTGAGCTGGCGGAAAAGTTTCGTCAGGAAGGGCTGCTGGTTTCGGTGGTTAACCGCCAACGGATCAGATTGGTTACCCATCTGGATTTCAATGACCGCGATTTGGAACAGACCCGTGTGATTCTCAAGCGGGTTTTGCAGAAAGGTAGTTCCAAATGAGTAAACGCATAGTATTGGTGGGGGCCGGTGAAGTTGGCTTTTATCTAGGGAAAAAGCTGGCCGAAACCGGTCATGACATAACCATCATCGATATCAACCCCGCCAAGGTAGAACGGGCTAGTCAGCATCTGGACGCCATGGTTATTCAAGGCCATGGGGCCCAAACCAGTATTCTGCTGCAGGCCGGTACGGCTGAGGCCGACTTATTCCTGGCTGTCACCCGGACTGATGAGGTTAACCTCATTGCTTCCTATAAAGCCCGTAAGATGAACCCTAGGGCTAAGATCCTGGCCAGAGTACGCAGTAGCGATTATCTAAAAGAAGATAGTCTGCTTAAACCGGAAGATTTGGGGATCGATCAGGTGATTAACCCCGAGCGGATAGCTGCCAGTGAAATCCAACACCTCATCGAAAACGCTCTAGCCTTAGAGGCGATCCCTTACGGAGGTGGTAAGATTTATATGGTGGCTTTGGCACCCACCGAGAATTGCGAAATCATGAATAAAAGTTTGCGGGAAATTGGGATTCTCTACCAGGATTTAGCTTTCAGGACTGTGGCTATTGAACGGAATGGGGAAACCATCATCCCCTATGGCCAGGATCGCTTTCAGCCTGGCGACAAGATTTTTGTGGTATGCCGCAAAGAGAAGTTGGCCGAGATGTACAGCATCTGCGGTTACGATAAAAAGGAAACAATCACCGACGTCATGATTGTGGGGGCTGGGGAACTGGGAAGACTGGTGGCGGAAGGCCTAAAGGACAAGTTCAACATTCGCCTGGTGGATAAGGATTCGCGGAAGTTGGAGAAAGCATCGGAAGTGCTACCGGATACTCTCCTCCTGCAAGGCGATGGTACCGATGTGGACTTTTTAGAAGGCGAGGGAATTCACGAATACGATGCATTCTTAGCCCTGACGAATGATCAAACTACCAATTTGTTTGCGGGACTCCTGGCGAAGAAGAAAGGGGTACGGAAGGTTATCGTACACATCAGCACCCCGGATTATATCCCATTGGTTCATGGCCTGGGAATCACTACGGCCGTAAGCAAGAATTTATCCACGGTTGACGCTTTCATGCGGTACGTTTTAGAGGGTACGGTCTATTCAGTGACTATGTTGGAAGGGATTGACACTGAAGTAATCGAACTCGAGCCTGGTGAAAACAGTTCCGTTATCGGCAAACCATTACGGGACATAAATTTCCCCCGCGAAGCAGTGATCGGGGCCGTTATTCATGCCGAAAGCGGAGACGTGGAAATTGCTACTGGAAAAACCGTGTTACACCCCCACGATCGGGTTTTAGTATTCGTGCGGGCCGCTAAAGCCCAGGATGTGGAAAAGCTTTTCAAATAGTAAGCGCTCCTATTCCTCCCCGCTACCGATAGTCCTCGGCCGAGTTCTGTTTGTAGTAGGCGGGAGCGCGGTAATCTGCGGTTTTCTCGGTCTCTCTTTTGGTGAATCCATTGCTTTAGTGTTTTTAGGTTCGGGGCTATTGGGGTTGTTGATTGCCACCCCGTTGGTTCGCCTCCATTTGCAATTGCCTCGTATGACTCCCCGGCAGGGCATTCTAGCAGCGGTTGCCGGATGGGGGTTAGCGGCAGTTTTCGGGGCCATTCCATTTTGGGGGGCTGGTCTGGGAATTACCGATGGCTTGTTTGAAAGCATGTCCGGGTTTACTACTACCGGCGCTACAATCTTACGAAACCCGGAGAATTGGCCGGCAACCCTGATTTTATGGCGAGCCATTACTCAGTGGCTGGGGGGTGCCGCTGTATTACTGTTTGTGGTCAACCTCCTACCGCTGCTGGATAAGACCCCCTCCATGCACTATGCCGCCGACACTCCGGGCCCAGGGCCGTCTCATTTGGTATTGCGTTTGAATCCCATCACCCGGTCTTTGATTGCAATCTATTTCTGGTTCACAGTCCTTGCTTTTGGAGTATTGTTATTCGCGGATTTGAGCCTGTTGAACACGGTTTGCTTAGCCTTAAGTACCGTATCCACTGGCGGCTTTATGCCCACTACCAAGCTCCCCGCCGGTAATTATCTCCATATCAGCTTGATATTTTTGATGCTGATAGCGGGGACCAATTTCTCACTCCATCATTTTGCCTTAAAGGGCCAACCGATCCGGTACTGGCGCCATCAGGAATGGCGTTTCTGGTTAGCTCTGATAGTAGTGGGGGCGGCGGGGGTGGCTTTTTCGGAAGCTTCCGCGGCGCGGAAGAATCTGGTGGACGTTCTGTTTCCCGTGGTTTCCGCGGCGACTACTACCGGTTTCCCCTTAAAAACTCCCGACCACGCTTTTGCTCGCATCATTTTGTTTTGGTTGATGATCATCGGGGCCACTGGAGGTAGCACCGGGGGTGGGCTCAAAGCGGGACGCTTGCTGATTTTGCTGAAACTTTTAGGTACCGAATTGCGGCGCATGCTGCACCCCACAGCTTATTTGCCCATCAAACTGCGCAAACTGCAAGTGGAGGAACGAACTCTGCACAATATTCTGTTTTTCGTGGCCCTTTACCTGTTGATCTTTCTCGGCCTCAGCCTGACGTTAAGCTGGGGGGGCTGGAATCTAACTCAAGCTGCGGCTTTAAGCGCCTCGGCTCTCAGCAATATTGGTCCGCCGCTGAGTGCCTTATCGCCGGATTTTTCTTACGCATGGTTACCAATCTGGCAGAAGTGGCTCCTCTTGGTGGCGATGTTGATGGGGCGCCTGGAAATATTGTCGGTGGTGGTGCTGCTGAAAAAATCTTTCTGGCAGTGACCCCACATCAGGGGGGATTACTGAATACTAAAAACTCACAGCAGCGGAAGTTTTAAGCGGCAGAACTGCGTTTCGCCAGAGAAAAATGGACCTGGGGTAGTGGAGGGTTTGCATTAGTTTTAGGATTGATTTGTAAGGAGGTGTTTAAATGTCTCAAGTCAGGATAGACCTTGATGGTCATTTGGCTTATCTGACCCTGGATCGCCAGGAAAAGCTAAACGCCCTTAATGCCGAATTGTTGGACCAGTTGGAAGCGGCTTTTGAGGAAGTCGCAAGCAACCAGCAGGTACGAGTGATAGTTCTGACCGGTGCCGGCGAGAAAGCGTTTGTGGCCGGGGCCGATATCGGTCAGTTCCCTGAGCTCAGTCCCGAGGAGGCTTATCGTTTTGCCCGGCGGGGGCAGGAGCTGTTCCTGCGCATTCAACAGACCGAAAAACCAGTCATTGCGGCCGTGAATGGTTATGCGCTGGGGGGTGGTTGTGAACTGGCGTTGGCTTGTCATCTGCGCTACGCGGCCGAGAATGCCAAGTTCGGTCAGCCGGAAGTTACGCTAGGTATCATTGCCGGGTATGGCGGCACCCAACGTTTGCCTCGTCTGGTGGGAGTCGGTAATGCACTGGATTTGCTGCTTTCCGGTCGCATGATTGACGCCCAGGAAGCCTATCGAATCGGGTTGGTGAATGGAGTTTTTCCGGCCAGTGAATTGCTGGATGAAGTGGGGAAAATCGGCCAACGGCTTGCGGCTCAAGGACCCCAGGCCCTTAAATATACTTTGAAGGCTGTCTTCCAGGGCTACCATTTGCCCCTGGATCAAGGTATGGAAATTGAAGCCCAGGCTTTCCGGGATATATTCGACACCCGTGATCGTATCGAAGGCGCCCGGGCATTTCTGGAAAAACGCAAACCCAATTTCACCGGAGAATAAGCCAAAACCGACAGCTTTGCCGGCTCTAGCTCCCATCAGATTCATCGGCCGACACATAGCGCGTCCTGTTTTGGCTCACCGAGCGGAACGGATTTTTGCACGCATTCGCCCCTGGCTGCCCCTTGAAGGCCGTATTCTGGAGTTAGGCCCTGGGAGTTGTATTTTCACTAAAATATTGCGACGGCATAATTACCACGTGGTCCCATTGGATGTTTATGACTTGAGCCTGGTGCCGGAAATCAAACCAGTACTCTACGATGGCCGCCGGCCTCCTTTTCGACCAGGGACCTTTGACTGTGGGATCGCTCTCTTTGTATTGCACCATATCCCCGCTTGTGAAACGAAGCTAAGTAACCTGCTTTCTTTGGCTAGGCGTTGGATAATTGCCGAGGATTTGTATGAATCTCCCCTCCGCAGCCGGGTGACGGCCGCCATGGATCATCTGCTGAATCTTTTTTCCAGTGAGCAGCATGGTCTCGGACGGAGTGATTCCCAGTGGAAGGAGATATTTAGCAAACAGGGCTGGCAAGTTTTGCAGACTGTCCGTCACGGTTCCGAATTCTGGTTCAACCCGTTGGTGCAGCAAGCCACCTATATCTTGGAACCGATGGATATAGGTTGATTATTTATGGATTCGGGAAGGCGGTTTATAATTTCTTCTAATGACTAATCCCTCCCTTATGCAACCCAGGCGTTTCCTGCTTTTTGCCCCTCGGCGTTTTGGACCTTTAACTAGCAAAACCGCCAACGCCTTTATCCGATACCGTAATACGGAAGTGGTCGCTGTTTTGGATCCATCGCAAGCAGGGAAAACTGCTCAGCAAGTGTTGGGGTACGGAGGTGAGATTCCAGTGGTAGCGAGCCTGACGGAGGCCTTGGTTTTTAAGCCGGATGTATTGGTTATCGGAATTGCACCCACAGGGGGCCGTTTGGATCCTGGTTGGCGGGGAGATTTGCTTCAGGCACTACGACAGGGAATGGAAGTTTGGAACGGTCTGCACTATTTTCTGGCTGATGATCCGGAGTTTCGCCCCTTTCGGGATCTGATACGGGATTTACGACGTCCACCCGAGAAGTTACAGGTGGCCAGGGGTATTTGGAAAAAACGCCGCTCACGAGTCTTGCTGACGGTGGGTAGTGATGCCAATGTGGGTAAAATGACCACTTCCTTGGAACTCCAGCGAGTTTTACAAGCTCGGGGACTACCCACGCTCTTTGTCGGTACCGGCCAAACGGGAATTGCCCTCAGTGGACGGGGAGTCGCTGTGGACGCCATAGTATCGGATTTTGTGGCCGGTGCCATCGAAGCCGAACTGGAGCAGGTTGATGGTCAGACGCCGTTAATCATCGTGGAGGGGCAGGGAGCTCTCAACCATATCGGATTCTCCGGTGTAACACTTGGATTACTTCACGGCACGATGCCCGACGCCATGATTTTCTGCCATCAACCCGGGCGACTTAAAAATGCGTTCGGCGATCCCATTCCGCCGGTTAAGCTTCTGGTGGAGTGGCATGAAGCGCTGTTAAGGCCTTTCAAACCGGCCAGGGTGCTGGGCGTTTCCCTCTTTTTGGATCCTGTGTCGGAGGGTGAGCAAGCGGCGATCATTGCCCGGATCAGGCGGGAAACGGGGTTACCCGTAGAGGACTTGGTGAATCAGCCCACCGGGGTTCTAGCGTCAACCATTCTGGAATTCCTCCACTTACGGCCCCGCCGGGGCTTTAAATAAAATCCTTGTGCAATAAGCCCCGGCGCGGATTTTTCCAGGGGCCGATGTTTCCGGAGAAAGTTTTCTTCGGCCCTGAATAGGGGGTTAAAACCATGAAATTAGCTCTAAAATGGACCCGCCATGTAATCCATCCCAAGTTTGAGTTCCGCATCGCTCGGGAAGGGCGGATAGCCTATGAAGTATTTATCCTGCAGCTGACGGATGGAGAGCACATCGGGTATGGGGAAGCAGCGCCTTCAAGGCGTTACCAGGATACACCGAAACAGGTGCGGGAGTTATTAGAACAGCACCACCATGAGTTGGAACAGCTCCCGCTGGAAGCCGCCGAGGATCGAATGACTCGCTTGGAGGAATTGCTCCCCTCCAGTTTTGCATTGCAGGCGGCGGTGGACATGGCTTATTGGGATTTATATGCCCGCCGCAAGGGAATTCCGCTATGGCGCTTGTGGGGCGGGAGCCGAGCGGTTACACTTTCTAGTTACACCATCGGCATTTCGGACCTGGAAGAGCTGCCAGAGAAGCTCCAGGAGGCCTCGGCTTATCCCATCCTTAAAATCAAGCTGGGCACGGATCATGATCGCGAAATAGTCCAAACCATTAGAAAGCACACCAATCGGCTCTTGCGGGTAGATGTTAATGAAGGCTGGCGGAGCCTTAGACCAGCTATGGAGATGCTGACATGGTTGGCGGAGCAGGGTGTGGAGTTCGTGGAGCAGCCTTTTCCCGCAGCTGAACTGGGATTAACTGCTGAGCTGAAGGAATTTTCTCCCCTCCCGTTGGTGGCGGATGAAAATGTGGTTCGACCTGAAAACGTGGGAGGGTTAAAAGATGCTTTTCACGGAATCAACATCAAATTGATGAAGTGCGGCGGTCCTACCAACGCGTTGAAAATGATCAGCCTGGCCCGAAAATATGGTTTGGAAGTAATGTTGGGGTGTATGGTAGAAACTTCTGTGGGAATAAGTATGATGGCTCAACTGGCGGGTCTGGCCCGTTGGTTGGATCTGGATGGCAATATGCTATTGGCTGATGACCCCTTTGTGGGGGTTTTGAATCATAAAGGTAGGTTGATTTTGACCAACGCCCCCGGCACGGGGGTACGTCCCCGCACCGGAGTTCATTGGGCTTGAACCAGAGGCTCTAATTCTTCTTCAATAAGGGGCTGGTGAATGGAGCGTAAAACCACAGCGTTGACTTCCAATATCTCGGTCAGGTTTAGCTTAGGATTTGTCGGTTTACTTCTGGCGGCTTGTACCATCCAGAAGCCCCATGTATCGCCCCTACCCAGATTTCCCGCCTTGGCCGGCCATCGCATGCGTTTGGCCTATGCCCTGGATACCCTTATTGAACATAGCGGAGTGGATATGGCCTTCTGGGGGGTCTCGGTGCGGGAGGCAGGGAGCGATCGGGTGATCTATGAACGCAATGCCAGGCGTTTGTTCATGCCGGCTTCCAATATGAAATTGTACACTACTGCTGCTGCCCTGTGCCTTTTGGGACCTGATTTTAGATACGCCACCACCTTCTATATCGATGGCGAAATCACTCCTGACAGTGTTCTTCGTGGTAATCTTATCATCAGGGGTAGTGGAGATCCCACCTGGTCCTGGCGATTCTATGACCATAACTACGATTCGCTATACCTGGCTTTTGCCGACTCGCTACTGGCCCACGGTGTGCGGCGGATCGATGGCGATATCATCGGTGATGATGATGTTTTCACCGATGAACCTCTGGGGTATGGTTGGAGCTGGGACGATGAACCCTATTACTACGCGGCCCAAATCACTGGGCTTTCTTACAACGAGAATTACGTGGATATCCGCATAACTCCCACCAAAGTGGGATCACCGGTCAAACTAGAAAAGTTCCCTCCCACCAGCTATTTGCAGCTGGATAATGAGCTGATCACCACGGATGTAGATACCCTGCCGGAATGGAAGAGCGGCCGGGAGCGGGGGCGCAACCTAGGCTGGTTTCGCGGATGGTACCCCCGGTCTACCGGTGTGAAATGGGACGCCCTCACGGTGGAGAACCCCACTCTATTTACTGTATGGGTTTTAAAAGAATATCTCCAGCGCGCCGGAATCGAAGTGCGGGGCCAGCCGCGGGATGGAGATGATATTCTGGAAGAGAAACATTACGATGACCGATGGAAACCCCTTTTCACTCATTACTCTCCGCCTTTGAGTGAAATTATCGCCAAGGTGAACAAGCCCAGTCAGAACTTCATCGCCGAATGCTTGCAGCGCACTTTAGGGGCTATGTTCCGGGGGGAAGGTTCCAATGAAGCCGGTATCGAGGTGGAGATGGCTCTGTTCGATTCGCTGGGAATGGATACTCAAAACCTGACGATCGTGGATGGCTCAGGGCTTTCCCGACACAATCTGGTGGCTCCCGCGAATACTGTTTCATTGCTGCAAATGATGTGGCGACATCCCTACCGGGCTATTTATATGGCCTCCCTGGCCACCCCCGGAGAGGAGCACAGCACTCTGGCGCATCGTATGCAGGGAACACCTTTAGAGGGTAATTTGTGGGCTAAAACCGGATACGTGGAATATGTTCGCTCTCTGAGTGGCTATCTGCTCACCAGGCACAAGAAATGGCTGGTTTTTTCGCTGATGGTGAACCATTACACTATCCCCACCCGTGAAATAAACCGCATCCAGGACCGCATTTGCCTGTTACTGGAAAGGTATTGATGTATGGCCGATGAAGGTCGGGTAATTGGAATCGCACACCTCGGTATTGCTCAACCGCAGGCCGAGAAGTTGCGCTTTGTCCTCTCTGAAGTGTTGGGTATCGCCTGCACCGGTTCGGAAAAAGTACCTTCGGAAGGGGTTGAAGTGGTTTTTTTTAAACCTGGAGGATCGGCCCCAACCCTGGAAGTAGTGGTACCTTTGGGGGAAGATACGGCTGTCAAACGCTTTCTGGACAAACGCGGCCCTGGTTTGCACCACCTGGCCTTGGAAGTTAACGATCTAAAAGCGATAAGTGACAAAGTAAAAGCCGCCGGTTTGACTCTGCTTTATGATGAACCCCAACAGGGAGCTCACGGTAGCTTGATTCAATTTATTCATCCCCGGGATACGGGGGGCGTGCTGATTGAATTGTGGCAGCGGGAGTGCTGAGAAACCAGATTGATTATATCTACTGGTAAAGAGCAGATAAGCGCAAATAGTTCACAGACGTAAAAAAGATATAACTCATCCTAAATTTTTTATAGTGTAAAATTAATTGTGTCTTGTTTACTAGTTGAAGTAGTAAATCAGCCTCCTGTGGAGAAAGATTTGAAAAAAGAAAGGAGGCTGAAACAATTAAAAATAACGGTAGGATTTCATAAGCACTGGGGAGCTATATTAAGGAAATTTTAGAGAAAATGCTGCTGGAAGAACGTAGAGCTTACTTAGAAGATCATCCCCAGACAAAAAGCAACGGCTGTTACTACAGGGACTTGCTAATCCTCATGGGCAATTCGAAGGGGGTTCAGGTTCCTCGTAGTAGAGATGGTAGATTTCATTCGGAATTGTTGCCTTACCGTCGTCGTT
>CAYXZO010000026.1:8450-32361 GCA_964469505.1 uncultured Lentisphaeria bacterium | reverse complement strand
AAGCGTTCTACTTAATATTTAAAAAGACTAATATTTGGCTATGAACAGATTAAAAAGGAGAATTTGGTGATGAAAAAGACGCTTAGCTTCATTTTAACTGCTTTACTGGTACAGGCATTTCTAGCCTGTGGTGGTTCCAAAGGTCCTAGTGACATGCCAGGCAGGAAACAAGCTGTTAATCCTCAGACCCCCATGGACGTGCCCGAATGGTTTGCAAATGTACCTGAAGAGGACGACACCTATATCTATGCCGTAGGTGTCGGCGATTCGCGCCAGATGAATATCGCCATTAACAAGGCAAAACAAGAGGCCATGGTTCAGCTTTCCCAGCGGGTGAAAGCCAAAGTTAAAAGCATGGTGCGGCAGATGACTCAGGAAGCCGGTATGGATGAAAATACTCAGGTGGTTGATTTTTATCAGCAGGCCAGTACCACCATAACGAATAACACCTTCTCCGGCATCACGGTCATCAAACAATACCCCTACCAAAAATCTGGTGGCGGTTATCGTGTGTACATGTTGATTGGTCTGAAAAAAGACGCCTTCAACAAATCCCTGGCAAATGCCATCCAGAACGAGGCGGCTTTATACTCCGAATGGAAGGCCACTCAGGCATTCAAAGAGTTGGAAAAACAAACTGGGGGTCAGTAGACTTCTCAAACCTACAACAAATGGAAACACTGGCTGAAGGTCCCATTACGGGACCTTCAGTTTTTTATATGGGAAAACGTTTTCCCCGCAACGCTGGCAATCTTATTTTCCCTGCTGCATAAGGGGAGTTATCATGAATTACACTGAACAGCTGAACAGCGATTTGATAACGGCAATGAAAAACCACGATGATGATAAGCTGCGAGCGGTGCGAAGTTTGAAAGCCCGGATAAAAGAGCGCGAGATAGAATTGGGAAGAGCTCTGGAAGAAGCAGAATTTTTAAAAGTAGTTCAATCCCTGGTTAAACAGCGGCGAGAATCCATAGCGGCGTACGAAAAAGGGCAGCGAATGGATTTGGTAGCCCAGGAACGGGCGGAACTGGATTATCTACACCAATTTTTACCTCAACCTCTGGGTGAGGCCGAATTGACTAAGCTGGTCAAAGAAGTGATCCAAGAAACCGGTGCTTCCAGTCTACGGGATTTAGGCAAAGTAATGCCAGTGCTCATGAAACGGGTGGATGGTCGAGCCGATGGTCGCCAAGTGCAGGAAATGGTCAAGCGTGCTTTGAGCTGATGGGTAATCTGTTCGACATAGTGGGTGTTGTAGTTTTAGGCTGGTTCGGCTTCACCGGCTTGCGGGCTGGTTTCATCGAAAGTGCTATGAAGTTGATCGGGGCTATGGGAGCCATTTACTGCATGTTGAATTACAACACCCAAGTTGCCCAATTCTTAGGTCGATTGTTCAATCTGGCTCCTAAATACCAAACTGTGGTGAGCTTTGCGGTAATTTTTCTGGTTGTTCTGTACGCGTTCCACGCTCTGGCCAGCATACTACGAAAAACGATCCGTCTGTTGCTATTAGGATGGGTAGATCGATTGGGGGGCTTGCTCTTCGGCCTGGTAAAAGCTACGGTTATCCTTTCCGCTGTTATCTGGGTAATCGACTTCATGCCGCGGGAATGGACCCATGATTGGGAACAGCAATCCCGCTTGGCGCCTCTGGTAATTACTTTCCAGGGTACACTTGTGGACATTTTTAGCCTGGAAGACGAACTGGAGCTGATTCAGGAAACCGCCGATAAATTGAAATCCCGCCTCCCCCAAAATCCCCTACCAAAACTTCCCTCTCAGTTCCCTACTCAACGTAAATGACCCCCTCCAACGCCGGCCAAGCTACGGCTCCGGACTGGTTTCTGCACGCTGCAGAGCAACTGGACTTCGAAGCAGTCCTGAATCACCTGGCCGAGCTATCAACTAGTCAAGAAACCGCCACAGCACTAAAACACATAGCTCCCATCGGCAATAAGACCCATTTGGAACTCCATTACCAGCGCTTAGAGAATCTGATTACCATCATTCAGCGCCACAACTTACCGCCCCTCCGGGAAATCACGGGGCTGGCAGCTATTTTTCGCAGATTGCATCTTGAAGGGGCGGTGCTAGCCATAGAAGAATTGTGGCAGCTGGGGCGTTTATGTCGCGCTACAGATGAACTGAAGCGTTATTTCAAACAAGCTGATCCCAACCCCTGGAAAGAAAAGGCACTACTGCTGGAACCCCATCGGGAATTCGCCGCCCGAATTGAACGAACTTTCTCTCCCCAAGGGGAATGGTTGGATACAGCCTCCCCCTTGCTGGCTTCGTTACGTAGGCGTATCGATCAAGCTAGGCAGGCCGCCAGAGAGTACATCCATACCCTGGCTCAAAAACTAGCCGAGCAAGGCTTGTTATCCGATGATCAGCCCACCATAAAAGGGGGCCGATTGGTTCTGCCATTCAAGACCTTTGCCAAACGAAGCTTACCGGGCATCATCGTTGACCAGTCCAATACTGGCGCCACCACTTACGTAGAACCCTATGAGGTTATCGAACGCAATAATCAGATCCGCTCCATGGAGCTGGAGCTACGCCGGGAACAGGACCGCATCCTGGCTGAATTGAGCTCATGGGCCGCGCATTTACAAGCTGACCTCGAGTTCGCCGCCGATTTTTTGGCACAGGTGGATTATTTCACTGCCTTGGCCCGATACAGCCTAGAATACCAGGGGACTCTGCCCCACTTGAATCCTCACGGCAAAGGTCTCAAACTGATAAGGGCTAGAAACCCTGTCCTGGCTCTGCAACAGGATGTGGTTCCGCTGGATCTGGAACTGGATCCCTCAATATCCGTGTTGCTTATTTCCGGGCCCAATGCCGGGGGCAAAACAGTAGCTCTGAAAACCATCGGCCTGGCGGCGCTGCATTTACGTTGTGGTTTGCCTTTCCCGGCTAAAGAATGGATTTCTCCCTTCTGGAGCGCGGTCTTTACCGACATCGGCGATTGGCAAAGTGTTGCAGAAAACCTATCCACCTTTTCATCTCATATCCGCACTTGGGCCCGGATTCTGGAAGAAGCTGACAAGCACAGTTTAGTACTTCTGGACGAAATCGGAACGGGTACCGATCCTCAGGAGGGGGCTGCTCTGGCCCAGGCAATATTAGAAAAGCTCAGTAATCAAGCTGGTTTGACGGTAGCTGACACCCATCTCAGCTCTTTGAAAGGTTTTGCCCAAAATACTCCCGGAATCGTCAACGGGAGCCTGCTTTTCGATTCTCGCGAATTGCGGCCGCTGTTCAGATTCAAACTGGGCTTGCCCGGAGGAAGTTACGGTTTAGAAATTGCCGGCCGTTATGGTTTACCAGCCCACCTGGTAAGGCGCGCTCGGAGTCTCGCCGGATCCGAAACAAATCGCCTGGAGCAACTCCTCAGCCATCTGGAGCAGGTTATCAAGGAAAACGAGGCTTTACGAGAAAAATTGCAAGATCAATTTACCCAACAGCAGGCCCAGCAGAAAACCCTGGAAAATGCTATAAAAGAGGCCGAGCGCAATCGTCACCAAGCCCGCCAGGAGGCTTTAGCTGAAGCCGAGCGCTGGCTGGCGCAAGCCCGTCGCGAGCTGGAGCATCTGGTTAAAGACATCCGGGTAAAACAAGCCGATAACGCGAGCAGGAAAGCGGCCCGGGAGCATCTCCGGCGGGTGGAACTGGAGCTGCAACGACAACGAGAGAACTTTAGTCGTGCACCATCTAAGGAAAAAGAAGCTATCCAAGTGGGAAGCTGGGTATATGTACCCAAGCTCCAGCGGAGCGGGCAATTGGTGGAATTTTCCTCCAGCGGCAAGGCCTGGGTAGCCTTCGATGATAAAAAAGTCCAACTGCCGGCCGCTGAACTAGAGCCCGCTACTCCGCCTGATAAAAGCACTTCCTCCTCCAAATCTCAACCTGTAACCGTATACCGTCAGGCTCCTTCCCGTTCTCGTCTGGATCTCAGAGGAATGCGTGCCGATGAAGCGCGACAGGAGCTAGAGCAGTTTCTTGATAAAGCCTTATTGGATAACTTGGGGCAAGTGGAGATCATTCATGGCAAAGGGCAAGGGATCTTGGCTAAGATGGTACAAGAAGTGCTTTCCCGCTATCCTGCGGTCAAGAAATTCAACTTTGCTCCTTACGGAGCCGGGGACTCGGGAGTCACTATTGTGGAGCTGGATTAATGGAAAATCTCCACTGTCGTAACTATTACCTGGTGTGAGTGATGGCTCGCATCCCACCCGAAACAATCGACCAGATTCGCGAAGCCAACGACATCGTCGAGGTTGTATCCGACTATGTTCAACTGAAACGCAGCGGCCAGAACTTTTTTGGGCTGTGTCCTTTTCACCAGGAGAAAACACCCTCATTCAGCGTTAATCCCGCCCGTCAGATTTTCCACTGTTTCGGATGCAACCGCGGAGGCAATGTTTTTCACTTCATCATGGAAATTGAAGGGCTGGATTTTCCGGCGGCAGTCAAATTACTGGCCGAGCGTGCCTCTATACCTTTACAGCTTACAAAAGTTAGTGGAACTTCTCAGGACGAACGGGCATTGCTTTTCAACGTTCAGGAAAAGGCCGCCCGCCTTTATGAAAACAAACTGTTAAGCCAAGAAGGGGCTGCAGCCAGGAGATATCTGGAAAAGCGTGGCTTCCAGGAAAAGACCTGGAAACATTTTCGGGTGGGGTACGCTCCCGACAAATGGGATTTCCTGACGCTGGAGCTGGGCCGTATGGGATTGCCCAGAAAAGTGCTGGAAAACTCGGGGCTCTTAGTCCCCCGAGAAGGCGGCGGCTTTTATGACCGTTTCCGCCAAAGGTTAATGTTTCCCATCTATGGCTTGCAAGGTAGGGTTATTGGGTTTGGAGGACGTACCTTAGCGGCCGGTGAAAGTGCCAAGTACCTAAACAGCCCAGAAACTCCCATCTATCATAAAAGCGAAGTACTCTATGGTCTGCAACATACTAAAGATTTTATCCGGCAAACAAAAAGCGCCATCCTGGTGGAGGGGTACCTGGATCTTATGCGTCTGTTCCAGGAAGGTTTTCAAAATGTGGTAGCCGGTTCCGGTACGGCCTTTACCCCCCGCCAGGCCCGGTTGTTAGCCCGTTTTGCCGACCGAGTATGGGTTTGCTACGATCAAGATGCCGCCGGGATAAAAGCCGCAGAACGAGCGGGCTTTCTGTTATTGGATGCTGGTTTGGAAGTAAAAGTTGTCAAACTACCTAACGGAGATGATCCTGACAGCTTTTTCAACGAGCATACAAAGGTCGAATTTCAAGAACTTTTATCCCAAGCTGAGGAGTTAGTCCCCTTCCTGGTCCAAGCTCACGGGGAAGAATTAATTGGTACTGCCGCTAAGAGCCGTTTTCTGCAACAGTTGATCCAAACAATAGCTCAACTGAACAACCCACTGATAAAACAGCTATTAATCCAGCAAATAGCCGAAGCCACCCAAGTAGCCGAAACTACTTTAGGGCAATTGTTGCAGCGCGCTACACCCAGAACCGCCACCCGAAAAGGGCCTACAGCCGGTATCGTAACCAAAATGCAGCGGGGCAGCGAAAAAGCCGAGCATGAGTTACTACGCCTGCATCTAAGTGAAAACCAGGAAGTCCTGGACTGGCTGCTCACGACTCTAGATGATAATTTCTTGCATGAGCTGACTCACACCGAGCTGTTTCAATTTTTGCGTGGAAGATTGCGCAAGGAATTCCCTTTGCGCCGAGAAGCTCTTCTGGATGAGATAGAAAATATTGAATTACGTAATTTCCTGGCCGGTTTGATTGCGGAAGCTGAGACCCTACCGGCGGAGGCTGAGTTACGCTTGGCGGCGGATTGCTATCGCACTTTGAAGCGCGAAAAAATTAGACAGGAATTGGAATCACTCCGGCGGCAGCTCAAGGAGGCCGAAAAACAGGGTAAGGATGTTGAAAAGCTCCTCAGGGCTATTCAGAAACTTAAAAGCCAACAGATGAAACTTAAATGACTCCTCTTTTCACTGGCAAATTGCTCGCAACTAATAACTGGAAAAGCTTATTACTGATCGTGACTGGGCTTTTTCTCGTACTGTCTAGCCTGAGCTCCTGCCAAAGTCCTCAGGCACGGGACACAACTCCACCACTGGTGTATTTTCTAGCACCCAGCCAGAACCTAGCGCGGCTTTCCAGTGCTTACCCTTTAAGGGTTCGAGCTTATGATGAAAACACGGTTGCTGACGTCATTTTCTTTCTGAATTCCGACACCCTGGGCAAAGGGAGCTACCATTCCCAAAATGATTACTGGGAATTTTCCTTCAACACCACGGCCTACGCTGATGGTGACACCCTCAGTTTTTTATGGGCTATGGCGCGGGATTTAGGGGGAAACCAAGGCACTACAGATAGTATAACCATCATCGTAGATAACCGGGGCGTACCGCCCCTACCAGTGGAACTCATCAATGTAGCTCCCCCCAGCACCCAGGCCGGTTTCGATAAATATCGGTTGGAAATTACTTGGGAGGCATCAGTCGACTGGAATTTCAACCATTACGCTCTTTATCGCAGCCCCGATTCAGCGGTCGCGGATACCTCAACCCTGGTGGCTGAGATTTACGACCGTACGCAAACCTCCTGGATCGATTCTTTCACGGTAAATCATCCCGTCAGTTACTATTACGGACTTTATGTTTGGGACGACTCGTTGCGGTCGCCCCTCTCCAACGTTATTAAGGGTGCTACCAGTGCCGTTACCGACACAGTCCACTTACAGATTGGCCGGCAAGAAAAGCATCGTATTGAACTTTTATGGAATAAGTCAGACGACTTCTATTTCCAGGACTACCGTTTATATCGTGATACACTGCCAGAGGTAGATACCAGTAGAGGGCCGATTTTCCAAACGCAAGATCGCTACAGTGTTACCTACTGGGATCAGGATTTACCTCAACACACTCGTTTCTATTATCTGTTACTGATCAGGGATACTCATGGTGTAACGTATGCCACAGAGACCGTATCTGCTGAGACCGACAGTTTGCAGCCCGTAGTGTTCTACCCGGTACTGCAGACAACTAAATATACCGTCTCCTTAGCCTGGCAGTACTCTGACGACCCTGATCTGCTGGGCTACCGTTTGGAACGCCAAGTGGGAAACTTTTATCTACCCTGCGATACGGTGGCTGTTCTGGCTCCTCAGGACACTTTTTTCACAGATCAGGGGTTGGATGAAAATGAAACTTACGCTTATCGGATAGTGACCTTCGATAGCGTGGAAGAAGCTGCCAGCGATCCGATTTCCGTAACTACTTTGGGTATTACTCCCGTTACACTATTACAGCTGACACCTGGGCGATATACCATGCAGTTGGAATGGACCACTTACCAGGCAATTGAGAATGACTTTGTTACCTATGAAATCCTGCGTGCTGCTCCGGGTCAAAGCCTTACCACCGTCGGCACCGTATATAATCAACAACAGACCTCCTACCTGGATACAAGCGACTTAGAGTATAATATCCTGTACACCTATGCAGTGGCTGTAACCGACACCAACGGTGGAAGGGCTTTAAGTGGAACCCTGACCCAAACGGTTCAGGAAATAAGTCGCGCCAACATAACCAGCGTATCAGTCAACAATGCTGGACAGCTGGTTGTCCAATGGGATTGGGTCGCCTCCCCTGAAAAACTATTTGATCATTACACCTTGTACCGTTATAGCAACTTATTCATTATCCAGGGCGCAGACACCATTTGGTTGAATCAGACTTTACCTAACCCATTACCGGGGACCCCCCGCTATCTGGACTCTACTGTAGTGTTGGACATTTTCAGCATCGAGACTAAAGAATATGTCGATCTGAATACATATCACGCTAACGGCATTGTAGGCTACAAAGTGGCCGTCTGGGACACCCATGGCAATTATGAAATTGGCAATATGAGTGGAAATTACGAAGGTCAAGGGATACACCCCGCAACTGTCTATCTGAACCCAGCCACCAACATCACAGCCCATTCCGCCGACTTTTCCTGGGCAGCCACCCAGCCGGGTAATACCTATCTTCTGTATAGCAGCCTTGACACCACCACTTTAACTCTAGATGAGGCTACTTTACGAGCTGTGGTTCATGGCCAAACTTCCACCACCGTGGATAGTCTGGGTAGCGGTGTTTTGTATTACTTTGCTATCTGGGCCCGCGACCCTTATGGCAATTACTCTGATCGTAGCAATGTCATTGAAGTACAAACCCTATATTAAGTTTTTGCCGCTTGTCCTATTCTCTTGGCTGGTTGTGACTTGCAGCCAACCTGCGCCGGTTTACCAATCACTGCAATTGCAATACTCTCCTTCCACTGCGGGTTACGTATACTTGGATACCTTTCCCTCTGCCTGGCTGGACAGCAGTTTTACCTGGGAATTCTGGTTTCGGATTGACTCCTTAGGGCCGGATGCCCCTGCAATTCTGATGTTCCCTAACATTACTCTGGGTAACGAATTTGCAATTTATCTGGACCCGGCTCGCGGGACGGACATAATCGTAGCTTTCCATGAGGAACTCTATCGCGCCGGAGGGTCTGCTTCCGTTTTAGACGGACAATTTCATTATCTGGCCTGCACTTATTCAGCGGCAGGCGTATTACAACTTTTTGTAGACGGCAGCCGAATCCTTAATAAGAATCTGAATACCACTCTCTCCATTACGGGCCGAAAAGTATTAATCGGTGGAGATTGGGATCCGGGTGCGAATTATCCGGATAACACCTGGACTGGCCTGCTTGATGAGGTTCGGTTCTGGCAGATGGATTTGCCGGCCTCCGAAATCAGTTTTCATTCCTCACATCCGGACAAACTACTCCAACATCTGGATCCTCAGATGCTGGGGGCTCTGAAATTGCTCTGGCGGTTTAATACAACTGACACCCTTCAGCAGGAACTGATCAATGAAAGCCCGCAAAATTCGCTGCTAATCGGACTGCGCCAGGGTCGCACCGGTTGGTCGCTGGCAGCGACAGGTTCATAATAATCAACCCCACTCCAATCGCGGTTCATGTAATACTGTGTTTGGATTTAGCTACTGCTACCCCATCGAATTCTATTCATAGTTTATTCGCTAGGTTCCTTTTTCTTTTTGACGTCCCTATTCACGGCCTTTATTTTAGCGCGCTTTTTGGCCTGGCCTGGGCTCTTAGCTCAACGGTTAGAGCAACGGACTCATAATCCGTCGGTTCGGGGTTCGAATCCCTGAGAGCCCACAAGGTTTTTCTCATTTAAGCCGGCTACACTTTTCGGCCGGTACTAACTGAACCAGATGATCATCTCCAGGTTTAGACGCTAATGGCTAACATCAGCCACCACGATGGTAGTTCCTTGGCATTCGTAAGACATCCTTAATAAACCACCCTCTGATTTCCACCTATATTTCCGAAAATCACTTAAAGTAATTTTTTAAGCGACTGGACTAAAAAACTCTTTCCTAAAGAGTTCCAAGCTTTAGATTTACAGCAAATGGATGCTGAAAGAGCTTATCGGTATCGGGGGGATTTCCATCACTCGCCAGGGTGACCAATCTATTTAAGTTAATTAACCGGCTGTAATCCATGCGCTTTGATTTGGGGGGATCAGGCGTATGTGATAAAAGTCGAAGTCAGCGGAGGAGAGAAGGTAAAAATCGGGTTATTCAAAAGGTAAGGGCAGAATCATGAATGTGGCAATGAAAGCTCCGAAAAGAATCAGAGTACTTATTGTGGAGGATGATCCTGCATCCCGGCAGTATTTGTTGCTACTGCTCAAGAAACTGGGGATAGAAGCCGTTGTCACTGCCACGGGAGAAGCTGCTTTGGAAGCGGTGAAGGATAAGACTGTCGATGGAATGTTATTAGACATCGCCTTAGGCCCAGGCATGTCAGGTTTGGAATTGGGGGAACGCTTAAAACAAGACGAACGTTTCAAAGATAAGCCAATGTTAGCAGTAACCGCCTTCTGGCAAGAGGTACTAGATAAGCTTCCCCAAAAAGGGTTCGATGAATTCATCGGCAAACCATACACTTTTGATCAACTCAAAGAAGTCTTGGCAAGGTACAGCCTCCTTGCCAACTGTTGAAAAAGACTACCTATTTAAAAGAAAGTTGGAGAATTTCATTCTCCGTGGCCTCGGCTAAAGAGTCACGAACTTGCCATAACACCACTATTTCGCCCTCGCGAAATATCTGGCGATAATACCCCCTCTCTTTGCGGGCGAGATGGATTACATTTTTCCGGTCGTATAAGAAACGGACTTCAGATGCCCCGGAGCGCACCTGGGCAAAGCTCATAGACTTCGTAAAACAGGCTGCAAAAGCAGCATTTATATTATCGTAAATATAAACCTGTAGGAGATTGCTGTCTGTTATTCCGCCATAAAAACCCACTACCGTTTGTCGTAAATGTTTTTCATGGTTGGGGGGGAGAATCACCTGACGCGTAAGCTCCAAAGGACCTATACGCGCTGGCAATTTCACCCGTGGCATTGGGGGACTACAAACAATTAACAACATTAGGCTTAAAACTACAATAAACGCCGTAATAACGCGCTTCGGGATAATCCACCCGTCGAAAACAGCATTCATTTCAAATATAAAGCTTTAAAAACCAGCACCACTGTCCCTGTACGAATACGTATGAAATAAACTCCCGAAGCCACAAATCGCCCGCTAGTATCCCTTCCCCGCCATTTAATTGCATGGCGACCTGCAGAGAGCATTTTTTTATTTAGAACCTTCACTTCTCGCCCTTGCAAATCATATATCGCTATATCCACCTCGCTAGGACTAGGCAGTTCGAATCGCATGATCAGCTCGCTATTGAATGGATTAGGGTAAGGAACAGAAATATGAAACCGAACAGGCCGCTCAGTACCTAGGGGAGGAGCGAATCGGAAATGAAATATTTCTTCCGATCTTCTGCTCTCCGTCTCATCCCGGGCGACAACCCACCAAGTGTACATGCCGGTCACAGTTCTGTCGCCGAAGAGTGTATCTAAAGATACAACCCAAGAAGTATCGGTAACTGACACTTGGGTAGTGTCTCCCCGGTGGATGAGAAAAAGGTCATGGACTAAATGTACTCCCACATCATTATCTCTCGCTCTTTCCCACTGGAAACGCAAAATCCCGCTCGAATCCCAAAGCACAGTATCCCCTCGGGGTTCCAATAAGTGAAACGGAGAAATGGGATAAAAAGAGCGGGGGGGTATTCGGAGATGAAATGGGTGCTCACACCACGTGGTATCCCCTTGAGAAACCGCCGCCGCTTCCCAGATGAAATCACGGGGTTGGATAAATGACCAACCAAGATCCGGTAGATTCAGAAAATAGTAGGGCCACCAAGTATCTATCTGCAAACTGTCGCCCTCTGAAGATATTCGCAACAGATAGCTGCAAGTAGTACCAGCGTCTGGATCCTGAGCCTCTTCCCAAAGCAGGAAAAAAGCCTGGGCCTCAAGCACAGAGCTATCCGGTGGTGAAATCAACGTCGGGACAGTAGGCGGTGCCAGGTTTAGTGAATCCGTCAGAGCCAGATCATCAAGATACCAACCCCTGGCTGTAACGGATTGGTCAGAACCAAAACGCCAGCGAAAACGGACCGAATCGTTCACGTAGGGTGTAAGATCGAATATGGCCCGCTGCCAACCATTGGAACTGCCAGAAAATACAGGTTCTCCGTCCATGGTGTTGGTATTCTGCTGAACAATGTGAGTATAACCACCCAACGGTTCAAATAACTGCCAGGTTAATCCGCCGTCCAGACTTACTTCCAGGTTACCCCCATCATAGGCCCGGTTTGGATAGCTGGCTGAAGCCTCCATCTGAAACCAGTGAAAAAAACTGAACACTACCCGGCCATAACCGTTGAGATCATATACCGGTGACGTTAGAGTGGCGTAACTGAGGTTAGCATAGTTACCACCCAAATTGGTTCCCCATACCCGAGTGCCGGAATGGGGTTCCGGGGTGTTTGAGGGTGTACCCCATTGCCAGTACGTATAGCCGTCAAATGTGGTATCCTGCAGTCCACCGTCCACCAGCTCGAAATTCTGGTGAAATAGTTGTGACCCCCCGGCACTGGCAACACAGGTAAAAAAGTTGTTAATCGGGAAGAATTTTAACTCGTCAGGGTGCAAGAAATCCTTTCCCTCAAAATAGTAGTACAGGGTATCGCCAACCTGCAATTCACTGCCGGGCCATGGAAAGATTCCCAGCCAGTGACGATCAGCGTATGGTCGCAAGGCTCCCCTAAGAGTGTCACGACCCTGGCGCCATACAACGACCCATAGGCTGTCCAACTGCAGTCCGCCTTGATTTACAACTGCAACCTTGGGTGGCCAGGCCACCAGAGGGAAAGCCCCCAAAGGCCGATGTGCCAACACCAGGGAATCTTCTTCCAGCGCGTAATTCCTAACTGTGTCAGAAACTTGGCTTACATTACCGAACCAGTCTTCCGCGACAATGGTTAGCTCCAGAGGTAAGTTATTAGGCAAAGTCTCTATACGAGTGTGATCCGACCGCATGTCACCCATCGCCGGATCGTCGGAGAAGTCCCATTCCAGAGGAGCGAATGGCACCCCGGTTTCGCTTATCAGAATTCGATAGGTTTTGAAATTGGTATCATCTACTGGTTGCCAATGCAGCTCTACGAAATCACCAGCAGTGAAGGAAGCCTGAAAACCACCAATCCGTGGTGGAGGTTGATGATCAGGGTTCATTTCCCAATCTTCTAAATACGTATTAACCGCCTGCACGAAAGGTTCGTAATAATCCAACAAAGTTTGGAACCAACGCCAGGTTACGGGATAATCTCCAGTGTATAGGGAGTCCAAGGACCAATTCAAATCCTCAAATAACTGCGGTACTTCATCGCATTCCACTTGAACCCAAGGTTCGTAAACGTGCCAGGGCGGAAAAAAGCGCCGGAGATAGTTCATTTGCACACCGGTACTGGGCCCCAGTAATTCAACGGCATGAGGTACCGGGAAAGAATCAAGGGCACCGTGGTAGAAAAAATCTCCTTCATAATGCACCTGATAGTAATCGGTAACATGCACTGCAGGGTGAAAACCAAACAGACCGGCTGTGATGGGATATTCAGGGGTGAAATTGACAAAGTCTTTATGGGCTGAAGTAACGTCTCGCACCGGCTTATTGGCATAGCCAGCATCCCAACCGGCGGAAATAATCACTGAATGGCTTCCCACATGTCGAAGGTTATCAAAACTATGCATATGCAACACAAGGGGCGAATGGGGGCCATAATGCATCAAAGAATCACAAAAAACCTCGTGGGCGGTTTCAAAAACTGTGTTGTAATTGCGGGAAGGGTCGGAGAGGGATTTATTATTGTCATAGTTACCATCACCGGTCCAGCGGACCTCGCGTCCTGCTCCTGAAATGAAGTAGGCCCCGGCATCTGTTTCTAGAAACAGCCGCAAGGCTACATACGGCGCAATGAAATCGTCGCAAGGGTGTGGGACTTCAACTATGACGAAAGGACGAGTACTTTCGGGATTGTAAATAAAGCAACCCCAACCGTTGCGAAAAGATCCACGAACATCATCCAACGGATTATCTGTGTTGGGATCAAAAAAGCTGCTATCCAGATCTTCCCGGAGGAGCCAGAAAGCTCGATTGTAGAGCGTATCGGTAAAAATCACCAATCGATAGTGCCAGGATGATATGGAATCGGCCAACATGGTAGCTACCGAAGTCGTATCCCCGTTCAGCAAAAGCCCAAAAATCTGACGCCAGGCAGCAAGGGTGGGCGCATAACCTTGTTGATCAACAGGAATGTAGCGGTAATTGCCAAAGCCGTTGGTTTGTACATCCAGCCATTCTGGTCCATAGTCGTTATAACCCGGGCGCGCGATACCTTCGCTGACATGGCTGACGAAATTATCGTAGCTGCCCGGTGGTAGTTGGTTTCCCGGAGGCCCGCCCCCGATAAAGTCCATCAGACTACCCCGCTCGTATTGAATTTGAGGCAAGGCGGTCGAGAGAAACAGCAAGGCGGCCACGGTCAAGTGTCCGAATGTCTTTCCCCGGTGAAAATTACCCACGCCCACGTTTCCGGGAGCAAGTTAACTTCAACTGGGAGTAAAACCAATTAGGGTAAACCAATCAAAACCTTAGTACTCAAAATCAAAACCTTAAGCCCATAAAGCCAACCGCCGGTCGGCACTCCAGCTCCCTAGCGACTGCCACCCATTGTACACCTCTTGGCGCCATGTCCTAATTCCTACTACTTGATATTTAACAACTTACACCCTGGTATTTCTATCACTTGGATAAATACTAACTTCATCCCTCTCAAGCAGCTTTCCACCCTAGGTAAATAATCTGGCGATTTCCGGGGCCTTAATTGACTTCCTGGGGGTGGCAGGTTACCTTTGCGCCCATGGCTTATCGCGATCTCCATCTACAAATAGACGCGATGCGCCGGCTCCTGCGGCGGCATGCAAAGACCAATCTGAGTAATCTGCTAGCCAAACTACACCCCGCCGATCTGGCTATAATGTTCCGCCATCTCACGGAAGAAGAACGGGAGGCCATTTTCCCACTGATTCCTACAGCGGAACAGGCAGCCCAAGTGTTGGCAGAATTGGATGACTCCCTTAAGCAGGAAATCCTGACTCGACTTCCGCTAGATAAGATTCTGGTGCTGTTCCGGGAACTCTCCGCTGATGATGAAGCGGCGATTCTTCGTCTTTTGCCTCAAGAATTGCAGGAGAACATCCTGACCCGCTTGAAAGCCAGCGAATCGCAGGAGATGGAACAACTAATGGGGTACCCGGAGAACAGCGCCGGGGCCTTGATGACCACCGAGGTCTTTGCCCTCCATGAGGACCTGACGGTGGGAGAAGCCATCGCCTCCATTCAGAATCAAGAAGAGCAGGAGATGGTTTTCTACCTTTACGTCATAGATAACCGGCACCACCTGGTTGGTGTAATCTCGCTGCGGGATCTTATCACCAGTAAGCCCGATAAAAAATTGAAAGACATCATGATCACCCAGGTGCACTCGGTTCACACCCACACCGACCAGGAAGAAGTGGCTCACATCGTCTCTAAATACAACATCTTGGCCGTTCCAGTGGTAGATGATCAGAACAAGCTTCTGGGTATCGTAACCGTGGACGACGTTATCGACGTCATCCGGGAAGAAGCCACGGAAGACTTTTTCCAAATGGCTGGGGCCGGTCGTGATCGGGAGATTATCTCAAAGAGTACCCTGGACAATGTAAAAGCCCGTTTCCCCTGGCTCTTTATAAGCTGGTTGGGGGGATTACTAGTAGCCACCATTATTGCTCGTTTCCGGGTGACCTTACAACAAGTTTTAGCTCTAGCGGCTTTCCAACCCCTTATCAGTGGTATGGCTGGTAACGTGGGATCGCAGACCGCTACCATCATAGTACGCGGGATTGCCACCGGTCGGGTGGAACTGAGTCGTGCCGCTGGAATAGTGTTCAAACAGATCCGAGTGGGACTTTCTTTAGGATTGCTCTACGGAATCCTACTCGGTTCTGTAGCCTACATTTTAGGCAGGATGGGTGTAGTGGATGTGGGCGCCATGGAGGCATTTCAATTTGGAAGTACTGTTTATCTAGGATTGCTTTTGGCCATGGGCATTTCAGCCACTCTGGGCGCCTCGATCCCCTTGATTATGGAGAAACTCAATAAAGATCCGGCCATTGCCACCGGTCCTTTTGTGGCTACCTCCACTGACATTATAGCATTGACCATCTTCTATTCCATTGCTTCTCTTTTCCTGCTGTAACCCCGGGAAAAAATGAATCCATCTCCGCTGGTTTGGATAATCCTACTAAGCGGATCGGCTTATTTGGGAGTATTGGTTTTCCTATGGCTTGGCTTAAGACGAGCTGTCCCCAAGAACGATTCCTCGGAAAAACTGCCAACGGTGGCGGTAGTTTGCGCCGCCAGGAACGAAGCCGAAAACCTGCCTAGTTTCTTAGAGGGCTTGTTAGCCCAAGATTATCCCGCGGATAAACTTACATTTTTCGTGGCTGATGATCGTTCCACCGATGCTACGCCGGAAATACTGACTCAATATGCCCGTCGTGAACCACGGCTGCACATCATCCGCATTAAAGAGACCATACCCGAGATGACTCCTAAAAAGTATGCCCTCTCCCAGTGCATCCAACAAGCCCGGGCTGAAATCATTTGCAGTGTGGATGCCGATATCCGGGTCCCTCCCACCTGGGTGCGATCCATGGTGCAGGCTTTTGGTCCCACCACGGGTGTGGTGGCTGGATTCGCCGGGATTCGCGCCCGGAACTGGTTTGAAGCCTTACAAGCTTTGGATTTCTTAGGTCTAATGGCCGCTGGGGCGGGAGCTATTCAACATGGGCTTACCTGGAGTGCCAGTGGAATGAATTTAGCCTATCGTCGCTTTTTGTTCGCTGCCGTGGATGGTTTCTGGCCCGTGGCCAAGCTTCTTTCGGGAGACGATGTTTATTTAATACAGGCCATCGGAGGGATACCTGGTTACCGGGCGACTTTTCAATTCTCCCCGGAGTCGTTCGTTGAGACTAATCCTCAGCCCACTTTGAAAGCGTTACTGCAGCAACGTATCCGCTGGGCGTCCAATAGTCGTTACCAATGGCGTCAAAGACCAGGATTCTTCGTTTTCCTGACTAGTGCTTTTCTATTTAACCTAGGACTGCTCATTAATCCGCTACTGGCCATATTCTCCTGGCCATGGTGGGTGTCCTTATTGGCCTTCAAAGCTTTGGGTGAGGGACTGATGCTTTTCACCGGAGCTCGCATTTTTCGACGAAAGGAACTTCTGAAATGGTTCCCGCTCTGGTTTGTGTTTCAAATTCCATATGTGGTTCTGACAGGATTGGCCGGGGTTCGGGGCCGGTATAGCTGGAAAGGGAACACCGCTTGAAAAAGATCTTATTCATTTTGGTTGCTTGCAGTGTAATTATAACCAAAACACTAGGGAATAGTACTCCCCCTGGGCAAACAACTCTCCAACGCCATTACACAGTTTCCTTTTTAGGCATGCCTCTAGTGGATGTTATCCAGCACATTCAACATCGGGCAGGGAAAACCACAATCAGCTATGACAACCGGCCCAAGCCACTCTGGAACGCGCTATTCGTCAAGCTCCACAATGTTTACTCCACCACCTTCGATTCAACCACCTTCGCCCCCGAGTACTGGAACAAAAGCATTCAAGAATGGTCTTTTATTCAGCAAACCCGGGGCCGTCGGCAAGATAGCACCCATTTTTTATTCAACGGCCACAAGGTCAAAGTACCTAAAGGCACGTTTACCATCTTTTCTGCAGTGCATTACCTGGAATCAAAGGCCTTTGCCGTTGATTTCCCTGCGGTGATACGGGTTTTTATTGAGGGTCAAATCTGGCAGGTGAGCGTAGAACGCCAATTCGAGCAGACGGGCGGTCAGCGATTACAACATCTCATAATGCGCGTTGGGACAGCGAGGGGGCGTAGGTTTTTGGCCAAAACGGACATTCTGACAAGACATATCGCGCATCCGGGTGCAAGAGTAGATTTATGGGTGGATTCCTCCGGCCTGATCGTAAAAGGTCGCTTCGGTACTCCCCCGGAAGTAGTGGATTTGGAACTTGATAACCCTTGATCAGCAGTAGAAATTGGAGACCCATGTTGCGTAAAATCCTCGACTTTCTCCGTGCTTACTGGCAACCTTTGCTGTTCATCCTGTTAGCCATGGTTTTTGTATATATCGGGATCATCCAACATTGGGACAAACGCTTGATGGCAGGGCTTGTTCTGCTGGTCGGCCTGCTGTCCAACGTGTTCACAGGTATCGTGGCTTTGGTTGCTATGATTCCTTTCCTGGGCCCCTTGATCATAAAAGTACTTTCCATACCCTTCTTCTGGATTCTCAATGCGCTGGGATATTTCGTTTCAGTGCTTTTTGTAAAGAAGGGCTATGGTTCCCAGGTCGTGCAAGGGCGGGTATTAACCATAGTGTTGCTCGTTGGGGTGGTAATTGGCTACGTTTTAGGAAAAATCTTTTAACTAACGAAAAAAAATAGCTAACAACTTGATTACAAACCAGCTACGGGGGACAGTGTGATTGTTTCCTGTGCTAGATAGCTTAATTTGCCCGAAAAGACCGGGAGATTAGTTAAGATGAAACTTTTGAAAATATGGCTTAGTGGACTTTTTATCGGTTCCGTTCTGGCGTCCCAACCAACCATTTCCCTCATTGATCAAGCCTACGAACAGGGGCAAATAACCCTGGACGAAAAGGTTTTAAACAAATTATACCTGGTGTTTGACCAGACTAAAATGGATCCCCGTTTTAAACCCGCTCAGCCGGTAATAGTCCGCTGCGCAACTCCTATTATCAGAGAGTTCGAAGAGTTGCGTTCTCAATTGTCATCAACGGTGAGGGCTATTGGTGACCACTATCTTCAACCGGACATGGACTTGCGCTCAACCTACACTAGTCCCAGCGGCATCTTTCTTTTGACATATTCCACTACCGGAGCCAATGCGGTGCCGGCCACCGACAGCGATATGGATGGTGTGCCGGATTACGTGGAGTGGGCGGCAGAATACCTGGACCATACCTGGGAGATGGAAGTAGACAGTGCCGGATTCGTGGGTCCTAACCTTACCGGCGGCGATGGAATGTATAACGTTAGTTTCGAGAGCATGAGTTCCTATGGCTATACCACCACCACCGGCGTGGATGGTATGGAGGGAACCCGACTGGTACTCCACAATACTTTTTATGGGTTCGGGAGCAACCAGGATCCAGACGGAAATCAACGGGGAGCCATGAAGGTCACTTGTGCCCATGAATTCAAACACGCCAGCCAGTATTCCGGTAGTCATTGGAGCGAGGGTGGTTGGGTTGAGTTAGATGCCACCTGGGCCGAGGAATTCGTTTACGACTATGTAAACGATTCCATGCTGAACTTTACCGGCTATGGTGATCCTTTTTCGCATCCCCATTGGGGATTAGACCATGGTGGTGCTGGTTCATACGAGGATTATTTCTGGGAGGACTTTCTCCACCAGCGATTCGGCAACAACTCCTATGTTTCCGCACCGTTGATTCAGTATTTCTGGACCTGGCGCCAAACCCACACGGGTCAAACAGTGCTGTCCAGTTATCAGGCGGCCCTAAGCGCCTTCCCCTGGAATACTACCTTAGCCGAGGCTTTCCAGGAGTATGTGGTGTGGAACTTTTTTACCGGTAGTCGGGCGGTAACCGATAATCTCGGGCATTCCCTGTTCGGATACGATGAAGCGGGTATAACTGGTTTCCCTACAGCCACGCTGTATCACACCCATAGTAGTTATCCCGTGTCCATCAATGGAAGTGTTCCGGAGCATTTGGCTTGTCGTATGATCCGGCTCAACCCTCCCAACACCACCGGTTTACAAATAGACTTCAACGGCGAGGACGGAACGCAAATGGCCGCCATGGTTGCGGTGCGGTATGCCGACGATACAGTTTTCTGGCAAGCCATGGAATTGGATGCCAATAACGACGGCTCCATAATTCTGGATATGCGCAATGCCGTGTTCGGCGCCTTAATCCCGGTCGTAACCCAAACCTACGGTTCCAACTTTAGTTTTAGCTACACCTGTACTCCAGCTAACGTAGCTTCCTGCACCCCTGGTGATATCAACAATGACACCCAAATGGACGTTTCTGATCTGGTACGGTTGGTGAATGTCCTCCTAGGCACGGGCACAACGCCGACGCCTGAAGAACTATGTGCAGCGGATGTAAACGAAGACGGTCAGGTCACTATCCAGGATGTGGTCAACCTAGTTGACATCATAATCAACTAGCCGCCCTTTTCCCTCAATAACGTTCAAATCCCCTAAAAGCCTTCCACTTACCAGTGGGAGAGCTTTTTTTTATGGCTCACGGTGGTTAGTTTTTAGCATCTAACGGAAGGTGAACATTATGGGCACGATGCTATTCAGAAGCCTTAAAGAAAAATTACAACGTGAACGCAGCGAAGCTGAAGTGATCCTGGAGAATATTTATTTATTCAAGGATCTGACTCGTCGGGAACGCAAGTATGTTGAACAACTGGCCCACCTGCGACGGTATGCAGCCCAGGAGAAAATCTTCCATCAGGGCGATCCCGGCAGTGGAATGTATATTATAATTCAGGGAACCATCGGGATTTTTCAAGAAATTCCTGGCCAGGAGCCAAATCTGCTCGGAAAACTGACCAAAGGCGATTTCTTTGGTGAATTAGCACTTCTGGATGAAGCTCCCCGCTCGGCCTCGGCCGTGGCTTTAGAGAAAAGTGTCTTATTAGGATTTTTCCACGCCGATTTGATGAAATTGATACAGACCAAACCGGTCACGGGAAACAAGATTTTATTAGCTCTAGCAGGAGTTCTAGCTGTCAGATTACGGGAAACTGACGAACGCTTGGCTGAGGTAACTCGACTCTGCAAGCAAAACGAGGACGAAGCAAACAAATGAACGCCCGGGAACCTGTAGAGATCTCCCTCAAATCCATCCGGGCTTTCAACTTCCACCTTTTTAAGACCCTCTTCTATTTCGGATTGTTGATTCTGGCTTTCTGGGGCCTGTTGACCTTTCTCCCCTATCTGGGCAAAGTAAGTTTCTTAGTCATTCTAGCGGTATTCTTCTCCACTCTGTTAGGTCCCCTGGTGGACTGGATGGAAAGCCGCGGTCTTAAGCGCAGCCTAGCAGCCCTTATATTGCTGGTGGGTTTTCTGGCTGTGCTGGTGATAATGCTGGTGCAGGGTATTCCTACTTTATTGGAAGAAGGAAGCCGAATTCTGTCTACCGTTCAGAAGGCAACTCATGGGGGCAAGATCAACGAATTGGTGGACCGCTTTAATACGACTATCGCAGCCTATGTCCCCGGTTTTGAAATCAAATCCTCCAACGTCAGTCGGATCGTAGCCGGATTCTTCGGACAGATAAAAACGGTCATTGCCGGCGCCGTGAATGTAGTCTCCACTTTTATCTTCATCTTGATCATAACTTTCTTTTTCCTAGTCGATGGGGATCGCATAACGAAAAAGATCCTGGAGATGGTACCCAATCGCTATTTCGAAATGGCTTTAAATATTAACTACCAGATGTCGCTAAATCTCACCAGATTCATTAGAGGACAATTGTTAGCCGCCACTGCCATTGCCATCGAGTCCGTCATTGGCTTGCACATTCTCAACTGGGGGTTCCACGCCAATATATCTGCGCCATTCTTAATTGCCGGCATTGCGGGGATAGCCAATATCATTCCATACGTTGGACCGGTTATGGGCACTTTACCTGCTATCGTAGTTAGCCTTTACAATAACATCGGTGACCCGGTGGCTGCCGCTCATTGGTACTACATTGTGCATATAATCGTGATGTTTGCCATCGTTCAGTTCATTGATAATAACCTGGTTTCGCCGCTGGTGGTATCCGGATCGATGCAGATGCACCCCCTTACCGTCATGTTAGTGATCCTCATCGGCTCACAGTGGGGGGTTTTGGGGATGCTGCTGGCGGTCCCAGCCTGGGGAGTTATTAAGGTGATCTTGGATGAAATTCTGGCAGGTTTAAAAAGGCACCAGGTGATCTAGCGGGTGGCGGACTGTATCCGCTTTAGCAACCAGACCTTAATCACGGCATCATCATAAAAATAGACAGCGAACGGTTTGATCCGTTCCCGGCGATACACCCAGAGCTTGATGGGACCTAAACGATAGGTTTTATCTGGCGGGCCGGCCCGGGCAAGGACACCGCGGAGCCCCAGCCCCAGGTAGGGCATAAAGTTGGGGTCTGCGTGGGTAAGGCTGTCCAGAAAATACCCGCCGGCTTCCAACTCGGCCCGCACCCGCCGCTCCAGTTTTTCCACCAAACGAGCTTTTATTACTTTCTCTAAACGTTGAATATGTTCGTCTACCACCAATGCCAGGCGGGGATCCAATTCTTTCGCTTCCCGCATCGATTCCAAAACTAAGAGTGTGTCCTGGCGGAGAATGCCTCGATTGGCATCAGCAATTTTCCCTGCACCAATTTCTTTCTGCAATTCAGCAACAGCGGGTTCATACTCTGGTTCTAGGGCCGCGGCCCTTTGGGCCCAGGCCAGTGCACGTTCATAAACTCCCGCGGCGTATAAGGCATAGGCTCGGGTGAAATAATCTAGAGCCCACAGGTTCTTCAAAGTCTCAGTATCGGTGTATCCTGTGGCATTAAAAGGCCGGAACAACCTCTGTTCCAGACGCTGAATACGAGCAAGATTGTCTAGTAGTTTTTCACCGGACTGAAAACGCATTTGCTTGAAATACCCAACGGTCATGGCCTGCAAAGTGTCGCTCAAGCGAGTAAGGAAACGTTCCACCGTATCTATCAGGGTACTATCCGGTAAACGGGGAATCAGTTCCATTTTCAGTAGGGCCATAGTGAATTTGCCGCTATTATAGGCAGCACTGGCCATCTGCAAGTATTGTTTGGCAAATCCCCTCCGGGCGCGTTCCAATTCTTTTTGTACTAATTTTCGATTATGGTGATGGGGGTATTTATTAAGAAACTGCTCATACAGCTCCGCAGCTTTGAGATAATCACCCTGTTCCAGCACCTGATGGGCATGGTAGGCTTCATTGCGATAGCCCCCGAGGAGGATTCTCAAATCGAAAGAAATTTCCCAACGGCTGGCATCAACCTCGCGAATGGGTGAGGAATATTCTCCGTTCAAGTAGTCACGGATAGAATTAGTGGAAGCGGGATAAGTGAACCGCTGACGGAAATAGCCCACGTTAAAGCCCGCCGCAAACCGGGATTGGGCGTCCCCCGGAAGTAAAAAATGCACCCCTATTAAAAAGCCCCAATCGGGAGCGGAAGCCATATAGGCCCGTTCCTTGGCGTCATTCTGATACATCCAGAGCCAGGCATACCCGGCGGTAAACACTCCGTCCACCAGCATATTGCGCATTACGGGATAGAGGAAAGATTGACTTATGTGTATTTCCCAAACCGCTGGTGAAAATTGTAAGCCTTTGTAGTTCTTACCATGCTCTGTAAACTCTTGAGGCCAGTTGTCGGGTAGCGGTACTCGATTAAATACCCACCAGTGAGTAATACCTATGCCTGTGGGTAAGTCAACCCAAGCCTGGGGAAAAACTCGGTAAAGCCAGTTGTAACGGAAGAGGTCTGCCCGCAGACGAACGAGAGTGCGATTCCAAAAATTGCCCTGGGGCACCTCAAATGCCAGGGAATCCAGCTTAATTGTAGTTCCCGGATTCCATGGCAAATAACTCAATCCAACAGCCACATTGCCGAAAGAGAACATAAATGGATCGCGGAAAGGAGTAAATTGACCCGCAACTTTTCCAGTCCACATAAAACTGGCTACCAAAATAAGGAAATAAAAAATTTTGCGGGGCATAGGACTAAGTTAACCAGGTGATGGAGATGAGCCAACATTGGGGGATTTTAATTGTAAAAACAAGCCTTACAGCTAATTTGCTACCTCCAGAGAGGAAGCTAAGGAGGAAAATGCCGGTATGAACGAACTTCAAACCCGTCGCGTGGCTGCTTTAGTATTGGTTGCATCAGTATTTGCAGCAATCGCAGTATTAGTGATAGGTAAGATTGTATGGAGCCTTTTGCTACTAACCTGCGGATTGTTAGTCTGGATTGTAGTGGTTTATGCAGGCAAAAATCCGCGTCGATTACAACATACCGCCGTGGTTCTTTTTGCCTGGAGTATAATGGCAGCGTTCCTAGTCTTCGCCCATTACGCCATAAGAATCGACATGTGGGGTGGAGCCCGTCTGCGATTTGGAGGTTTGGTCGCGGGAATCGTGATCCTAGCGGCAGGTTCTCTGGGTTTTTTAATCTTTCATACCCTCCAGAAGCAGGCGGATAAAATC
>CAYXZO010000026.1:0-8350 GCA_964469505.1 uncultured Lentisphaeria bacterium | reverse complement strand
TAGATCTTGGCGCCGTTGTTGAAATTGTCCACCCAATATTTGTCCCTAACTATCTCGATCTTTTTCGCAAACTTGTTGTTGATGGCCAGGGACTTGGCGAAATACTCAGCAGCTTTGGCCCATTCCCCCTTCTTAACGTAAACTTCGCTGGCCAATAGGAAGGGCGCTTCAGAGTTTTGGGGTTCGTTCTGGATGGCCTTGAGCAAATTCTCTTCAGCCTTATCCAGGTTTTTCTGCTGGAGATATACTTTTGCGGAGGTCATTTCAGTGGACTGGCAGCTCCAGAAAGCCAATACCACTAAAACGATACCTAACCCTCTCCAATAGCGTTTCATCGGCTCAACTCCTTGTATGAAAGTTAATCTTAATGCAGGCTCCCAGCATGCGGGCGCCAATATATCCGAGGGCATATAGGGAAACAAGTTTAACGGTACTCTCGAACCTGTGACGTAACGCACACTGACATTCAATTGTTTTTTCTTGGCAATGGATTTTTATGAAATGAGACTTAATATATACGACCAAGGGCCGGATGAATCAAAACCACTAAATATAAATACCAGTCTAACCATGCTTAAATGCACTTACGCCATAATTACTGACATCCACGGCAATATATTCGCTCTCCAGAAAGCACTGGAGGTGATTGACCGTGAAATCCCTGACGCTCAGGTCGTCTGCCTTGGCGACTGTTTCTCCTTGGGTGCTTCCCCCAAGGAAGTTCTGCAAATCCTCCAGGATCATCCTGAATTCATCTTCGTCAGGGGAAACCATGATCGATATCTTCTAGAGCGAATTTGGGAGTATGATCGGCCTACGGTAGAGGGCATGGATCCCGATGATCCGGTCAATCTCGGGGTAGTAGCTAACCAGAAATGGACAGCTGAACAAATCGGTCAGGAGGGCATCGATTTCATTCGTAAAATGCGCATCTCCTTTTTTGAATCTCGCAACCATTGTCATGTAGAATTCACCCATGCCTGGTTCGAACGAGATGATCAGCCTCCTTCATTGGAAGAAGCTTTGAACTGGCGTGAACACGCCCAAAAGCGGCACCCTGAAATCCAACATTTCGTCCTGGTGCACGGTCATATCCATATCCCGCGGATGGTGACTTCCGGTTCCCTGAACATTTTTTGTCCTGGTTCGACCGGGATGCCTTTCGATGAGGATCAACAGGGAGCTATCGGAGTTCTGACCATGGAAAACGGGCATCCTGGTTGGAGCACCATCCGGTTTGAGTATGATGTGCAAAAAGCCATAAATCATATGCAAAAAGTTCAACCACCCTTTTATCGCAATCTCATAGCTACCTTACAATACGCCAGCATTCGCAACGACTTAGCTTAATCATAGATCCTCAAGCTTGCCAGATAGCTCGCCGATTGGTTATCAGCCTACTCGTATTTGTACTTGGTAATTCTCATGGTATCTATTCTTAACTGCTTACTATCACGTTATGAATAGTAATGTGATCCCCATCGCTCAATACTCTGCGATTATCGACAATATCAGCCTGGCTCATAGACAGGTGGACCGATCCCGCAGTTGTCCAACACCGATTTCTCTTGCAAAACGGGGGCCTGGTTATGGTTATTAAGTCGGTGGAAGAAAAAGGCATTTATCTGGACTATGCTGCCACGACTCCCCTGGCACCGGAAGTAAGGGAGGCCATGGTGGATTTTCTGGGAACGCCGCAGGCTAATCCAGCCAGTATTCACAAAGCTGGCCGTAAAAGTGCTTTCCATCTGGAACAATCCCGGCGGGTCCTGGCAGATTGGCTAAACGCCGAACCGGCAGAGATTATTTTCACCTCCGGTGGGACGGAAGCCATCAATCTGGCCCTTTTCGGACTGGCTTATGCACACCGCAGCCGGGGACCACAAATCATTTCTTCCCGCGTGGAACATGCCGCTACGGAAAAAACTTTGCAGCGATTGGAGCAGCTGGGTTTCAAAGTGCGGCGTCTGGAGACAGACAAGTACGGACGAGTTTCTCCCGCTGAGCTGGAAAAGGCTCTGCAGGAAGTCCCCACGGCCCTGGTTTCCTTACTGTGGGTACACAACGAATTAGGAAGCATCAACGATGTACAAAAACTGGGGGAGTTGTGTAGAGCCCATGGAGCGCTGGTGCATATCGATGCCGTCCAGGCTGCACCGGTCATGAAGATTGATACTGCCACTTTGCCGGCGGATGCCATTTCCCTTTCGGCTCATAAAATCTATGGACCCACCGGCGTTGGGGCTTTATGGCTCAGATCGGAGTTGACTGTAGAACCTCTGCTGAGAGGTGGTTCCCAGGAGCGCGGTGTTCGTCCAGGAACACCTAATACGGTCGGCTGTGTCGGTTTTGCGGCTGCAGTAAAAACCTTGCAACAAAATTTCGCTTCTCAAGTTAAACACCTGGAAGAGTTGAGGAGCGTGATCTTGCAGGAACTGCAAGCCTTTCCGAACATCCAGGTTAATACTCCTCCAGCGGATGCTGCCCCCCATATCTTGAGCATTACACCCCCGCCTGTTAATGGAGGTGCCATGTTTATCTGTCTCGATCTGGAAGGCATTGCGGTTTCCAATGGTGCAGCTTGCTCTTCCGGCACCCAGCAACCTTCTCGAATATTGCTGGAACTTGGCTTTTCTCCCGATGAGGCAGAAAGAACCATTAGAATTTCCTGGGGATGCTACACCACCGCCGAAGAATTACGAATATTCTTACGTACCTTGAAAGAAGTCCTGGAGGATTTGCAAAGCCGTGCCTAAAACTACAGGGGTCCTGGTGGCCATGAGCGGAGGAGTTGACAGCTCGGTGGCGGCGGGCTTGCTGGTGGAGCAAGGATACCGAGTGGTTGGAGTAACTCTGAAGCTCTGGAATTACCCCGCCAGCCGCAATGGAGGTGCATCGCCCAAAGGCTGTTGTTCCCTGGAAGATATCTATAACGCCCGTGATGTCTGCACCCAGCTGGGTATTCCGCATTACACCCTGGACTTCACGGAGCTGTTTCAAAAAACGGTGATTAGGGATTTTATCTCCGAATATTTTTCCGGACGTACTCCTAATCCCTGCATAAACTGCAACACTTACGTAAAATGGCAGGCCCTGTATGCCAAGCTCGGTGAACTAAAACTGGATTACTTAGCCACAGGCCATTACGCTCGCCGCGCGTGGGATGAACAAAATCAAGTCTGGCTCGTTGCCCGCGGGCGGGATCAAATCAAGGACCAGAGCTACGTTCTGGCAGGTCTGACACCTCAGCAGATCGAACACACCCTCTTTCCTCTAGGTGAATACACCAAGTCAGAAATCCGTGAATGGGCGCGAGAACGCGGTTTGCTCACCGCCACGAAGGCGGAAAGTCAGGAAATATGCTTTATTCCCGATAATGATTACCGAGGCTTCCTGGAGCAGCACAAACCGAGTTCAATTGGCACTGCGCCTAAAGGCAAATTCGTAGATACTACTGGAAAAGTCCTTGGATTTCACAACGGAGTGCATCAATTCACCATTGGGCAGCGTAAAGGTTTGGGTCTAAGTGCCGGAAGAAAACTGTACGTGAAAGAAATACTACCTGCCGAGAATGTGGTGGTACTGGGCACCCGGGAAGAAATACGAGCCAGCGAGTTTCTGGTTGACCAGGTAAATTTCTGCCTGCCGTGGGAGCAATGGCCGGCCGAATCCATAACAGTGCAAATCCGTTATCACCACCGCGCGGCGCCGGCCACGGTCGTTCCCGGGCCTGATCCCAACAAGGTACAGGTGACCTTCAGAACACCTCAGGAAGCTATAACTCCCGGTCAACGCGCGGTGTTTTACCATCAGGATAGAGTCCTAGGTGGTGGTCGCATCCTGAAAGTTTCCTATCCTGAATGAGATATGAAAGGGACCCGGTAAAAATGGAAAAGCTGCGAGTGCTGATCCTGGCTGCCGGTAAGGGGACCCGTATGGCCAATCGGGAAATCCCCAAGGTGTGCCATATGATTCTAGGACGCCCTATGATTCAGTACGTACTGGATCAGGCATTGGCTTTGGAACCGGAACAGATTCTGGTCGTAGTGGGTTACAAGCATGAACAGGTGGCGGCAGCTGTTGAGGGATATCCGGTGAAACTTGTTCTCCAGTCCTCACAGGAAGGCACTGCTCACGCTGTGATGCAGGCTATCCCTGAACTACAAGATTTTACCGGATCTTTGTTGATTCTTTCTGGTGATGTACCCCTTATTCGACCCGACACCTTACGCCGGCTACTAGAGCGACATAATGAACTTCAAGCTGCGGCCACCATCTTGGTAGCCGAAGCCCCCGATCCTACGGGATATGGGCGAGTTTTGCGCACCGCCGAAGGATTATTCGATAGGATTGTTGAAGATAAGGATGCCGATGAGACTCAGGCCAAAATTCGGGAAATAAATGCCGGAGTGTATGTTTTCAATTGGCCAGCGTTAAAGGCTGTATTGCCACTGGTAAAAAATGATAACGCTCAAAAAGAATATTATTTGCCCGATACCCTGGCTTTATTGCGCAGTCGGGGAGCAAAGGTAGGGGTTGAAATAGCCGATTCTTTTTCGGAAATTCACGGTGTTAATACCGTGGCGGATTTGCAGGCAGTAGCGGAAGAATTGCAGAAGCGCCAGGGGTAATGGAAAGGACATCAAGAGCATGTTAAAACGATTGACCGGATTACTGCTGATCACCTTGACTGTTTGGGCTCAATACGACCACACCCCGGATACCGGTGGGGCGAGTGTTAAGTTACTAGATGAAAACCGGTTTCAATGGCACACCAGTTATACCCTGCAGGTTATGGCCCTCCAGGGGCGGATGCTTTCCATGGGGACCATAACTGGGAATTGGAGCTACCGTTATTCACCCGACCTGACTATCCAGGGGCAAGTTGGGCTCGCTCAACCAGGCTTCAGCAGCAGTTTTCCCGGGATTACCCCTAATCGCCCCCAACTATGGTGGCGGGGCCGAATTGTTTATCGTCCGCGTCCCGGTATGAGCCTGCTAGTGGAATTGGGTCAGTATCCAGCCTACCCCATCCTGCCGAGTTATTCCCGGTGGGGTATTTCAAAATATCCATATTCAAGTGCCAAGTAGTTTGCCGGCATGAATCCTCCGGCTCGTATTCATCCGTCTCGCCAGGCCCGACGGGCACGGAAACGCAACCGTCGTAAGCGTCCCTCCCAGTCCGTAGATTGGCTGGTGAATTTTCTTATTCTGGCTCTCTCCGCCTTGGTAGTGGCTTTTATCTGGTCTTTTTGGAGTCGCCACCTGAACAACCAGGTGGTCGCGGAAGAAATTGCCCGGTTACCGGCCCCGTTACCCGCAACTCTACCTGAAACTTTAAGTGCGGCCAAAAAATATCCACACATCAAGGTAGAGATTCTGAACGGCTGCGGGGTTTCCGGTTTAGCAGCGGAGTTTAAAAGCCTGTTACGGGCTCAGTCTTTTGACGTACAGCAAACGGGAAACGCCCCCAATTTTAATTACGACACTAGTCAAATTATCGCCCGCTCAGATAACATCGCCGCTGCGTACACTTTAGCTGAAGAATTAGGGTTGGATCGGAAGGTGGTGCGCATAGAAAAAGACCCTACACTCAGGGTGGATGTCACCCTAATTCTGGGTAAGGATTACCGTAAAATACCAGCTTATAAGAATTTCCGCTAACATGCCCGTGTCGAATATTTTCACCTCAAAATTTTAGGAATCCCTTGAACACTAAAGCAAAAAACAAGCAATTGGAAAAATCGCTGCGCTTTGCCCAGCGCATAGCTGAGCTGGCTTTGGAAAAGAAAGCCGAAGAAGTCAAAGTACTGGACGTGCATGCCCTAACATCCATTACCGACGCTTTCGTAATCTGCTCAGGTAACAGTGATCTGCACGTAAAAGCTATAACCGACCACATCCTTGATACTCTGGCACCGGAAGAGAAACCGTTCAGTACCGAGGGGTACGAGAATCGAGAATGGGTCCTGCTGGATTTCGTGCATGTGGTGGTCCATATCTTTCATACCCCGGCTCGCCGTTACTACGACCTGGAGCGGCTATGGCAAGATGCTGAAATCTATACCGTCGAAGATAGTGCTGTCTCGACTTTACCTACTTCATGATTCAATATTTAACACCCCTTCTTAAGCAACGCCTGCAAGAGCTTAGCTGGTCAACCGAGGAGCTACGCTTTACTCGTCCCCGTGATCCTCGTAACGGAGATTGGTCTACTCCCATAGCCATGGTTTTAGCTCGCACCCTGCGGCGCCCCCCCATGGAAATCGCCAAAGAAATTGTGAGTGGGCTACAATTCGACCCTCAACGCATCAGCAAAGTGGAAATCGCTCCCCCGGGGTTCATCAACTTTTTCCAGGCCGAAGAATGGCTACGTTCCCAACTAAAAGCTATTGTAGAACAGGGAGCCGCCTTTGGACGCTCTGAATTCGGCCAAGGTCGCAAAGCTCAAGTAGAGTTCGTAAGCGCCAACCCCACTGGTCCTTTGACCGTGGGACATGGCCGCCAAACTGTCCTGGGCGATACCCTGGCGCGGGTCCTGGAGTGGTCCGGTTATGAGGTTGTTCGGGAGTATTACTTCAACAACGCCGGCCGCCAGATGCGCTTGCTGGGCGAATCTCTGAAAGCCCGTTATCTGGAACTCAAGGGTGAAACGACCACTATCCCCGACGGCGGTTACCAGGGACAGTACCTGGTAGAGATTGCCCGCAAACTATTGGAGCAAAAACCGGATTTGGACCGTGAGACTCCTGTGAGCATTTTCCAGAAGTTTGCTGAAGAGGAAATCTTCAAGCAGATTCGGAACACGCTGGCGCGACTGGGGGTGTATCACGATGTCTTTTATAACGAGCAATCTCTTTACGATGAAGGCAAAATCCAGGAAGTACTTCAACTGCTGGAAGATAAAGGATTGCTCTATCGCAAAGATGGAGCGGTGTGGTTCAAAGCCACCCAGTTGGGGTTGGAACAGGACCGGGTTTTAGTCAAATCCACCGGGGAACCGACTTACCGGTTGCCCGATATTGCCTATCACCGGGAAAAGATCCGGCGGGGATTCGATCTCATCATCGATATCTTCGGGGCCGATCATCTGGATACTTATCCCGACGTTTTGGCCGCTTTGCGGGCCATGGATCTACCTACTGAGAATATCCATGTGGTAATCCATCAGTTCGTCACTCTGCTGCGACATGGTGAGATTGTTAAAATGTCAACCCGCAAGGGAGACTTCATCACTCTGGACGATCTGATCGATGAGGTGGGGCCTGATGTGGTGCGTTATTTCTACCTCATGCGCAGCGCTAACAGCCACCTGAATTTTGATCTAGATCTTGCCCGCCGACAGACAGAGGAAAATCCAGTATTCTACTTGCAATACGCCCATGCACGTATAGCCAGCGTATTCCGCAAAGCCCAGGAGCGCGGGATTCAATTGAACATCGAGGTTGACTTAGCCCTTCTTAAGGAGCCGGAAACCCGACAGCTTATGGACCAAGCTGTAGCTTTTCCCCATATCCTGGACCGATGCCGTCAGACTTTTGAAGTACATCACCTACCCAATTACTTGTACGAATTAGCCACCAGCTTCCATAAGTTTTATACCGAATACCAAGTACTGGGACCTGATCCCCAACTTACCCAAGCCAGACTATTTCTTTTGAAAGCCGTGCAGATCGTCTTGCAGAATGGGCTCTCGGTAATGGGGATCAGTGCTCCTGATCGTATGTAGATTATTTCAAACGCTAAGCGGTACTAAACTGCTCTTTCTGGCGTCGGTAAGCCTGTAGAATCAGGATATAAAAAGTAACACCAGTAGCGTATAAAGCAGCTGTCAGGAGGAATATTTTAAAATAGGGCCACTCCAGGCTACGTAGATATTGGAAAATACGGGCACTGAAAAACCAGGAAGCACTCCATAAACTCGAATTAAGGGCGCTGATTAGCTCCTGATTTCGCGGGCCGACGAAGGAGAGGGTCAACTCGCTGGTGACGGGTCCGGCCATATTCATCAACGGTTGACGCAATAAAAAGCAAGCGCCAGCCACATAAAGCGCTAGGGGAGAATCGGCGAAAAGTTCAGTGAGGGCTAAGACCACCAGAAAGAATATGGCGGTATACTGAGTACCTAGAATAGCCAAACCATAGCCAAATCTACGCCGGATGGTAGGCACCAGAAGAGCGCTGAAAAATACTAAAGCTGCCGCGGATCCTCCTAACATACTGAATTTTTGAGCTCCCAAATGAAATACGCTGAAGAAAAACAGGTTAATGAAAGGAATTGTCAAGCCAGCCCCTATGGCTATCAACCAAGTGGGGACCAGCACAAACACTAATCTGCCCCAATCATATT
>CAYXZO010000025.1:20960-32515 GCA_964469505.1 uncultured Lentisphaeria bacterium | reverse complement strand
ACCCGTCTCTGGTTTGATTTGCCGCGAGGTACACAGGTGGAATTGAGTCTGTACGATTTAAAAGGGCGTTATGTTCGCGGGATCAGGTCCGGTTATTTCCCGGCGGGGAGGCATCAGGTGGTGTTGACAGGCAATGGGTTAGCCTCCGGGGTCTACCTGTGTGTATTGAAAACGCCTGGTCAGCGGTTAGTGAAACGACTCCTATTGTTAAAATAGCTTGAAAAAATGGACCGCCAGTAGCCACAACAGTCCGGCGCTGGCGGTCCCTATGAAATTTACGCCATCATTGTTCAGCTTACGCCAGCCTCCTATAAAGCGAGTAGGCTGATGGCAGTGGATTTCTTTTTCGGTTTGTTTTCCACAGACCTGACATTCAAATTGGCATTGAACACCGGCCCCTAGCAAGCTATCAACCAGACTTCCCGCAAAACCAAATATTACAATCATCCAGAAAAGTTGCTGCTGGCTAATGGAACCAGCGTGTAAAAAGCGAATTCCAGCCAGAACCACACTGACGGAGCCAATTATTCCAATCAAAGAACCGATAATGCTTACACCTCCGGAAGTACCACGGGGAATCTTTTTCCAAGTCAGGATATTACGAGGGTGTTTACTTGAAAAACGTCCTCCTTCTGTTTCCCAGGTATCGGCGGCGGCGGCGGCCAAAGCGGCCAAAAACGCACCATAATAGATGGGTTGTTTAGTAAAGAATTCCATCAGCATAAATACTAAAGCCGGGCCGCCATTCGCCAGCACTTGCAATACATCGCGCCGGGAACCTTTTTCAGCAGTTTCATCTTTCCCTAACAGATAATCTGCCAGTTTGGATAGGAAACTGGAGAGGATGAAGAATGTTAGTAGCGGTAGTAATGCCTGCCATCCGGCAATACCTGCCAAAAAGACGCCTAACAAAAAGGCCCCGCTTGCGCCGCTGGCATCCAAAGTTTTAAGTCGGTATGCACCATATACCAATGCGCTTAAGAAAGCAGTCCAACCGGTCAGCTCTATTAAGTGGCCAGTAGCATAAGCATTCATAGCGATGTCCATCATAAAAGCGGTGACCAAAGTCAAAGAGAGGTTATCTGATCCGCGGTTGGAAAGAGCTTCAGCTAAGGTAGCCGCCAAAGCGGTAATGGCGGCGATGGGCCACAAAACCATGTTCGGTAGGGGAGGATGAGTTTGGGATAGATGTACCAGGGGAGGGTATATAAAAACTATGATAAGAAAAGACATCACGAAAAATGTCAGACTGCCTTCAAAGGATTTCTTCTCCCGCCACAGAGTGTAATTATGAGGATTGGCTAGTCGTTCCCCTGCCAGGGCGGCAAGGGGATCAGCTAATGCAAGCACCAGCATAGCCGTGATTAACAACGCTGGATTAGCGTACCAGTACAACATTACCAAAATGACGAAAGCCAGAGGGAATAGAACCGTACCATAGGAAAGTCTTTCGGTTCCGTGCATACCCCGGAAAGTATCGCGTTTCAAGGCCAGCCAATTGATTATGATAAATAAAATCCCTAGTACAAGTACCAGGTGGGGGCTGTGAAAAATGAACGGTGAGACACTGACGAACAGCCCCACAAGAATATGGGCGATTTTACGACTGTCTTCGGGGCGAATTTTTAATTTCTTGGCAAGGAAGTCGGCCAGTCCAACGACAGCGAATAATACTCCCAGGAAAATGAAAAAAGCCCAGATGTCATTTGGCAAGCGAATAATTACCGGCATAATTCCTCTCCTTAGACCTACTCCGTTGTCATGGGGCTGTAACATTAAGGAAAAATGAAAAAAAAAGAAGGGCTCCCCGACGGGAGCCCTTCACAGCAATGGAATATTTCTTCTGGCCGTAAGTTATCGCAGTAGAGTCATCCGGTGAGATTTCACTACGTTACCGGCCCGCAACTGGTAGATGTAGACTCCGGAAGCAACGGGACGGCCAGCGGCATCACGACCATTCCAGATCAGAGTGTGAGTGCCGGCGGAGAAGTGTTTGTTGTCAGCCAGACGAACTACTTCTTGTCCCTTCAGGTTGTAGACCACTAGGCTGATCTCCTTAGCAATCGGTAAAGTGAACTCGATGGTCGTTGAGGGGTTGAAGGGGTTCGGGTAGTTCTGGGCGAGCTTGTAGTCATCGGGAGTTATTACCCGCCAATCCTGGCGAACACCGGTTGCGGTAGCTTCTACTACAGCAAAGGTGTAGCCGTTGGGGTTGCCACTGCTGTAGGGTGGTTCGAGGAATCCCTGAACCAGTTCATTGTAACCGTCACCGTCCATATCGCCGGCATATGCTAGAGCGAAACCACCCATGGTGAAGGGCCAGTTGGCGACAACCTTAAAGCCCCAATCACCGGCGCTAGGCGACCATTCATAGATCCGGCCATGGGTATAGTCCACAGAGAAAATCTCTGTATTACCATCACCGTTCCAGTCGCCTGAAGTTACATCCCAAACAGCTCCCCAATCGCTGACCAGGCTAATGGTGCCGTCATCGTAGCTAATCTGGGAAACATCGTCTCCAGCTTCAACACGCCATAGCCAACCTGGGGAATACAAGCCACCGTACATTTCATCATGGCCGTCACCATCCACATCAGCTACCGTGGTCGCACCATAAACGGTACGGTCGTTCATCGTGGAGTCCAGGTAGACAAAAGTCTGGAACTCATACGTATTTGGCCCAGTGGCTTCTACGATATAGATACCCGCATTGTCCCAGCAAGGGAAGATGACCTCATATTGGCCGTCGCCATCCAGGTCAGCCTGTTGAGAAAGTCCATAACCCGGAGAACCGCCGAACACGCCTTCAGCCTGGCTGGCTACATACTCATAGTTCAGCGAATAGAAGCCGGATTCAAAAGTACCGTCCAATGAGGCGATGATGAATACATCATACGCATGGTCGGAACCGTTGTTAGCAATGAAAATCTCTTGCTGGCCATCCTGATCGGGATCGCCAACGTTGAGAGTACGCTCACCGTAGTAACGGTCTACTTCAACCCCGTCGATTTCAAGATGAATCACATAGTTGAGGTAGGAGTTGTCATTCTGTCCATCCCACTCCCAAACGCTGACACCAGTGGTTGGACCTGGGGTACGCATCTGGTAGAAAGTAAATTCTCCCAGACCATCATTATCCAAGTCGGTGGCAATTACCCAGCGCGGGGTAGCCCAATAGGTAGTGCTATCATCCTGAGGAGTAGAGAATACCCATTCTAATGTATTATCACCGGTAACTTCGTAAACATGGACCCCATGAGTGGTGTAGTCGGTGATAATAACTTCCGGCTTGCCGTCTTGATCGAGATCAGTTCCCGCTAAGATACCACGGGTCTGGAAACCGGGGGTGTTATTGTCATAATCAGAGACGACGGGTCGGCTTTCAGAAGGCTCGGAAGCATAGGCGTTATGTTCCAAAACCATGATTGTAGGAGTAGTACGTGAAACAACAGCAATATCGCCGATACCATCGTTGTCAAAATCACCAATCGCTACATCCTGCCAGCGGGTGGTGCTGTCGGTAGGATAAATGATCGTTTGGGTCCAGGAAGCTGGGTCACCGGGGTCAGTACCGGTAAATTCGAAATCCACAACCCGGGAATTATCCGAGCCACCCTGGTTGGTGATCACGTCCATACCATCTGACGGAGAACGCCAGATATCAGGGTTGCCAACGTCACCACCCCGGAAACCGGTGCTGTCACCCCAGTAAATTTCATGGAAATCCGTGGCGGGATCGAAGGCGCTCAGGTCACCATTGTTGGTCATAACGAAAAAGCCACCACCAATTGAGGGTAGCAATAATTCGTCAAACCCATCACCATCTACGTCGGCAGCGCGCATGGAACGCAGCGACCCTCCATCAGTGGTGGTGATGTCATCAGAATAATAAATATTTGAGTATTCATCCGGGCCATCAACCTGATAGAAAGCGATACCGTTGTAATCCCATTCCGAAACGGCGAAATTCATGGTGCCATCCGCATCAAAATCACCAACAACAATTCCAAATGAACTGTAAGTCAAAGTGCTATCTACAAATTCTACATTCCAGTTCGGAAATTCGTAGGTAGAAGTAGTATCCAGTGAGAAAATGATTTCGTAGTCGTTTTCAGTCTCGTGAATCAGAACTTCTTCTACGCCATCATCGTCCAAATCTCCGGCATAGATGGCAGTGGCCGAGCCACCATTCCCGTTGTTAATCATGGCCAGTGGTTGAACTGAAGCGACTAAGTTGAAAGCTACATCAGTAGCATTGGTGTCCAGTTCGAAGAAAAATAGACCGTCATAATCGCCTGAACGACCAGCTTTGCCACCAACAATCATTTCCGGCAAACCATCCCGATCGAGGTCAGCTTCCTGATTACAAACCTCGTAACTGTAAATCACATTGGTGATGTTGTAGGTCCACTTTTCTTCCCAGGTATTGTCAGCGGTATTCTCGAAAAGGTGAAGAGTAATACCGTTATAATCGCTGAATGACACCAGTTCTTCATAACCATCACCATCGAAATCGAAAGGACCACTTACTCCCCAGTATACGTCGCCATCATCAGCACTGGTGGCTGACCATACTTGGGTAAAACTGTTGTCCCCATTCCCTGTAGCCCAAGCAAAACCGGCCCAGGTTAGGAACACCAGTCCTACGATCCATTTGGGTAACTTGGTGTTCATAGAACCTCCTTTTTGTTTTTTTAATGTTCTTGACCCTACGGCACATGGGGATATTCACCTCTAACGGCTAATAAATATCTCCCCGAGGATCATAGAATCACTCACTTGTCCCATATTTGGGGGCAATGTAGAAGCCGATCGAAAAGATTTCAAGCAAAATCGCCTGTTTTTAGGGGCGTTTGTATATAAAACTTACCAAACAAATCACCTCTGAGTTGACAATTTGTGGGGGAGCGTCTATACTTGAGCCACAGCGAAATGGTGTGGGATATCACGAATATAACGGGGACTTAAAATGCGACTATTTGTGGCTTTTTTAACCTTGAATCTGATTCTGGTTTCATTAAAGCTTGACGCCGGCACTACCGGAAAGATTTCAGGGCGGGTAGTTGAGGCATCTACCAACAAGCCGCTCCCAGGAGTAAACATTCTCGTTGAAGGGACCACAATGGGTGCCTCCACTGACGCCAATGGATTCTACTATATCATCAATGTGCCCGTGGGAACCTATGCACTCCGCGCTCAGATGATTGGTTATGGCACCGTAAGGGTGAGCAACGTTAAAGTACTGGGGGATCTGACTACTGAAATCAACTTTTCACTACAAACCAAGGTTCTCTCTGCTGGCAAAGTTGTGGAAGTTGTCGCCCAACGCCCACTGGTCCAGAAAGACTTGACCTCTGGACGATCAATCGTGACCTCTGAGCAAATCCGTGAAATGCCAGTTGAAACCGTTGCCGGCATTATCAATACCAAAGCAGGGGTAGTCACCGATGCGTCAGGCGCCATTCACATTCGTGGGGGGCGCTCCAGTGAAGTGGCCTATATGATAGACGGAGTGCCGGTAACTAACCCCGCCTGGGGTGGACAAGCGGTAGGGCTGGAAAATAGTGCTGTAAAAGAATTACAGATTTTGAGTGGAACTTTCAACGCAGAGTATGGCCAGGCCATGTCCGGTATCATCAACATCATTACCAAAGAGGGGGGGACTAAGCTTCACGGACGCATTTCAGCTTACATCGGTGACTATCGTTCCACCCATCCAGAAATCTTTGGTCCTGGTACAGATTTTAACCCCACGAATATTCATAATCTGGAATGGTCGTTTTCAGGCCCCTTCCCGGGCGTTGGGGACAAACTCACCTTTTTCGCTTCTGGACGCTTCTACGTAAACAATGGTCTCTATCGCGGTGTTCGTGAACATCAGATAGGTGACGTGAACTATCTTACCTCCCAAACAGTACGGGAATTGCAGGACTCTCCGTATGGTCGAGCCGGCCTTCTCCATTTCGCCGAACCGTTCACCGATTTAAATGGCGATGGTAAGCTGGAGCCAGGCAGTGAGCCGTACATCGATTTTGATGGTGATGGAAGTTACACACCCGGCGAACCTTGGCGGGATGTGAACGGTAACGGAAGGTATGACCATCCGGGTGTTGATCTGAACGGCGATGGCTTTATTGATGCTGAGGAGCAGGAATTTATTGACCTCAATGGCAACGGCCGCCTGGATGGTGATCCATTTCTGGATGTGAATCATAACGGTGTTTTGGATGGTGAACCCTGGATCGATTTCAACGGTAATCAGATCTGGGACAGTGGGGCTACAGGAGATTCAAGCATTGTCCGGCTGAACAATTACTCGCGCTACAATTTGCAAACTAAACTAACGTGGCGTATAACTCCTAAGACTAAGCTAAATGTCAATTTCCTCCGCAACGCTTCAAACTCAGTAGGTTACTACCTTGCCTATAAATACAACCCCGACGGTCGGCCAAAACGGCAGAGCTATAATAATTCTTTGATTGTTGATCTAACCCATTCGATCTCCCAGAGCCTATTCTTCAACATTAAAGGTGCTTTCTACGAAGATTATTCAAAAACCTACTTTCGTAACATAACCCCTGATGGACTTACCGATACAATCATCATAGAATATCCCTCGCTGTCAGATTTGCGCGAAGATTTAGCAGCAGATAAACTGGAGGGAGGTACCTTTTATGACGGTCCCGGTGGACATCTGCTGATCCTCAAGACAATCATTACTATTAACACCTCGGACCAAGGCATCATCACCTACCAGGATAATTATCCTCATGAAGCCGGCGTTCTAGGAGAGTTAGATCAGTTGGATTCTACGCAAGTTACCTCCATTTCCGCTCAGTTGATTGTGAATGATACTGAACGGGCACTGTTCTTACCGGATGTCTTGAACAACAACCCCGCATACGAATACCTGGGAGGGGGCCACAGCCACACTTTCACCGAGCGGCACAATAAAACCTATCTGGTAATGGGTTCAGTTACCTGGCAGATGAATAATCAACATCAATTCAAAGCTGGAGCCGGCCTAAAACAATACCAGATGCGTTATCGTACCTACTACGTCAGTGTCAGCAAAGCCGGCGATTGGATTCCCGATGCCCGAACCCCTGAGACCAGTTTGGCCAATGACTCTTATGATGATCAATTGGCCAAGCTGTTGCATGTAAAGACCGGTGATCGTCGTCCCCGAGAAGCATACCTATATATCCAGGATAAAATCGAACTGACCGATATGATAATGAATGTGGGTATCCGCTACGATTATTTTGATTCCAACTGGTATATCCCCAGTGATTATAAAGATCCGGAGAACCCACGCTATTTTCGGTACACTGTCCAGGATTCACTGAATGGGGAAGTGTTCATTGACACTCTCTTCGGGCAGGAAGGCGAGATAAGTGCCTATCAAGAGATTCTGGACACCCTGGATGCCAGGGGCAACCCCTGGAAACCCATGGACCAATTCTACATAAAAGCTCCCACGGTACACCAATTCAGTCCCCGTATTGGAGTCGCTTATCCCATCACGGATAGGGGCATAATCCATTTCAGCTACGGACATTTTTTCCAGATTCCCACTTTTGCGTATCTGTATGCCAATCCGGAAATGGAGATTGGTAGCGATTTCCGGACCGTTTTAGGGAATGCGGCACTTAAGCCGCAAAAAACCGTCTCCTATGAAATAGGACTTCAGCAGCAACTTACCGCCGATTTGGGCATGGAGCTGATAGCTTTCTATAAGGATTTCAGCGGCCTCCTGAGCTCGGAAGTGAAAGAAACCTATAACGGTATCCGCTACACCCTTTATTCCAATCGTGACTATGGGCATACCAAAGGTGTAACCATTTCTTTCACTAAACGGCGCACGGGTCTTTTCTCGGGAACATTTGACTATACTTATGAAGTGGCCCAGGGCAATGCTTCCGATCCATTAGAATTGTTCTACGCTAACCAGACTAATCCACCCCGCGAAGTTATGAAGAAGGTTGTGCCGCTGGATTGGGATCAGCGGCAGACAGCAAATGCTAATCTGGTTATTTCCCAGCCTGGTCGTTGGGGTGTGGGTTTGATAATCAAGTATGGTTCCGGTCTGCCTTATACTCCCACTATTCAAGGGCAGCGAGTTGATAAACCGAATAGCGATCGTCGTCCCGATTATTTCAATATCGACCTTAATGCTCACCTGGACATGCATTTCGGGAATATACGCGGGACCCTTTTCGCTAAAGTCTACAACCTGCTGGATCGGCTGAACGAACGCCAGGTATTTAATGATACCGGTAGAGCTACATATTCACTGATTCCAACGTATGTGCCGGATCATGGTAATGAAGCTGGCCGACACTCTTTGGCTGATTATTTAACCAGACCCAGCTACTTCAGTGCTCCTCGGCAGTTTCGAGTGGGCTTTTCCTTGGAATTTTAGGGGGTGCGGTCGTGAGAAAATACATGAAAACTGTTTTGTTCCTTTCTCTAGCATGTGTTCTAGCAGCTAAGGATTTACCCCATGGCAAGCAATTGACTCCACCGGCTAATAAGAACGATCGGGTTGCCTGGCGGGCTTACCTGCATTCTCTAGAAAAATGGCATCGTCTGAGTAAAGCAGCAGCCCGGAGCGATCGCAAGGTGGGGATTCATAACGGTAACCGGGTGCGGACTTTATTCTACAATTACGGTTCTATCGGCAAACCTCAAACCGAACCCAGTATGGAATGGCCCATCGGTTCCGGTAGGGGCTATGCGTTTGAATTTGGTGTGTTGGCGGGTGCGAAGGTGTTACCCTACGGAGGAGATCCTAATAATCCTTCCGACTATATCCCGATTGTTGATGATGGCCTGGTAGTGGCGGGTGTTATTGATGATACTCCCGATGGCTCACCGGCGGACTGGGAGCCGTTACCGGGATACGCCGATCCCTTTCAGCCCTACATAGCCATGAGTGACGCGCGGGACGAAAACCGCGATGGCAAGCCTGATAGCTGGCCTCAGGGTTGGTACGATGCCCATTTCGGTACTTATGTTTGGCCCGGAGAGTACGGTAAAAACGTCACTACCGCTGACCAGGAAAGCTATTATCGCATGGACGATTATTACATCAAATCGCACAACTGGTACTGGCCCCTTTTGAAAGACAAAGGTTGGCGGGATTCATTACGCGTGGGTGAATTCTACCCTGATACAACTGATTATGTACGAGGTGGATTAGGACTTGAGGTAGAGGCTAGAGGATATCAGTGGGTTAGTACCCGCGCCCAAAACGTAATTTTCTTTATCTATAACCTGACTAATGTGGGTACCGATACGCTTCGTAATCTGTATTTCGGGATGTACGGAGACCCCCACATCGGCGGGGCTAACGATTACAGTGACGATGATGCTTACTATGATACTTTTTTAGATATGGTTTATGCTTGGGATGACAACGCTCGTGGAGGTCCCGAATTCGCCGATGTCGTACCAGGCTTTTTCGGATATAAGTTCCTCGAATCTCCGGGCGAACCTTACGATCGCATTGATAACGATGAAGACGGCATGGTAGATGAGTCGATGCAGGATGGTATCGATAACGATGGCGATTGGATGCCCTATGACGACCTGAATCTCAACGGTAAATGGGACCAAGGTGAACCCTTGAACGACGATTTAGGTTCTGACGGGGTGGGGCCTGAAGATCCAAATTATCCCGGTCCGGACCTCGATGGCTCGGAGGCTAATGGCTTGCCCGACCACGGTGAGCCCAATTTCGACGAAACAGACTTGGATGAAGCGGACCAGATTGGCCTGACCGGATTTGCCGTTGAAGCTTATAGCGGCAATACCCGATCAGACTCTTATTTCTATTACAACCGTCTGGCCAATGCCATTATCGATTCTCTGTTTAAACAAAATGCGGATAACATTTTCGTTTACAGTTCCGGTCCAATCACCATGGCCCCCGGTGATTCGCGGCGTTTTTCCATCACAATGCTTTTTGGCTATAACACCAGCGGAGCCGGGGGAATCGACTTACCGTCTAATCCCCATAACACTCGCGATCTTTATGCCACGGCCGAGGTTATGCAAGATATTTACAATGCTGGATATCGCTTCGTTAAACCCCCACTGAAACCGCACTTGACCGCCGTGGCCGGTGACGGACAGGTGACGCTTTACTGGGATGCTACGGCTGAGAAATCCCGCGATCCATTGTATGGCCATGATTTCGAAGGTTACGCGATTTATCGGGCTACTGATTTCGGTTTCGAAGAGTCGCAGACAGTTACCGATGCATATGGGAACCCCTACCTATGGAAGCCCATCGCCAAGTTTGACAAGATAGACGATCTAAAAGGACCTTTCCCAATCGAGCAGATTCCCGGTAGCGGATTGCATTACGATATGGGATCAAATACCGGGCTGGTCCACAGTTTCGTGGATCGGGACGTGATTAACGGACAACGCTATTTCTATGCCGTTTGCGCCTACGATACCGGATCAGTCAGGGATACCATTCCACCCACTGAGACCTCCAAAAATATTCAGGAATCATACACCGGTGAAATTCAACTGGATGTGAACACCGCGGTGGTGATTCCTCAAGCTCCGTCCGTGGGCTATGTTCCCCCCTCCATTGAGACTTCTGGGGACCAGTCTGGCCATGACGGTCCGGGTACCGGCCAGATTCAAGTGAACATCCTTGATCCGACTTTGATCCCGGACAATCGCACTTTCCAGATCCGCTTTGTGGATTCAGAAACTGATGAAGTGGATAACGATGGCGACTGGCAAACCTTTACTGACGATACCACATTTATTCCCAATAGCCCGTATGTGGACCTGGTTATTCCGCCTACTTCGGATTCCACTATTTATCAAAGTGATGAGGAACATGTGATTGTAGACCGATTCAGCGTGGGGAGCATTTTTACCTGGGCCGGTTTATTATGGCGGGTGAACCAGTACCTGGAAGGCGGCAACAAGGACACCGTAATTATCTATCCCGACACAGTAATCCTGGGACCCACCTTGGGGGTTTGGGACCCGACGGTGGATGGGCCGGTTTACGATGATGTAGGTAGTGATGGGTGCTCCGACGAGTATGAGATTGCCGGAGGCGGTTGCTCAGATACGGTAGTTGCAGTAGCCGGTAGTGATCCTCACGGTGATAACTGGGACCCGGTGGATAATCCCGATGGCACGGAAGCCAATGGCAAACCCGATTCCGGTGAACCGGATTTGGACTATTTGGACCTCCAGGAAAAAATGCGGGCCACCCAGTATTACGATGTATACGACGTAACCGATCCCGATAATCCTTTCCCGGTAGTGGAGCATGAAACCGCTCTTCATGGTGAAGAACCGGCTTACTTCGTTAACGGGCTAAAAATTGAAATTCAAAACGATACCCTCCGTTTGGATTCAGCTTCCGTTAAATGGATTGCCGGCGATGCCGTATGGGAAGCCGATATCAGGGTCTATAAGTCGACCAACATCACTGGTATCGCGTCCCCGAAGGACTATCAGATAATATTCTACGACCAAATAGTTGATACAGCCATGATTCCCCAGGCCGATGG
>CAYXZO010000025.1:0-20860 GCA_964469505.1 uncultured Lentisphaeria bacterium | reverse complement strand
TGGACTCACTGGACCCGCAATTCTACCGGTGGCGGGTTGCTGGCTGATCGCATCTACGACCTGGCATCTATTGATGGATATATCTGGGTGGCCACGGGATATGGACCGGCGATTTTCGACGGTCAACAGTGGTATCATAACGTACGCCTGGAAACCATTTTTGACGATTGGGCTCCCGATGACACCAAGCAGCTGGAAGATCCGGAAAAATCCAAGAAATATGAACCATGTCGGGCCATTGTACAGGACCGGTTCGGCAATATCTGGTTGGGCTCAAATAAGTTCGGGCTGGTAAAGGCTAATACCCAGGGCACATACAACACGAGTATGGATGATGATATCGAGCTGATAGATACTCCCGATAGTCTCGACATCCATTTCAGTGATGGTGACCTGAATGCCATGTTCATCGATTCCAATGACACTCTCTGGGCACTCACCAACAGCGGATTGATAGGGTATAATATTGTTGATGGAACCTGGACGACATACACCAAAGACAACCAGAATGGTTTGAAGAACAAGAAATTCTACTGTGGTCTGGAACTGGCGGACGGGACCCTGGTTTTTGGCACTGGCAAAGGAGTGGCCATAAAGCTGGGAACTAATTTCCAGGTTGTGACCAAGACAGATGGCTATTTACCGGATGACCGCATATATAGTTTAGCAACCTACGGCGATTCGCTTTACATAGGTACGGCCAAAGGCTTTGCAGCCTGGGTTCTTTCCGGGCCGGGTTCAACGGGCGAATACCAAATCGAAGCAACAATCCATCGAGCTTCGTATGGTCCCGAAACTATTTCCCAGGAGGATGATATTCGGGCCATTGCTTTCAATGACCAAGGGATCGGATTTTTCGGCACTAAGGAAGGTCCAGAGGAACGATTAAGCCCTGGACATTGGAACTCTTTCAGTCCCGAACCAGGCGATATTTTCCGCTTTGGGACCCATAAACCTTTCAGTCATCTGGACACATACACTTTTACTACCCATGCCGCCCGTGAGGATGAGGACCTGGTGAAAGCTGACCTGTCCAAAGTGGCGGTGGTTCCCGATCCCTATATTTGCACTGCCAGATGGGAACGTAAGCCGTATCTCCAATCGGGTAGGGGCGAGCGCCGAATCTATTTCATCAATCTTCCTAAGGATTGTACGATTCGGATCTATACTTTGAGTGGAGAGCTGGTTCGCAAACTAGAGCATCACAGTACCGTTTTCGCTGGCAGTGAACCCTGGGACCTGCTGAATACGGACAACCTGGAAGTGGCCTATGGTATCTACATTTATCATGTCCAGGCAGGGGCCGCTGAAACCATTGGCCGCTTTGCCATCATCAAGTAAGTGGGGTTAATGATGAGACGCACCGTTATCATAATACTGTTAGTCACATCTGCAATATGGGCCCAGAACAAGGTGGGTACCACCGCCGCTCAATTCTTGAAAGTCGGTATCGGTGGTAGGGCAGAGGGCATGGGAGAAGCTTTCGTGGCTGTGGCTAATGATGCTTCCGCCCTTTACTGGAACCCTGCCGGAATCGCACGTCTCTCAGGACCGCAAGTGCTATTACTCAACACCCGGTGGTTGGCTGGCATCAGTTTTAATTATGCCGGGGTAACTTTTCCCCTGTATGGAATGGGTACCGCGGGAGCGTCCATTACTTCCGTATCCATTCCTGATGCTCCCGTGCGAACCGAAGAGAAACAAGAAGGCACCGGCGAATTTTACTCCGCAGGTGATTTGGCAGTACAATTCTCTTTTGCCAGAAATCTGACTGACCGTTTCTCCATTGGTTTCAATGTAAAATACATCCAGCAGAAGATCTGGCATATGCAAGCTCAAGGGATAGCTCTGGATGTAGGGACTTTATTTACTACTCGCTTTCGTGATATGCGTCTGGGTATGAGCATTTCCAATTACGGCTCCAGTATGCAGATGCGAGGGAGAGATGCGTTGGTCAGATATGATCCCGACCCCCAGGCGGCTGGTAACAATGATCAGATTCCCGCTGAGCTGAAAACTGACTACTGGTCTTTGCCGTTGATCTTTCGGGTTGGAATTGCCCTGGATGCCTGGAAAAACGAAATAGCTAGGTTAACCATTGCCGCTGACGCACTCCATCCCAATGACAATCTGGAAAGCGTGAATCTGGGTGCCGAATTAGCCATTCTGGACTATTACTCTATGCGCATCGGCTGGAGATCACCCTATCTGCAAACCAACCCCGGAGCAGCTGAGTCCTCCACAGAACCTCGCGAAGAAGGCATCACCTATGGTTTGGGTGTTCGCTTACCGCTGTTTGGCTCTGGTGCCGAACTTGCCATCGATTACGCCTACGCCGATTTCGGTCGTTTGAAAAAAGCAGAGCGCTTTTCCCTCCAATTCATTTTCTGACGAGTGCTTGAGGGTATTCTTATAACAAGCTACTAAAACCAAAAAGGTTGCCATGAGACTTAGAATCTTTGCAGCCCACAGCGGCATACTTTGCCGTCTAGCGGTTTTTGTAATTATCGCTGGGTTTGGTGGACGCTTGTATGCCGGTACCGGTGGTAAACTGGCCGGACGTGTGACTGATTCCAATACCGGTAAGCCCCTGGCTGGAGTAAATGTCATTATATCGGGCACTTCGATGGGAGCCGCCACCGATGAAAATGGGCAGTATCTTATCCTGAATATTCCACCGGGCGTGTATGAAGTACGCTTTTCTATCATCGGATATGTGGAGCGTAGATACCAAAATGTGCGTATTCTGGTCGATTTAACCACTCGACTGGATGTTTCCCTTTCCCAAAGTGTTATTAAAGGCCAGCAGGTAACCGTCACCGCCCAGCGACCTTTGGTTCAACCGGACATTACCTATTCCCAGGCTAACATCGGACGCTCAGAACTACAAAACTTGCCGGTGGAAGAATTAGAAGATGCGGTTGCCCTCCAGGCTGGAGTGGTTTTAGGTACCGGAGGTGAAATGCACATCCGTGGCGGGCGTTCTTCGGAAATCACCTACATGGTGGATGGGATTCCCGTCACCGATCCCTACAATGCTGGAATGGGAGTTGAGGTAGAAAACAACGCCATCCAGGAATTACAGCTTATATCCGGTACTTTTAACGCCGAATATGGCCAGGCCATGTCCGGAGTTATTAACATCATTACCAGAGAGGGGGATAAGCAACGATACCAGGGACGTTTGACCCTTTTCACGGGACGGTATGCTTCAGCCAAGCCGCAGATTTACTTCGGTGCCTTACCTTCGGATTTAGCCGTAATCAGCAATGCGGCTGAAGTTGATCCCTGGGGCTTTAAATCGGGCGCCTTTGTGCCTCCATTATTGCAGGACGTTCAGCTAGATTTAAGTGGTCCCTGGCCAGGATTGGGGGGCAAAGCCACCTTCTTCGTTTCAGGACGCTATTATCGTAGTGACGGTTACCTATACGGCGTCCGTAAATACTTCCCAGATAGTTTTTATTGGGACGATCAAACCTCCCGACCGGTAGAAAATGGTGAATATTTTCTGGATTATGAGGACGTGGGCAGCGATGGCTGTTCCGATGAGTACGAGGACGGTTCCGGGGGATGCTCAGATACGCCTTTGAATTTGGGGAATGATCCCAACGGCGACAACTGGGATCCCTATCTGAACCCCGGCGGAACCGAGGGTAATCACCTATACGATTACGGAGAGGGTGGGGACGGTTATCATCAAGAAGGTGACCGGGTGGAATATTTTGGTGATAACGTCCTATATGATCCCTACTACCGTATCTGGTTCCGGGATATTGATGGCAATGGACAGTATTCTCCCGGTAGCGAATGGGACCTGACGGACAGTTTGACGTTTGTAGACGAGAACGGCAACGGCATCATTGATGGTGAATTGTACTATGATGCCGATGGGAATGGGGAGTGGACTAATCACCGGGGCGATAATGCCCTGATTCCCATGTCTCCCGTAACTCAGCTATCATTACAGGCCAAACATGCTTTCCAATTGAGTGCCAATACTAAGCTGGCGGTGAACATGCTTTACAGCACTACCACTAGCCGTAGTTATTCACACAAATGGAAGTATGCACCTGATGGTCGCCCATATAGTTATCGGGATAATTTCAACGTGGCGATGGTCCTGCAACACACGTTAAGCAGTCACAGTTATTTCACATTGCGAGGTTCGGTTTTAGGTAATTTCGTGCGGAGCTATTACCGCAATATCTATCCCGTCGATTGGAATCAGGTTTTCTTCTCCAATGTTTTCCGCCCTGGTGAATTGATTTTCCCCGAGCCCGCCGATTATGATTCCACGCGGCTGGCTTTATATGCGCTAGATCCCAGCATCTTCTCGGTCTCCAGCGGCTATAAGTTCTATCTGGGGGGAATCAGCCGTTATCAAAGCTTCCGGATGACGCGTAGTACGGTGCTGAAGGGAGATTTCACCAGCCAACCTAATCCCGTCCATCAGATCCGAGCAGGATGTGAACTCAGCCGAGATGACATTTTCTACCGGTCTTTCACTATTCTTTATGACCCCCACGGGAATTACAAGACTCCGACCATAATCACCCCAGCGATCGAAAAGACTTCCCCCAATTATAATGCATACCAAAAACATCCTTACTCCCTGGCATTGTACCTTCAGGATAAGATCGAGCTGGAGGCAATGATCGTTAACGTAGGAGTGCGTTACGAGATTTTCCAACCAGATGGAGAAGTTCCGGTCGATCCGGCGGATCCTAATCCTTACAATCCCCTGAAATTGGTGAACATATATCACGACCTGGATGGTGATGGAGAAATCTCCGAGGCCGAGGCCGTGGACAGTAACCGTAAGACCGATGAAGAGCGGCTGGCCTACTGGTTCCGGAAAGCAGGTCGTAAAGTTCAGCTGAGTCCGCGTTTGGCCGTTGCTTATCCCATCACCGATAAAGGCGTTTTGCACTTTTCATATGGGCACTTTTTTCAGATTCCGCCTTATGCCTATCTGTACACTAATCCGGATTTTGAGGTACCACCGGGGAGTGGGCTCTCCACCACTATGGGCAATGCCGATCTGGAACCGCAACGCACCGTACAATACGAAGTTGGGTTGCAGCAACAGTTTGGCGAGAATCTGGGGGTAGATGTAACTGGTTTTTACAAGGATATCCGGAATCTATTAGGCTCCAAAATCGTAGATACCTGGAATGCTGGTGATAGCTATGCATTATATGTTAACCGGGACTATGGCAATGTTCGGGGCGTAACCATCGCGGTTGAGAAACGCTTGGCCGACGGCTGGCAGGCTCGTGTGGACTACACCTATAGTGTGGCCGAAGGAAATGCTTCCGATCCCGCCTCAGCCTATTGGGACGCACTGGCTGGGCGCGAACCGGAAAAACAACAGGTTTACCTGGATTGGGACCAAAGACATACCCTTAACACTTCAGTGCAAATGCAATTACCATTAGGATTTCATATGAGCGTAGTTGGCCAATTTGGATCCGGTTTGCCTTACACACCGTCCTATGCCGGACAACAATTGGCTCTGGAAAACAGCGCCCGCAAGCCGGCCCAAATGAACGTGGATTTGCGGGTCACAAAGGATTTCAAGATTGCCGGACTGACGGCTCGGGCAATTTTGAAAGTTTATAACCTCTTAGACCGTCGTAATGAGCGGAGGGTATATTCTGATACGGGACGGGCAGGCTATACCTTGATTTCCACCTACACCCCTGAAGATCAGATCTATAACAGTCTCTCTGAATACCTGGCGCGCCCCGACTACTATACGCCACCCCGGCAGGTCCGGCTGGGGCTGACGGTGAGTTTCTAGAATGAGTAGCAAAATGTTTGGATTATTTCCCAAAAAAGAGGCTTCTCGGCAGGGTGGTAAACGAATGCGAAGAATAATTGTAATTTTGCTTTTCGGCTGGCAAGGGGTGGTACTGGCTGCTGGTGGGGGAAGTCAAACTGCTCCTCTACCGAAAGTTTCAGGCATAGGAGTAGATGCCAACAACCACGATCGTCGCAAAGTCGCGGTTCACAACGGCAATAAGATTCTGACGCGTTTCTATAATTTTGGCGCCATTGCTAACTGGCGTATCCCTGGACGATACGATTCCGGAATTTACCCCATCGGCAGCGGTCATTCTTATCTAGCGGAGTTCACTCCCATTGTAGCCGCTGAGGTTTTAAATACTTCCGGCCAAACCAAACACATAGTTACTGATGCACTGGTGGCCACTACTCCTTTCGATGCCGCTCCTTCCGGATATTTATACCAATTTCAGCCGGTTATGGGTTACGCCAATCCTAATGATTCAGTGGTGGCCATGAGCGATGATACACTCTCCTGGCCGGAGTACTGGCCCGATCGACCTTTGAGTTGGGCTGGGCATTGGAACGGACAGTATGGCCAATATGCCCGCGCCGATCAGGAATCTTATTTCCATATCGATGACTACAATAACGATGAATACCAATGGTATCCTTTCCTGCGGGAAGGTTTTGCCCAGCGGCACGGAAGCCTATCCGTTTTTACCAGCCCCGATTCCAGTGATTATGCTGTTTTGGAGGATTTATCGGCTGGTTTCCGGGACAGTGTGTTGGATATTGCTGGTGCCGGAGCCATCGACACCCGGGGTGGGGAACGTCCTGATGTGGTGCAGATAGACAATGATCGTTTTTTTACCGTGGATTCGGTTCTGGATGATCATCATCTGTTGTTGAAACGGGTTTTAAGTATCCCCCTGGAAAACAAGCCCCAGGTTACCTATACGGTTTATAACGGTATTAAGCGGGGCCTGGGGGTGGATGTGGCTGTGCGTGGTTATCAATGGGCACATCCACTGGCGGAAGATATTCTCATCTGGACTTATTGGATTCAGAATGTCAGTGACGTGGATTATGAGAAATTTGTTTTTGGGATGTATGGTGATGCTGATGTGGGGGACGATGGCGATCAGGGCGACGATGATTCCTGGTTCGATACCTATAACGACATAGTCTATCAATGGGATCATGATCTCTGGTCACCGGTGAAAGGTGGTTTCAAACCGGCCTATTTCGGTTGGAAATATCTAGAATCTCCCGGCAATCCCCTAGACGGTGTGGATAACGATGAAGATGGGATGATTGACGAGAGCCAGTTCGATGGTATCGATAACGATGGGGACTGGAACCCTATCACTGACGATGTTGGCTCCGATGGTATCGGTCCTAATATGCCAGAGTACACTGGGCCTGATGAAGACGGCACGGAAGGCAATGGTTTGCCAGACGTGGGCGAACCGAATTTTGAGATTACAGACAATGATGAATCTGACCAAATCGGTTTGACCAGCTTCACCGCTTTAGCCTGGCCGGGGATTTTCCTGCCGGATGACGAAACTACCTGGCAACAGCTGACTCCGGGCTCGTTCATGGAGATTGTGCAGACAGTAGATATCACATTTATGTACGGTTCCGCCTACTTCCGCTTACCTCGAGGACAACAGCGTAAGTTTGCCGTGGCGATGGTTTTCGGAGAGGATTTTCCCGATATCCTGCGTAATGCCCAAACGATGCAGCAGATCTACAACAACGACTACAATTTTGCCAGGCCACCCTTGAAACCGCGGGTAACAGCTGTAGCCGGAGACCATCGCGTAACCCTATACTGGGATGATCGAGCCGAGTACAGCCGTGATCCGATCTACGGCTATGATTTTGAGGGATATAAGATATTTAAAGCTACCGATCCGGCCTTCCTTGAAAGCTGGGTGATAACCGACGCCTACGGAAATCGCACTTTTAATAAACCGGTGGCTCAATTCGACCGAATAGATGGTCTAGAAGGTCCCCATCCCCTAGGGATCAACGGATTGCAGATGGATATGGGCAGCGAGACGGGTTTGGTACATTCCTGGACTGATTCTAGCGTGGAGAATGGTCAAACTTATTACTACGCAGTGGTTTCTTATGATCAAGGGTATGCTTCTGATTTCTATGAACGGGGAATTTCCGATATACCTGATTTGCAGCCTATCACCCCTTCGGAGTGTACCAAAAAAATCACGGTTAATGCCTCGGGAGATGTGGTGGCTTTGGACATAAATACCGTGGTGGTGACTCCTAATGCGCCGGCTTTGGGCTATGTTCCACCGACGCCGGAAGTTCATGCCGGGAAAGCAGGTGGAACCGGGAAGTGGGAGGTAATTGTAGTAGATCCGGCAGCCGTCCATGACGGGGACCGGTACGCCGTTACCTTTAAAGACTGGTCTAACGATGGCATAGATAATGATGGCGACTGGCGAACCTGGACCGATGATTCCCTCCGGTTAGCGCTGACAAGCACTTTGACTATAATCATTCCCCCTTCCAGCGATACCCTGTATATCAATCTACCAGGGGAAGAATATTCCTACGGAATCGACGCCAACACCACTCGTTTTATGTATCATGGATACTATTTTCTCACCACGTTGGTTGAATCGGAAACTGTGACTCAAGGGGATACGACTTACACCCGCTATTTTGTGGTGATACCCGATACTAGCCTGGTAATTCCACCCTCGCTAGGTTTGTGGAATGGTTGGGAAGATCTACACGATGACGTTGGCTCGGATGGTTGCACCGATGAATACGAGGATGGTCAGGGGGGATGTTCCGATACGCCTTTGAATCTGGGTGAAGATCCTAATGGGGATAACTGGAATCCCCATACTAATCGTACTGGTACCCAGGCTAATGGGCGTCCCGATCCCGGGGAACCGCATCTGGACAGCCGCGACCTGGATGAATTGGTGAGTAGAACTTCCTGGTACGATGTTACTAATCTTACTACCGGTCGTACCCTCCTTTCACAGCAAACCGCGCTGGCCGGGGAGGATCGGGGATTAACCGTGGAGGGGTTCCGCCTTAATTTCGTCAATGATCCCATTCAGCTCTGGCCGGAGCAAAGCGGATTCACCCGCAGTGGTTTGAACCTGGAAGCTAAGTTCTCGTTGGTAAGACTGGGTAATTACGATACCCTGAGAGTGCCTTTTGACTTCGCGGTGGCTTTCCACGAAGAGGTGACTGATACGGCGGTCAATATGAAACTAGCGGCCTTTGATTTATATGACATGACCCGCCAGATGAAAGTACCTTTCGTGTATATGCCCACTGAAAATGATGTCTATCCCCAGGATGGAGCATCCATCTATCCTTTTCTTAAAGGTGAGGACGAAGCCCGACTTGGGTGGCGTATCGATATTTTAGCTAAAGCGGCCCAGGCCAAGGCTATTCTACCCTGGACCGATAACCTGCTGCTTTTCGCCACGCCCGAGCGGGGAGTGGCCTATTACGACGGGCAGCACTGGGGGAACATCACCACTGCCCAAGGCTTGCAAACCAACAACATCACTTCGTTGGTATTTGACGCCACAGGACGGCTTATTGTAGGCTCTACCATGGGGGCAGATGTTTATAACCCCACGGGATGGCAATCCTATTCTTTAACCCTCAGTAAGCAGCGCCGGTTAGAATTCACCGATATGTCCTTGTCTGCTGATGGAACTATTTGGGTGGCTACCCCTGAAGGAGTCGTCCGCTGGGATCTTTCCCAACCTGACACGATCAAAATCATCGGTACTGCAGAAGGATTAGTGCAGAAGAAAACCACCTGTATCCAAGCTTTACCCGATGGGCGGGTAGCCATCGGCACGAATACAAGGGGAGTAGCTTTCCTGAATCCCATTGATACCTCATTCCAGGTACTGGACAAAAGCAGTGATGCCTTGATGCCCAGCAACAATATTACCGACCTGCTGCTGTGGGGCGATACACTGGTTATCGGTACCAAACAGGGATTGGCTCTATACAGTTTACCAGATTCCCAGGTTGTATGGCAAGCTACCACGGAGATGGCGGATAAGAATGTTGTATCGGTAGCTAAAGGTAATGGAAGCTGGCTGTACGTAGCTACTAACCGGGGATTTACCAAGATTACTTTTAGTGATTCGGTAAGCTTTGACAACTACACCAAGAGCGATATACCTCAGTTGCACACTGACAAGATCACAAGGATTTATGAGGCTCCAGACGGCACCTTGTGGGTGGCTACTAAAGTTTCGGTGGCACGCCTGGCTAATGGAGTATGGGATGACTTTTATCCCCAACCGGGTGATAGTTTGATTCTGAAAACTAGAAAACCGTTCTCTGCGCGGGATACCCTTGAATTCACTATGCACGGCGGTCATTTACGATCGGAAATACCGGCTTCCGCCCTGGATAGTATCGCGGTGGTGCCTAACCCCTATGTGGTAACCGCTTCCTGGGAACCGCAGAATCTCTATGCTTCCGGTCGTGGTCACCGCAAGCTGGATTTCATCCACCTACCACCGAAATGCACTATCCGCATTTACACCCTAAGCGGCAAGTTGGTTCGCAAACTGGAGCATGAGAGTGAATTAACCGATGGTACCGAGTCCTGGGATATGCTGTCCCGTGATGGTTTGGAGATCGCCTATGGGGTGTATATCTACCACGTAGAAGCCCCTGGCATCGGCTCTAAAATTGGAAAGTTTGCGGTGATAAAATGAGTTCGGAAAAAATTATAGGAACTATTAGCAGGCTGCTAAGCCTGATTTTTATGGTCTTGGCAGTTCCCGGCGCTTTGGCTCAGGGGGAGGTTGATCTTTCTAAGGTTGGAACCACGGCCGCTCCGTTTTTGGAAGTAGAGGTAGGCGCCCGTGCGGCAGCTTTGGGAGGCGCTTACGTAGGCTTGGCAGATGAAATTACAGCCATGTACTGGAATCCTGGTGGACTGGCGCTATTACAGCGTAATGAAGCATGCTTCATTCATACCCAATGGCTGGCCGATTTGGCTTTTAATTATGTGGCAGTGGCTTTCCCAATTTCCGGTGTGGGTGTTTGGGGTGCTTCTCTGACCGCCCTGGATGTGGGAGAAATGAAAGTTCGTACCGTGACTTATCCGGAAGGTACAGGAGAAAAGTTCAGCGCCTCCAGTATGGCCCTGACCGTAGGTTTCAGCCGACGCCTGACGGATCGCTTCAGTATTGGCGGTAATTTTAAAATCATACAGGAGCGAATCTGGCATATGCGGGCGGATGGGGTAGCGGTGGATTTGGGGACCATGTTTGTTACTCCGTTCCGTGGAATACGCCTGGGTATGAGCGTATCCAATTACGGCAACAAATTACGCCTGGAAGGACGAGATACCTTAGTCAAACATGATATCGATCCCAACAAGGAAGGTAATAATTCCAAGATCAATGCCCATTTAGATACCGATTACTGGTCATTGCCCCTCATTTTCCGGGTAGGTATTGCCGGCGATGTGCTACGCGGCCCCCATTTCCGATTGACAGCCGCCCTGGATGCTGATCACCCCAATAACTACCATGAAAGCATTCACGGAGGCCTGGAGTTCAATCTGAACAATCTGCTCTTTTTACGCGTTGGGCGGCGCTACTACATAAATGATCTAGATCCGGAGGGGGAGCCTTTCTCTCCTGAAGGATGGAAAATGGGGGGAGGAGTGAACTTCCTGGTTACCCAACGGGTAAGGTTGAAGATTGACTACGCTTATGGGGATTGGGGATTGTTAATGAAAAGCCAGCGTTTCAGCCTGGCAGTGGAGTTTTAAATGCGTGCCCTACTGTTGATACTTCCGTTATTAATCTCAGCCCAGTCCCAAATCCAACTGCAGCCGATTTTTTCCAGCTCCAAGGATGTCAAGGAGTGGATTACCCACCAAGGTGAAGTTTTAGGGTGGATTGCTGGGGACGGATTGCACCTCAGGGGACAGAAAAATACTGTAGTGAAAGGAGAGAAACTTAAAGTAGAAAGTTTAAGCAATACGGCTAACTACTTGGTTATCAGTAAGTACACTCAAATCTCTAAAGGGGGCAGAAAACTACTAAAGGGATACTTTACCCGAGTGCAAACCCTTACCGGAGATACTCTGAATTTCGTCCTGACGACGCACTACGATGAGAAACGTTACCAAGTTGTAGTCAATGAACAGGGCAATATGCTTCTTTTGGAGCCGGGATATGGTCGAATTCGTTTCTATGTCAATGAAGAATGGATCCCAGATCGTCAGCTGAGGAAGGAATTGCCATTCAGCCTGGAACGAAGAGGGCTGGCTATCTATTTCCAAGGAAGCTGGTGGGTTGGCTATGAAACGGTAGCCGGCAGGCCTGCTCGTCTTGAACAGTATGATAATAACGGATCGCTGATAGACAGCTGGGAGATGCCTTTCCAATCATGGCAGCAACTGGTACCAGGTAAACTTTATCTACTGGTGGCGGGATACACATACCATCCCGGTAAAAGCTATTTCGAACCAGTGGCTCAGCTTCTGGATACTAAGGGGCGGGTTGTAGCTACGCAGGCCGTTTTTACCCATGCCGCGGCTTTCTCTCCTGACGGTCGGTGGTTGGCTCTTCGTATTGGTGGCAAAGAAATAGCTCGGTGGGATTTGATACGCAACACATTGGAACAACACACCCTTAGAGACAAGTCGAAAAGATTTCTGCAGGTGGCGATTACCAGCGAGGGCACATTGGGTGCAGTAAAAATTCCTTATGATTATTTTGCCAAGCGCCGCAACCAGCCGCCGGAGTTTGTCATATATCAATCGCAGGGAACACTCGTTCGCTTGAGACTGGAAGATGTGGCGGCACCGTGGAATCCTCCCGTTGAAGCAGATGAATCCCATCTATATGTAGGTATGCCGACCAGATATTGCCGAATAGTGGAGAGATAAGGCGGTTAAATGCGTACTACTTTGAAGATCGAATTGCTGTTACTGGTGGGGCTATTGAGTCAAACCCTAGCCAATTATCCCTGGCCAATGGCTCCCATGAATGTGCAACATCCCATTTCGGCAACCTTGGACGAATGTCGAGGTGAGCGAGACCATTTTCACAGTGGTACCGACATGCCATTGACTCAAGGTGGGGAAGTACTAAATGTAGCTTATGGTCAGGTGTTGGGTTTTGATCCCAATGGTAGTAATGCCTGGATTCGGGTTGGCCGTTTCGCGTATGTGCATGTGACTCCCAATCCTGCTCTCAATGTAGGCGACTGGGTGGATGTAGGAGAAGTAGTAGGCTGGACCAACGATCAAAATCATATCCATTTCAAAGACGGTGGGGGCGCCTCGGGCACTACTGTGGTCAATTCATTGAGGGCTGGTGGGATTGAACCTTTCCATGACCCGTACCATCCACGCTCACCGGAGATCCGATTCGTAGTCGATGGCACCAGTCAGGTTCTGCCAGGAAATGTGCTTTCGGGACATGTGGACATTTGGGCCCAGGCTGCGGATACCACCGATATGACTTACTCGGTGGATATGAACAACGGTATTTATCGGATTGGTTGGGGGCTATGGCCCGCTGATATGAGTGCTCCTCTGGAAGGACCCCATTTCTGGTTTCGAGCCGATGAGCTTTATTCTTCCAGCTATGTCAGTAACGTATACGCGCCAGGGTCCAACACCAGCACATACATATACATAGTTACCAATCGAATCTCCACTAATGGTTTTTTGGATTGTACAGCCTATCCCACTGGAAATTATGTAATCGGAGTGCTATCTGCCGATATCCAGGGTAACTGGGATACTACTTTTGTACCAGTGGTTTTCACCGAACAGGATTTCACGCCTCCTGACCCACCTACCATCCTTTATCTAGGTGATGATGGTCAGGGTAACCTGCGCCTGGAATGGGCTCCTTCCACGGCCGGGGATCTGGCAGGTTACAAATTGGAATTCTCTTTCGACGGGCAGAACTGGAGTTCCAACCAGGGGCCGGAGACCTTAACTGCGGATATGACTAGTTACACTTTTCAAAATTTCCCTCACAATGTATACGTCCAATTTCGAATGAAAGCAGTGGATCAAGCTGCACCCCCCAACGAAAGCGAATACAGCGATACTTATGGTGTTCTCATAAATCCTGATGCTCCTCAAGTTTTAGTAGTTGATGGATTTGATCGTACCAGTGGCAGTTGGAATCAACCTCAGCACAATTTCGCCACCTATTATGGAGAAGCACTTGCTGAAAGCAACCATTCCTTGGGTATCCAGACGGCAGCCAATGAATGGGTTATTTCCCGAGGTAATTTGGATGGATTCGATGCAGTAGTCTGGTTTTTAGGGGATGATAGTCGAACAGATGAAACATTTTCCACTACTGAGCAGAGTATTGTCAGCAACTATTTGTCTCAAGGAGGTAATTTTTTCACTTCTGGGGCGGAGATAGGGTATGATCTTTCAGCTGGTAATGCCCAGGACCAGGCTTTTCTAACTCAAGTATTGCATGTCGGATATGCCGGCGATAATGCCGGTTCCTACAGTGTCGCCGGGACCGGTGAGTACTTTTCGGGTTTGAATTTTACATATGGAACCTCACCCTACGCGGAGGATTGGCCGGATTATTTCACGGCGGAGAATGGGGGACAGGCGGCATTGCTTTACGGGAACAATCGACTGGCAGCCGTTACCGCCAGCGGTACCGGTAAGACTTTTGTGATGGGTTTTGCTTTTGAGACCATCAATGGTAGCCAGAACCGATCCGCTTTGATGGAAAGAGTACTGAATTTTTTCTGGGGAGCTTCCACCATAGCTCATGATGAACGTCCGGAATCAATCACCGTGTGGCCCCCAGCTCCCAATCCCTTTAATTCCAGCACTGTTTTAAGATTACGCTTGAACAACTCAATGTTAAGCCCTGTCGAGATATTTGATGTTAGGGGACGGCGAGTAGCCCAACTTCAGCCCCCGACACGAGCCGTGGGATATGTAGAACTAATCTGGGACGGAAGGGATGTTACCGGTCGTGAATTGGCCAGTGGTGTCTATTTGTTTCGTTTTCAGACACCATCCAAGGCCTATTCTTTCAAAGTGCTGCTCCTGAAATGAACCTTGTTTCCCGCACGCTTGGATACAAGGGCCTCCGCTGGTTATTTACGATATTAACATTCAACACCTTTTACCTTAACGCTGCTCAAGTCGAGTTGATTGGAAGCTGGCTTTTCGACCAGCCTATCCAACGCTGTGTTTTTCGAGGTGAGCGTGACAGATATCCCATCTGGTTGATTGCTTTTAAAAACCGTTTAAGACTTTTCGACAGTGAAGGAAATAGCAATGGTGAGGTGCCTTTTGAGAGTGGACAAGGATTGAGTTATGCCCCTAATCGGCGCTGGTTTGCCATTGTGGATACCCGCGTAAATCCCTTGCAGGTGCCACCACAGGCCGTTTATTCCTTTCGAGTCTTTAATGAAGCCGGAAGGCCAGCGTATATTTATGCCAATACATTCTTTCTATTACGACAACGAGAACGTGCTCTCCTGGAAGACAATGGGACACTTTTGGCACCGGATGGGTTTCATAGGCGGATTTTTAGAATCCTTCCTGATCAAAGAGTAGATACGCTGGCCCTGCCGGTCACGACGGATACTGCCGGGCTGGTACTTTTCCGAGGCTCACATGATATTTATTACACTCTGACTACCCCTAGTCTAAATCGTCCTGAACCGGAACAAAAAATCAGGGTTACCATTTATGACAGGTTTTTTAAGCCTCTGGTCGGCGCGGATATTCCTGGGGTACTCATAGAAGTCTATCCTTTTCCTGGTAAGACTGCCTTCCTGGTCGAGGTTGACTCTTTATATCATCCCCGGATGTTTTTATATCATGGTGTTGTACGACTAAAAGAATATCCCACGATACCCGAAAGAGTTCGCATCGCATCACCGGAGTATGCGCTCTTTTTGGGCTCTGGAGGTACCCAAGTAGTTAATGCCGATAATGGTGATATAGTGATGGGTTTCATCTCCACTGCGGAGCGCCAAATTCTGGATGGAATTTACTTATCGGGTGCTCAACTGTTTGTTTTTATCACCGGAAAGAGCTACCATTTGTCCGATGGACGCAAAGCTTGGGGAAGATTTCGCTTGAAGCTGGTTGATCATAGCGGGAGAGAGGTCTTCGCGGGGGATATTGAGAGTTGGTCTCCCTATCGTCCAGTTTTGGAAGCCATAAATGCGGATCATTTTGGTCTAATAATCCATAACGGAGTCTTTGTTTATCAGGTGCAGCCTGATGAATAACCTTTCTCTGTGTATCCTTGGATATCAACGATATAGGAAAAGCATTTAAATTGTTTTAGACCGCTGAAAGGAGGAAACTGGAGTGAAAGGTAAGCGTGTATTCTGGTGGGCTTTAATAGTGATTATAGCCCTTGTGGGGTGTAGTAAGAAGACACCACCACCCAAAGAAAGTAAGGGTAGTAACGCGGCAGATGGTAGATATCATATCACCAATCTCAAACAACTGACATTTAAGGGTGATAATGGCGAAGCCTATTGGTCTCCCGATGGGAAGCAAATCATCTTCCAAAGTAAAAGGGATGGTTTCGATTGTGATCAGATCTACATCATGAATGCCGATGGTAGCAACAAAAGAATGGTTTCTCCCGGTAAAGGGGCTTGCACTTGCTCGTATTTCAGTGCTGATATGAGCCGAATTATTTTCGCCTCCACTTATGGAGTTGTAGATTCCTGTCCACCTCGTCCTAAGCCCAAACCAGGTAAATACATCTGGCCAGTATTCCCTTATGACATTTACTCCGCCAAGCCCGATGGATCAGATTTAATACGTATCCGGGAGAATCCCGGATATGATGCGGAACCCACCGTCTGTTTTAAAACCGGAAAAGTGATATTTACTTCCCAGGTGGATAACGATCTGGAGCTGTTCACCATGAACATCGACGGTTCCGATGTAAAGCGTCTTACCTATCGGTTAGGATACGACGGAGGGCCCTATTTTAGCCCCGATGGTTCCAAAATCGTTTGGCGGGCCTGGTATCCTGAAACCCACGAGGATTCTGTGCGTTGGATTGAGAACATGAAGCACAACATCATCGAAGCTGTGCCCCTGGATATTTATGTTATGAATGCTGATGGTACCGGGGTGAAAAGATTGACCAACAACGGCGCCACTAATTGGGCCCCCTCTTGGTTTCCGGATGGAAAACGCATAATCTTCTCTTCTAACATGGATGACTGGCATGAGGAATTACATGCCTATGGACATAATTTCGAACTGTATATGATTAATATTGATGGTACTGGTTTAACCCGACTCACCTATAACGATACTTTCGATAGTTTCCCTATGTTCTCTCCTGACGGTAAAAAGTTACTCTTTGCCTCTAACCGTAATGCTAACAATCCTATGGCCACTGATATTTACTTAGCGGATTGGGTGGAGTGATAGTAGAAACTGAATTGAAATTTTAGTCAATGTGTCCGGGGGTATTACCATACCCCCGGACACATAAACCATACTAGAGTGTCCGTATCCTCCCCTATGTGGGGGATTTTCTTTTAAATAGCCGTTTGACCAACACCTCCTATTTCAATGCATTCCTTTGTCCAAATGGAAAAGCTTGCCTAGACCTCCTATGTAGTTTCGATATAGGCCCACATTTTGCTTTGAGGGCAATGATTTGATAAAGATGAATCACATATTGCCTTCAGTACCGAAAAGAAAAAAGAGCATTTGGTCCCGCCGTCGTTTCCTGGCGCTTGGTTTTTATACTCTGCTTGGCATCATCCTTGACGCTTGGATAAAGGCTTTCCAAAATTTACAGAGACGTACTTCTCCCGTTCTGACTTTTTACTCGTCTAAGCTCAGATATGGCACAGAAATCTTCCATTCCGTAATCCTAGTTAAAGAGCGAAATGAAATACAGGCCTACTCAGCCCGCTGTCCGCATTTGGGTTGTATTATCAAGCGAGAAAACGACAAGTTAGTTTGTCCCTGCCATGGTTCTCAATTTGATTTGAAAGGCAAGCGACTTGGCGGACCGGCTCCCACCGACCTAAAACCACTGGAAATTGTGAAGGTTGCACCGGATACAATCCAGGTACGGGATATCTGATCATGTGGGGTGAGAAATTTTTCGCCCGTTTGGAGCGCTTCTGGGGACGTCCCCTGGGGCAGGCGGCCACCGCTTTCTTTCTGCTGGCTGGGTTTACCGGGATTCTGCTTGCGACGTTATATGATGTAACTCAGCCGTTCCACTCCCTATCACATCTTCTGGTAAGTAGTTCAGCGGGAGCATTCTTACGCAATCTACACTATTGGAGCGGTCAATTCCTCATAATTACAGTGCTGGTCCACGTGTGGGAACAGCTAGCCCGCAAAACTGACCGTAATATTCGATCCGGACTCTGGTGGCGCTTAACCTTAGGCCTGGTAATCGTTCTGTTGGTGAATCTTTCCGGGTTTATGCTACGGGCCGATGCGGATGCCGAACAAGCACTGCGGATATTGGTAAGCCTTTTAGAGTCCATTCCTCTGATAGGAAGTGCGGCGCGCTGGATGCTTGTGGGTCGGGAAGACCAGCCGGTAGTTTTATACATCAACCATGCCGCTACTTTTACTATTTTGCTGGCCTTGATCATTTTTGAACACGCCAAACCCCGCTGGCCGCGTTTGGTGGTTATGTTCATCAGTACCCTCATAGTTTTTATATTGGCTTTATTCTTTACGCCCCTCCTGCGTACTAAGCTGGACTTGGTAAATCGTGGCCCATGGTACTTCCTGGGATTTCAAGAGTTATTGCATCATTTCAGCCGTCCCCTTTGGCCTCTGGTTTTCGGAGCGGGAGTAGTACTTTTATTGGGAACTATTCGCCGGAAAAGTGATCGGGTACGAAATACGGTAATCGCCGTTATAGTAAGCTATATAACTCTCTCTGGATTGGTTTATTACACACGTGGGGCAAATTGGCAGTTACTTTGGCCTACGAAAAACACTTTTGACAACTTCCAGGTTGGCGTTGTTAATCCTTTGGGGGTATCTCAAGATACGGTTTTGTTTGTGGGCAATGAAAAGAGGGCTGAGGGGTGCTTGACATGCCACCACGGATTGGTTGGATTCTCGCCGTCCCATAGCCCCCAGGCGGTGGGGTGTTTCAGCTGCCATAGAGGTAATCCTTACACTCTAGATAAAAATATGGCCCATAGAGGGATGATTCTGATTCCTGGCGATTTATCTAATGCCCCCACAAGCTGTGGCCAGGAACAGTGTCACCCTGACCAACCAGCCCGGGTGCAAAACAGTCTTATGAATCAGGTTACCGGAATGATTGCCGTGGATCGCTTTGCTTTTGGGGAATTAGATTTCCCCAATGATCTGGCAGGTATCCACGATGTGAAAGATTCACCGGCAGATACTCATCTGCGCCAATTATGTCTCCATTGCCACTTGGGACAGGCGAAAAAGAAGTGGGGGCGAATCGATGAAAACAGTCGAGGTGGCGGTTGCCTGGCCTGTCATCTACGATATAGTGACAGTACCAGTGTGGAAGTAGAAAAACGAGTACGGTCCGGTCACTGGTCCACCGCTGATGGGCCCCTAACCCATCCAGCTCTATCGGCATTAGTCGGCGATGAGCATTGTTTGGGCTGCCATAGCCGGTCAGGGCGCATTTCTTTGTCCTATCAGGGATGGCACGAAACTGGTCTCGATAGTGTGAAAGAGCTGAGCGATTCGCTCCGCATTTTAGCGGATGGACGAATATCTCAATACATTAGGGCTGATATCCATCACGAGCAGGGATTGGGTTGCACCGATTGTCACTTGGCTCGGGAAGTTATGGGTGATAATCACGCCTATCAGCACGAGGAAGAAGCCGAAAAGATTAGTTGTACCGATTGCCATTTCCACCAGCCGGTACAAGTTGTTGGCCTACCGGAGTTTGATGAAGATTCAAAACGGTTGATTAATTCTCTGGGAAGAAAACTTAAAAGCGCAAAAGTGCTGGCCACAGCTAAAGATCAACTCCCGTTGCTAAATACTTATCAGCAGGGCGGCAAATGGTATCTTGAAGGTAAGTTTTCCGGTCAAAGTTGGCTTTTGAAGCCCCCCCCGTGGGAATGTACTGCCCCAGCCCATGAGCGTCTGGAATGCAATGCCTGTCACGCTCAATGGGCACCGCAGTGCATCGGTTGCCACACTGCATTTGAGCCCGACAGCGTAGGGCGGGACAACTTGACCGGGGCGCAGATGCATGGACACTGGCAAGAATACGCCGGTGATTTTCTGGCTGAACCGCCGGTTCTCGGCATCAGGTACCTCAGTCCGGGCGATACGGTAATCTCCCCATTTATCCCCGGGATGATTATGACTATGGATAAAGGTCCGACCGACAAAAAAGGTAACACTTCAGCTTATTTTCGCCGGCTGTATGCTCCCATATCGCCACATACTACTGGCAGCGAAAGTCGGGAATGTCGTTCTTGCCATATCTCCAGTTTGGCGACCGGTTTTGGCCGCGGATATCTGGAATTGGTATCAAATGGTTCAAAGGCAGTTTGGCTTTTTACCCCGAAATATGCCCCCGGGCCCGATGGCTTACCGTGGGATGCCTGGGTAAGTCTGGATGGAAAGGGAGGAGGAAGTACTCGAACTAATACGGGGCCGTTGACTGAGTCTATGCGGCGGCGTTTGCTGGAAGTGGGGGTATGTTTAACCTGCCACGAAAAGCAGACGGGATGGCTGGTGAAGGCGCAACGGGATTTTAATTCCTTGTTGAACAGTCGGGCACCGGTATGTAAGACATTGAGCAATCAGGATTGGCTAAGGTTAAGGCCCCGGTAGAGGAACGCAGGGACTGACCAGTCCACGTACTCCTAGTACTGCTCCTCGATCGGCGTAGGGCGCCCGTCAGGGTCTCCCGCGCCGCGTCCAGGAGCCAGAGCCCGCGCAGGGCCCTGGCCTTGTACAAGAGCAGCGCGGTGTGGACCGGCGTCTCGTTCTCGATGCCTTCGGGTCAACTGCACAACCTTTCGGCAGACGTTCTTAACGCCCGGGCGGGCG
>CAYXZO010000024.1:0-34723 GCA_964469505.1 uncultured Lentisphaeria bacterium | reverse complement strand
ACCCTATGTACCCACCCCTTCTTCTTCAACGAGCGGGGTGCAACGCTTAAAACCGACCGCGACGTCAACTTTCTCAAAAATACGGAGGGAATTAACGACAAGATCAAAGTTTAGAGACAGCATCCTCGAAGTTTCCGGGATATGAAATATTTCAAGCTCAGGATCTATACCCCATATCTGGCTAGGTACACATTGATCGGATGAACCAGATAACTTTATAGCCACTAGCGTCCAGAAAAAAGACTAGTGCCGCGTCTTTTTCAGACGATACATAGCTTGCAAAGCTAGTAGGGTTTCAATAGTGGATTCGGCGCCGGCGTTCCTGTTCACTTGCCCCCGCCCGTCGATGCCATCCCAGACCCGGCCGGTAGAGGGATCATACATGGGCACTCCCCCGGCGTTGCGTCCCTGGAACCATTGCCAGACCCGGAAAGCTTGAACTCGGAATTGCTCCTCACCTGTGACTTGGGCTAAGGCTGCTAAACCTTCCACCAGGCAGGCGGCGCCGTAGGCGATTTGCGGAAAATCCCGGCGACGGAAGGTACCATCGCGGAATACTTCGATTTCGGCACAGAAATTCGTCTGCAGTAGATAAGGCACAAAGTGGGTAGCCCATAGACGTACCGCCGCCAGGTAGCGGGGCTCTTTTAGCCGTTCGGCGGCCAAAACCAAGGCCAGGGATTGGTGGTTACCCCAAAAATGCCACTGATTTTTCCAGCAGAAGAACATGCCGTTAAGCACATGATCGGCTTGGCGGAACTGGGCCGCCAGCACCCTATCCGCCAATTTGCCCATGAGCAAATCCACCGACGGCGCCGATTCTAGCGGTATGGCGGCCAGGGCAATCACGAAAGCGGCACTTTGATCCGGTGGAAGGGGTGCTGATTCCAGCCGTCGAGCTAGAGCCGCAACGCTGCGCATTAAAGCCCCATGGATATCGCTGGTAAGTGTGAGCTCAGAGTCGCCTTCAACAACCAGTCGAGTCACCTCCGCCAGGCCCCACATCCCCCTGGCTGCCCACCAACCACATTCAGCCCAACTAGTAGGTGCAGTGGTGTTTATGGTACCATCGGCAAAAATAAAGTTGTACCACAATCCATCTTCACGATTCATCTGCAACAGGAACCCGGTTAATCCCTTCACCACTCGCGCTAAATTCGGGGAAGGGTTTAGCTTGTATTCTCGCGCCAGGACCACCAGCAAACGGCCGGCATCGTCCACGCAGCCGTCTCCTTCGCCCGGGGCGCCCTGGGGGGCGTAGGTGGGGGCTTCAGCATATACGTATGGAAAAAACACTTTAGTACCCTTGACACTAGTACTATCCACCAAACTCAGAATGTGCTGCAGGTTCAGAGGCGGTAGTTGAAAATCGTCGCTGCGGATAGGCTGAGCTTGCGAAACCGATGCTAGAACAATCCCAGCCAAAAGCACAAGTAGCCAGGGGTAGTGGCGGCTCCGGGATGCTTTCACCCCACGGGGAACCAGACCTCCTCCCGCCGGATATAAGCCGCACCAATGGCGGTATCCGCTCCGGCGTAGATCACAACGTAATGCGCTCCAACCTCTAGGGTGGCGCAACTGAAAACAACGTTATCCACGTAGCCTCTCCGCTCCCACTCATACTTTGGTTCCAGCAAAGGTTGGGGATGGCGAGCCAGCACCCGGTGTGGAGCGTTAGCGTCTAGCAGAGCCGCTCCTAAACGGTAAACGTTGTTTTCGTCCACGGCATGATAAATCAGTAACCAACCCTGGGGGTGGTGAACCGGTGGTCCGGCAATACCAACTTTCGAGGCCTCCCAAGTGCCTGGTCGCGGATCTAGAATGGGGGTATGGTGCTTGAAATGTTCGAAATCCTCCGTTTCCGCCAACCAAATGGAAACCCCACGGCGATGCAGTAAGAAATAGCGGTTACCAAAGCGACGGGGGAAAAAGGCAGAGTTTTTGTTGGGTTCGTCCAGGAGCACTCCCCGTCGTTCCCAATGGATTAAATCCGGACTCACCGCCAGACATATGCGGTAATCACCCGGGAAGCGTCCACCGAAACCGGTGTAAGTCATGTAATACAAATCGCCTAATTTCACGATGCGGGGATCTTCCGGTCCTCGCAATTCCTGGGGAACTTCAGGCTTAAGCACCGGTTCCGCCAGGCGATGCCAGTTCCGCAGATCTTTACTGACGGCGTAGCCCAGAGCATTATGATATTCCCCGAAGCGCTCGTGGCCGCCTATATCCGTGGCGCGGTATATCATGTGAAATAGTCCTTTTTCATAAACAGCGGCAGCATTGAAGACGGCCGCCGCCTCCCAGGGATGACGCGGATCAGCTTGAAAGATGGGATTACGGGAAATTCGATGTAAGCGCACGCCGATTCTCCTTTCTTAACCGGGTTCTTTCGCTACAGTTTTATCCTTTCAAACCGCTAGTAGCCAAACTGCGGATAAAGCGTTTCTGAAAAAACAGATATAAAACCACCACCGGCAAGGCTAGCATTGTGGCTGCGGCCAGCACCACTCCCAGCTGTCCTTCAGCCTGACCGCCGGCAGCAAACAGAGCCACCATCTGGGGCATGGTCATGCGGGAAGTATCCCGGATGACGATTATGGGCCAAAGCACGTCATTCCAAACATTCATGAAGGTAAGAATTCCCACCGTTACCAGGGCGGGCACCGTATTGGGCCAGACGATACGAAAAATGATTCCCAGTTCAGAACAACCTTCCAGGCGCGCGGCTTCTACCAGGTCGTACGGAAAATTCTTGAAATATTGTCGGAAGAGGAAGATGGCGAATCCGCTCACCAAAGGCGGTACGATCAACGCCAGGTAACTGTCAACCCAGCGGAATTGGACCATGAGCACGTACATGGGGATGAGGGTCACCTGGAATGGGATCATCATGGTGAAGAGAATAAGGGAGAAAAGCAGCTCGCGGCCTTTGAAACGCAACAGGCTAAGGGCGTAGCCTACTATGGAGCCGGTAAGCAACACCCCCGCCGTGACAATGGTGGTAACCAGTACAGAATTCAAGAAAGCGCGCCCCAGGGGAATTTTCTGGAAGACCAAACGATAATTCGCCAGGGTTAGCTCACTCCCGCCCAGCTGACCATGTTGTAAATACCGCTCCGGCGTAAGAGAAGCCACACACATCCAGAGAAAGGGGTAGAGGAAAGTGAGGGCAGCCAATAACAGAAGCAAATAGCCCCCTATCAAGGTCAAACGGCGGGCCCATGAATTTTTCACGCCACTTCCCTTTCGAAAAACCGCCGTTGGAGGCGCACCAGCAGGAACAAAATTCCTGCGGCGGTGAATCCCAATGTAGCGGCATACCCCATCTTGTAGAAACTGAAAGCCTGCTGGTACATGTACAGATTAACTGAGAGGGTATGGTTCAGAGGGCCGCCACCGGTCATGATGTAAGGTTCAATAAACAGAGAAAAACCGCCGATGGTAGAGAGGACAATTACGGTTATCAGGGTTGGGTTAAGCTGGGGTAGGGTAATGTGGAAAAAGCGGGCTACCGGTCCCGCGCCATCGAGGGCGGCTGCTTCATACAATACGGCCGGAATGTTCTGTAAACCTGCCAGCAGAATGACCACGTAGAAGCCAATGTTTTTCCACGTAGCCATTAAAGCGATGGCAGGCATAGCTACATTCGGATCTGTCAGCCAGCCCACTTTGCCCAACCCCAGCGATTGGAGCCAGCTGTTCAATAGACCGGTTTCGGTGGCGTATAGTTGCTTCCACAAGATGGTAACCACAACCCCTGACACTACCACCGGCAGAAAGAAAACAGCGCGGAAAAAAGCCTTAGCGCGCAAGCGGGGAGCGTTTAAGACCGCAGCTAAAATCAGCGCTCCCACAATTTGCAAAGGAATGTGTATGAGCAGAAAATAAAGGGTGTTGAGCAATGCGCGCCCGAAATAGGGGTCATGGAGTAAAAACCAGAAGTTACGCAGTCCCACCGGTTTCAGTGGTCCTAACATGTTCCAACGCATAAAGACCAGGACCAACGAAAAACCTACAGGGAAAGCAGTGATGAGTAGAAAATGCAGTACGTAAGGAGAACTCAAACCCCAGGCGGTCACCTGTTCTTTCCACCGTAAGCCCCGCTTCATTGCTCCCGCTCCAGTAGCAGTTGTACTTGCTCATCCAATTCTATCAGACCTTCGGCAACGGGCTTGACCCGGTACACCACCACTTCATCCCAGGTTTTAGCCAGTCGGTCATATATCTCCTGGAGATTTACACTCTGAGCCGTACTGGTGGTAAAGGGTACGGTATGGGCGAAAGGTCGCAATCGGGGATGATTCTGGAAAAAGCTTGTGAACCTTGGTCGGGTAAGCAAATTCCGGCGCAGGGGTAACTGCCGGGTAATGGTAAGAAATAATGAATCAGCCGTAGGGCTGGTCATGAATTTCACAAAATCCCAGCAATCGCGGGGAAATGGTGTGCGGCGAAAAATCACTATGTTTTTGGGGTCACCATAAGTCCACCCTTGCATAACGCTGCTGTCCGGCACCGGCAGCGGGGCATAATCCCATTGGAATCCGAGAGGGGCATATTTGGTGTAATAGGCAGCAGACCAAGGGCCGGTGGCGTGAAATACCAGCCGCCCCTGCAGGAACAGATCACCTTGGAAGGTGGAAATGGGGAACCATCCCCGGGAATAGCCTTCGCGGAAAAATTGGAATACTTCCTGAGCCGGCTGGCCCGTAAGGCGGGACCGCTTGCGTTCGTCAATAAAGTTGCCGCCCTCACTAGCTGCGCTATAAAAAGCCTTGAAATCGAAAAATCGCTGCCACCAGATGGGTGAGATATTGGGGTCCATAAGCCAGATATCCGGACCCGGATTGCGTTTCCGCCATCGGCGCAGGGCTTCACCGATACGGCAGAAATCGGAATAGGTCCGGGGTGGTTGCATCCCTAAGGTATCTTTCAAAAGCCCGACGTTATATGCCAGCAGTACCGGATTGACTTTCCAGGGCATCTGGTACCAATGTCCATCGGGAGAACGATATCTTGCTGGAACTCCAGTGGGAAGGCGTTCACTGATATACGGCTCAAAATCGGGAAAGCTGTCCAGGGGAAATAGCACCCCCGCGTCCCGGTAGGCCTCTATTACTCCCGGCCATACATTGGAATAAATATCCGGCTCAGTGTGTCCCACCAGAGCTGCTAAAATCACTTCTTCGCTGGATCGACCTTCGGGTATTGGTTTTACCACCACTGGCCGGTGCTGTGGGTCAGCGTTCCAGCGCGCGGCAATGCTATCCGCGAAGGCTACCTCAAAGGGGTTGGCTGCGCACCAGTATTCAATGGCGGGCCCATGGGATTGAGTGCCACACCCCATCAACCAGAGGGAAAAAATCATAAGGGGCCGCCAGCGCAGCCCCTTCTGCGGAACCCCATCCCTTATCCACCGAAGCAGACGGGATGAACAGAGTCGGTTGAACCCATTTCCGGGAGTCACAAACCAACCTGCAACGCAAAGCTATGGATTATCCCTAAATCCCGATGATCCCTGAAAGCGTAACTAAAACGGAAGGCATACTGCGGATCACGGGACAGCTCCAAAGCAAGCCCACCACTCAAGGCGGGTTCTTCATGTTTCAGCAGCAAACGATTAACTCCCAATCTAATAAAGAGACGCTGGCCCACCACTAGTTCGGTTCCACAATCCAGGCTTTCGTAATTATCGTTGGGATGTAGCGCGTCCAGTTCCAAAGACCAGCGGAAGTGGGGCTGTTTTATCAAGTCGGTGCCCAGGCCCACTTTGAACATGAGCGGCAACGGCCAACTTTCCGTTTCGTAGGCTGAAAGAATCTGATCGTTATTTCCCTGCATGTTCTGGTCCGGATCATAATAGTGCCACAAATCGCGTCCGTCCATTTGCAAGTCGCCACCATAATTCATGAGCACTGTGGCCACTCGTAAACCCGGCCCTACGTCGATGGTGAAATGACTACCCAGGTCCAGGGCAAAACTACGGGCGGAACTATGCCAAATGCGATCCTGAACCAGCTTCACTACTCCACCCAGGGCGAAGAAGTCGGTTAAGCGACGACTAATCCCCACCGCCAATACCATCGAGCCGGCGTTGAATTGCTCTCCCGTGCCCTCTTGGTAGTATTCCGTACGGACCGGCATATCAGGCATGGACCAGCTGCTTAAGTAAGCCCCCAAGGTGAAAGCTGGTGTAGGAATTACCGCAGCGAAATGGTTGTACCGAGTGTCCACCAGCCAAGAAATGTTTTCCATGCCGAAAAGCATGCGGGGAGCGTAAGCCGCCAGGGCAGGATTCCAGGCAAAAGCAGCAAAATCGGCCGTGCCGGTAATAACCGCTTCGCCCAAGGCCATTCCCCGGGGGCTGGGAGGAAATTGCATTATGAGCCCGGCAGTGGTTCCCACCTTGCTTAGACGACCCTGTGCCGTCAGCTCCTGAGGCCATACCAGAGAGACAAAGGCCCCCACCAGGAGCAGATGTAGAATCGAAAGCCTTAATCGGGTTATCATCCGACGCCAAATTCTTTACATCTTATTTAATCACCGCAAACCGGCCAGCTTTGCGGAGTCCATTCCAACGAACCACATAGAAGTAAACCCCGTAAGCGATGTTCATACCTTCGCGGTTGGTCAGATCCCAGGCTTCCTGGCCGTCGGCCGGGGAAGCTCCCCGATGTTCCAGGGTGGTTACCAGGTGTCCGCTCATGGTATAGATATCGATATCACATTCTTGAGGCAGGTTCATGAAATACAATTTGCGGTGACGTCCCGTAACATACGGATTGCGGGCCTCAAAAATGGAGGTAACCACATAAGGGTTGGGCACTACATACACTTGATCCAGCTGATCGGCCAGTTTGGTTGAATCCACCTTCCCTGCCCGGACAGTAAACCGGTACTTTTCCCCGTTCCGGAAAGGTTTGGTGGTTACAATCCGGAGTACATCCCCCGCCTGAGGTGGCACAGGCGTTAAGGCAGGATCATCAGGTGGATCGAGATGGATGCTCCAGCAAACCTTGAAGTTATAAGGCGGAGCGTAAACCGGATCATGCCAGGCGCTATCCCCCGCCAGGATGAGAATGGGCTCGTTGACTTGCCAGATTCCATCACGACGGTTGGTATCCGGCTGAACCACTTCTGCCACCCCGGGTGTTAGATATCTTCCCTGCGTTAAGTCATAAATGCGAAACGGAACCAAAGTGGGTCTACGAGATAGCCCCAATTTCATGGAGGTATCCACAATGGTCCCTTCGAATTGTATCAGAAAGTCATCCGGCAGGGGTTGAGCCCGTGAACCGAATTCAGCGTTCAGGTCACCATCTTCCAGCAGGTTGTAGATGGAAACAGCATAGTTAGTACGACTGCCTGTAAGCCAACCGGTGGAATCCCAGTTGATTTGGATCAAAGTATCGTTCTCGATCCAGCCGCTGATACCGTCAAACACGGAAATCTCCTGGGTATTGGAAACCATTTGCAAGGTATCTACCAACACCAGGCCGGAAGTCAGGTCCCACACCCTGAACCAGGGCAAAGTAGCATTGTAATGGCTGGTATACTCGATGAACTCTAATTCGTACTGGTGACCGTCCAGTAATGAATCCCGATTCACGATACTGAACTCCACCTTACCAGTACCGGGCCCCAGGTGTTCTACATCAAGAAGTTCCGGGGCATCATAACCCAGGGAAGCCACTCCGGGAGTCACGGCCACGGTATTGATATCCGTTTCCACGTTGCCGGAAAGATCCATTTTAATGGTGGCGGTGCATTCCGAGGGGGCTATCCCCCGCGGGTGCCCTTGATCATCGGTAACTACGTTGGAATCGGCATCCAGCAACACCTGCCCGTAATCGTAGGCCACCAGGGCGTAGTAGTAAGTGACCCCGTTAATTACATCCCGATCCACGTAGAAATGACGTAAACCGGAATTGGAGCCCAGGTAAAATTCTGCTCCCTCCACCGCTACCGGGTGGAATCCTTCATACTGGTCAACTTTATCGCATTGAAAAATGGGTTGGCGAAACTGAGGTTCTCCGTAGCCGTTGGTTATGATCAAGTTTTCCGAGAAGAAAGGCTCTGTGCTGCGGTACAACTTATAACCTTCAAAATCAAATTCCTGCAAAAAGGGATCGAAGGATCGTTCCGCTTCGGAGTCCCAATACAGAACTACCTCTCCGTCCCCTGGTACGGCTGTTAAATGGGGTTTTTCAGGTGGTTTAGAAAAACGGTAATCGGCGTTGTAGATTTGCTGGACCGTCTGTTTTTTCCGGGCCAGGGAGCTGTTCAGAAATTGAGAATTGGTGGGGGCATCGGGGAAGTCTTTGCGGGCAAAAATCAAGGCCATGGAAAACCGCTCCGTCTGGCCTGCCCGCATGGGAAAGGCACCGGAAGAGAAAAACATCCCCAGATTGCGCCCCCCTTCCAGGTAAACGTCTTCCGGTGGTTGCAAGGCGGTGAATACCCGCCAGTCCTGTTCATCGTCAGTCAATTCGTAATCGTGCACATTGAAAACCTTGAAACCCGTTAGACCGATCTGATCCGATTCGTCCTTGTCGGTTTGACCGAAATCAGGCTCGCCCTGATCAGGGCGGCCATTGGCCTCGGAGCCATCCGGATCTGGTCCGGGATAATTGGGATCATTGGGGCCCAGCCCATCACTGCCCACGTCATCGTTCAAGGGCTCTCCGGGGTCCCACTGGCCATTCTCATTCAAATCCAGATAGCTGCGCCAGTCCATATCTTCATCCCCGGTCCACCAGTAGCCGTGGACGTAGGGATAACGGTGTTCCAGAGCACCGTAGAACATTTCGAAGGCCGTTCGATCATAGTGACTTTCCACATAGGCAGCAATCTGGTCTTGGCCCTGAATCAAGATACCGGGGTCAGGGTCACGCATCTCATCAGTGATACCGTCTTCGTCATTATCATAGCCATCTTCAGCATTGCCGGGGCTTTCCAGAAAGGCATAAGCCGCGGTGCCCACTGGGGTCCAATGTCCTGGCGAACCTTGTTCATCGAAATCCCAGGCGAAAGCGATGTCGAGGTAGGTGTTATATCCACCTTCATCATCACCGGAATCATCAGTGCCGCCAATGCCCCAGTCAATGTACTGGGCGAAATAAACGCTGTCGTAATCGGTAGTGCCCTCGTTGGTAATCTCGTAATACCAAAAGAGAATGTCCTGAGCCAGCACGTGGGACCATTGGAAACCACGGGCCGCCACTTCCATACCTAACCCACCACGGGTGGAATCGCGATAGTCGGGATAAAACACCCCCGAACCGTCTTCCCTGGCATGCAGCCATTCTTCGTCAGGGGCATCATCAAACACGAAATATGTTTCCAAGTCGGCATTGGTAACGCCCATCCCAAAAAAGCCATTCCACAAGCCCGGCCAACCGGGATTATCCGTCTCGTCGAGCTTATCCGGCCAATAAGGTGGCCAGGTGGAGGGATCGTCGCTCCGGGCGGGGTGGAAATTACGGGGATTGGAATAACCCGGCACCGGCGCCCAACCCCAAGGGATTTTCGTAACTGGATCCAGATCGATGAACTCCCGGTAGTTGGTTTCCATGGGGTGAATCGGATTTCCCAAAGTGTCTATAGCTCGGGCTGATACAATCACGGCCACTCCGTCCACGTATGAGCGGCCACTTCCTTTGGGCCATTCACCACTGGGCTGGTTAGGCCAATCAGCGATTTCGCCGTGATTGGCGTACAGCGTGCGCACTCGGTTACCATCCATGATGCCCCACTGGGTCAGGTTGGGATCACCCTTATTGGGATCAGGGGTACGCTGACCCAGTACCATTTCCACACAAGAGAGTCCCACTAAAAAACTCTGTATTACCCAACGCCTCACAGCGCCAACTCCATTCCAATAAGCAGTTGCCGGGGGCTACTAAACCAATCGGGGCGAGTAAAGAATTCTTCCTTGGTATTTTCTCCCTGGGCTTCTCCCCCTCGATACAGCTCTTCGGTATAAGTAGCCCGGCCGGTATCGGAATAGACTTCCCGCTCATTCAAACGATCAAAAAGGTTGAAAACCTTTAAATAAATGATGGGCCGTACTCCCCGCCAGGACAGTTGATAACGACCGAATAGATCAAAAGTCAGCTGGATCGGCTTACGGCCCCGGTTAACTAGGGCACCGGTCAATTGTCCTCCCGCGGGGGTATACGGCTTGCCGCTGCCGAAGCGGGAAACCAATGTTAGGAGGTAGGCCTTTCCGCTAAGAGAAACGGAAACGTTAAGGGTATGCTGCTGATCCCAATCCAGGTAGCGCAGGGTCTTCTCCGGGATCTGCGGTGGGTCCCGGAGGTTATCGATCAAAGTCGCCCGGGGATCGGAGGCATTACCTTTAGCCACCTGATAGGTGTAATCCAGACCACCGCTAAAGCCACCGGCGCCTGGCCGCTTTTCCAACGATAGGGTCAAACCTCGAATCAGCCCGAAATCGGCGTTGATGTAGCGACCGTAGGCCGTGCCGGAATGGTTCTCCCCGGGTGCGATGATGTTGATCTCCGATGAAAGCAGGTTACGGACATCCTTGGAATAAATCACCAGGTTCAGCCCCACCAACGGCGCCAGTTCCTGCTGTAATCCTATCTCAAAAGCTACCGTTTTCTGGGACTTCAAAGCCGCATTGCCGAAAGGACGGCTGAGCACGCTGGCTCTACCTTCTTCCGGATTAATGGCCCGACTGGGATTGGCGTATAAGTACTGAAAAGCTGGAATTTGGAAAAAATGGCCGTAGGAAATATGCATAACCCCTTTGTCCGTGATGGGATAGGCCATACCTAGGCGAGGGCTGATCTGGATATCGGCGGGTGCCGGCTCCGTAGCACTCGTTTGGGGACGGGTAAGGTCGATTTCCGTGCGTCCGCGGGAGTTGAAATAATCCAGCCTCAACCCCAGGTTTAAAATGAAGTTGCGATATTCAGACTTGGTTTGAACAAAAGCGGCTCCATACAATGGGTAATGGTGATAGAATTGATTGTCTGCAGTACCCTCAGGGGGTATTTTCACCTGAAAACCCGTCTCGGCATTTTTCTTCAGCCGGATATCGTGTAGCAAGAGGTCATAGTAGGTTAGCTGCAGGCCCGCCTTCAATTGGTGAACCCGGCTTAACTGCCGAGTATAATCCATTTTGAGCAAACCGTAGGCAGTGCTGCGTTTGAACCATGACATGTCCGTGCCACCGGTATAGAAAGAAAGTGAAGGAGTTTGCCGTAAGCGACCATCGGGGGCATAACGGGGATCCTGGGGATCTCCATATAGGGAGCGCCGGTAGTTCTTTTCTGACCAGGCCAAACTAACGTTCAAGAAAGCCTGGGGATTGAACACATGGTTCCAGGCCAGAATGCCTAACCAGGACTGACTGTGCTGAAAAGGAGCTCCATCCGGATTCCAGCGGAAAAGATGCACATAATCCCGGTTATCCCGCTGTTGTCCGATGAGGGATAGATTAAATTTGTCCTTATTACTAGCCCACCAGGTAAGCTTGGTAAAAAGGCTCCAGATGTTTTCGGGACTCATAGCCACTGGGGCATCATCGCTGTGAGCAATGGAGTCCAAGGGAACGGAAGGCAGATAGTGCCTTTTTCCATACAGGTATCCGTCATCCTGGCGCCGTTTCAAGTTGAATATTAGTCCCTGCTTGGCCCCCAGCGGACCTGACCAATACACGGAAGCTTCCTGATACCGGGGAGAGTTAGGCCAGGCCGGTAGCTGAAAAATGTCATTATGGCCTGTTAGGTAAGTTCCCGTATATAAACTGAAACGTAAGCTGGGTTTTACCGCTCCCTCCTGAGTACTGATATCGATTACCCCACTTTGAGCTTGCCCGTATTCCGCATTGAAGGTTCCGCTCACCACTTTCAACTGCTGAACCACCTCGTTTTCCACCAGTAAAACGGGGCTTTGTTCATAACTGTCGTCAATGGGAATACCGTCCACTAGATAACTCACCTCTCCCTGACGACCGCCTCTGAGATGACCATCCACCATGCCGGCCTGCAAGTTGATGACATCGTTGAGATTGGTGACAGGTAAGGCGCTGATTTGCTCGAGAGAAAGGTTTTCTTCGGTGGAAGTAAGGTCCTTCTGTACAATGGGGCGCGAAGCTTGAACCACCACCGTTTTAGCACTTTCCACCACTTTTAGTTCCAGTTGAACATCCTGGCGGGTAGTTAAATCAGCAATAACCTGAACCCCCGTCACTTCGAGCTTTTTATACCCGATCATGGAAAAGCGGAGGGTATAGGTACCCGGAGGAACATTGATAATGGTGTAATAGCCCTCCGCGTCGGCGGCAGCTCCCACGTAGGTGCCTACAATCAATACATTTGTGCCAGGTAGCGGATTACCATTCCGGTCCGTAACTCGCCCGGCAATCTTACCAGTGGAGCCAGCCAGAAGGTCCAGGGGCAAACCCACCAGTCCGGCGAGTGCCGGTATCAGGAACCATTTAGCTATGTCGTTCTTTAGCCCCATCTCCAACCCGCAAATCACCTCCTGACCCGGCACTGGCAGGCATGTGCCGGGTCAGGGGGCTGATGAGAGGAAGCTACTAACTCCCTCCCGTAAGGCGCAAAGTTTCTACTTCAAGAGGGTGATCCGCTGAACTCCTTGGAATCCAGCTCCACGCAAAATGGCCAGGTAAATGCCCGAAGGCACTGGATGACCATTCAGATCCCTGCCATCCCAGCGTGCTTGATATCTCCCGGCCGGGGCAGTTCCATCGAACAGTGTTTGGATCAGTTGTCCTCGCAGATCGTAAATATCCAGACGTAAGCGCCCAGAAGTCGGCACCTTATAATTCAAATTGATCACCGGGTTAAACGGGTTGGGATATGCCCGCAGAAGCTCGGTTCGGTTGGGATAGAGCACCTGGGAACCATTGGGATCAATAGCCACTACTTCCTGCGTAAGCTGGTATGCTTCAAAATCGTCCCAATAGGTGGTGCCTTCGAAGAAGTTCCAATAACGCGCCCGCAAGCTGAACTGAGTGGCTCCCTCCGGTGGAGTCAGTACCGCCGTGTACTGCAACCAATCCGTCGTATCCGACGGCAGAATAAACCGAAAATCCGAACCTCCAACTTCACCCCAACCGTCAGCTCCACAACTACCATCATGCCACGTCACTGTAAAACCAACCCCGTAACTACCATTCACCCGCGCCGAATCCGCCATCCCCGGCGGCAATTCCGCCTTCAACCACACACTGAACAATATGGGACTTCCATCATTTACAAACGTCACCGGATCACAATTCACCACCGTCTCGTCATTCTCTCCATCCAGCTCAACTATCTTCAACGAACTATTACCAGTATGTGCCTCCTCCGTCGTAACTCCCATGAACGACGGCGTCACCGTGTCCCAATCCGACTTACCTGCCGAATAATCCGGCCACCAGTAAAACCAACCCTCCGGCACATCCACGTTGGGATTGAAAAAGTCTCCAGCCCACTCGCCTTCTGTAGTGTTCCGAATGAAAATATCATCCACCCAGGCCGTACCCGTCGCTCCACTACCAAACTCAAACCGAAACGCTACCCGATCCACCGTCACCGGAAAACTCAACGGCTCCTGACTGGATACCTCTACCCAGCCACCTGTGCTAGCCGCATCCTGGGGCACATCCAGGTACAGATCGCTGTCTAACAAATTGTTGCCCTGAGCATCCTGAAAACTGAACACCAACCGGATCTTCTCATCATCCGTCTGGGGATTAGTGTTTACCCCCTCCAACTTCACCCATGCACCGACCTGCATCCCCACATTGGGCTGCACAAACACCGACCAGTAACGATACAAATCGTCCGCTGACCAGTAAGCCGTGCCATCTCCGCTGCTCTTGCTGATCTTGAGCGAATGACCACCAGTCCGGTACGCATCCGTAGCCCAATCCAACTGGGCTGTAGTGGACGTACCACCAGTGGTAAAGTAGTTAGGCACGTCACCCTCCATCCCGCCATTGGGAATCATTTGGGCATCGGGACTAAGCTTAACGGCGTAAAAATCGTCCCAATAGGTGGTGCCTTCGAAGAAGTTCCAATAACGCGCCCGCAAGCTGAACTGAGTGGCTCCCTCCGGTGGAGTCAGTACCGCCGTGTACTGCAACCAATCCGTCGTATCCGACGGCAGAATAAACCGAAAATCCGAACCTCCAACTTCACCCCAACCGTCAGCTCCACAACTACCATCATGCCACGTCACTGTAAAACCAACCCCGTAACTACCATTCACCCGCGCCGAATCCGCCATCCCCGGCGGCAATTCCGCCTTCAACCACACACTGAACAATATGGGACTTCCATCATTTACAAACGTCACCGGATCACAATTCACCACCGTCTCGTCATTCTCTCCATCCAGCTCAACTATCTTCAACGAACTATTACCAGTATGTGCCTCCTCCGTCGTAACTCCCATGAACGACGGCGTCACCGTGTCCCAATCCGACTTACCTGCCGAATAATCCGGCCACCAGTAAAACCAACCCTCCGGCACATCCACGTTGGGATTGAAAAAGTCTCCAGCCCACTCGCCTTCTGTAGTGTTCCGAATGAAAATATCATCCACCCAGGCCGTACCCGTCGCTCCACTACCAAACTCAAACCGAAACGCTACCCGATCCACCGTCACCGGAAAACTCAACGGCTCCTGACTGGATACCTCTACCCAGCCACCTGTGCTAGCCGCATCCTGGGGCACATCCAGGTACAGATCGCTGTCTAACAAATTGTTGCCCTGAGCATCCTGAAAACTGAACACCAACCGGATCTTCTCATCATCCGTCTGGGGATTAGTGTTTACCCCCTCCAACTTCACCCATGCACCGACCTGCATCCCCACATTGGGCTGCACAAACACCGACCAGTAACGATACAAATCGTCCGCTGACCAGTAAGCCGTGCCATCTCCGCTGCTCTTGCTGATCTTGAGCGAATGACCACCAGTCCGGTACGCATCCGTAGCCCAATCCAACTGGGCTGTAGTGGACGTACCACCAGTGGTAAAGTAGTTAGGCACGTCACCCTCCATCCCGCCATTGGGAATCAGGTTCTGCCCTATTACGGGCCAAACCAGTAAGAGAGCACCCAATGCCCACCAGTACCTTTTGTACATGATTCAACCTCCTTCTTGGGTTAAGGTTGTAAATGAAAACTCGGTAAAATCCTTCGGGGAAACCTCCACCGCCTCCCGGCTTAACTCACCCCGTGAACTAAAAAGCAGAAGTTCGAATTTGGTCTGCTGCCAGAGGTGATTAAAGATGTATAAGCTATTGAAATGATTATCATCAAGCTGTACCGGCAGAAATTCTCCTCCCGGTGTTATACACAAATAGGGCGGATGCAGAGCATCCAGAATTAAGGAAGCATACAGACGTACCAGAAACTCCCGCCATTTCTTCGATTGGCTGCGCCAGGCCCAAACCTCCCAGGGAACAGTACTGAAAAAGAAGTAACCCTTGCCCCAACGATGTTTGATCAGAAGAGGACATCCCTGGGAGTCTTGTAATAAAACTTCGCCCTCAGCTTTTTTAATCAGCAGCCAGGCGTCTTCGCGTTCTACCCTGCTCGTAGGTAATTCAAATTGTTCATCGAACAGCCCCCAGGGATGGCTATTTCTGATTTCCATAATTTGTCGAGGGTAATAATCTGGAATGCCGAACTTCAGGTCAGTTTCCAGTCCCAGAATTCGATCCAGATCTAAAATCCAGTGGTCCAACGAGAAGCTGGTATATAACACACCTCCAGCGGCAACCCAGTCCAATAACCTGGCCTGGGTAGGAGCCTGAATCCGTTTCCAACGGGGCAACAACAAAAGCCGCAGGCGCGTCAAACTATCCGCCGGCTGGACTAAGTCATCACCTTCAGCAGTTTCAAACACAAACTCAGGATTCCAACCGGTGGATTTAAGGCAGCCCAGCAAGTTAACATAGAAAGCATGCTTTCCTGGAACATTACTATCCCAGTCGAAATCCACCTGACGATAAAAAGATGCTGGGATAAAGATTCCCCAAGGGAGGCCGGCCTGCTTGAATTTTCTTGCACCCAGAGAATTACTAAGATCAGCTACTTTCCGCATGGCTAAAAGACTGGCGCGCATCCGGTTGTGCAAGTCCCTTAGTCCGAAGCGCAATTCAAAGGGGTGATCGATATAGGGCCGATAAGCGGGAAGATCAATGTCGCTCCAGCACCAGTTAAGTACCATTGAGGCTTGTGCTACCAGTGCTGAGAAAAGAACCTCGCCGTAATAGGCGGCTTGATTTGATTCAGAAACCATAGTGGTGGAACAACCGAATTCCCCCACGTTTACTTTTGGATGCCAGGCTTTGGCGGCGGATAAACGGTATGCCGGTTCCCAAGCATGCAGCCAGGCGTCATCCGTCCGGGGATAAAAGTGAAGAGCCAGAAAATCCTGCAGGGGTGCCAGTTCCCTGAGAGGGAAGTTACGAGCCGCTTCCAATTGATGATTATGATTCCAACCCAGTATCTCGGGAGCCCAGCCACCATCCCCCACATACACTTGGGCCGGATGATTTCTTTTCAGTAACTGCAATATCTCCCGCACCCAGGCCACAACCTCGGAAGGCGCATTGCCTTGCTGGTACATGGGTAATTCATTCGTCAGACACCAAGCGTATATTGGGGCGTTGGAAGGAGTGTATTCCAGAACCGTTTCTAAATAGTGTCGCTGTTCTGCTCTGACCTGCTCGTCAAGGTAAAAGGTCTGCTGAGTCCAACCGGGCACTTCCCAATTAGCCCCCGACATGTGTCCCACAAACAAAGTGGGGATCCCCGCCAGACCAGCAGCCTTCAACATTTCCCAAAAGCGACGATAATTCTTGAAAGCCGCGATTACCGGCTCTCCGGCCCGCCAGAAATCGGGAGTCATGAGGAAAAAGCGGATCACATGCAGACCGGATTGGGCGACCATTTCCAGTTCCGATGCGATCTCAGTCGCATCAAAACGCTGCCACATCCGCACTCCGGTGGTGGCAGGCCAATAATTGGTCCCGATTGTTAGCGGCGTAATTGCCATGAGGTAATCACTCTCAGGTACTCTGGCGGGCTACAAACTCAACGCCCACCGTGCGGGTTTGAGGGATATGTTCCGGATCGTTAATGGCGCTTTGCAGCAGTTTATAGGCCTCTTTACCCATCCGGATCTTTGGTACGTGCACCGTGGATAAGGGGGGATTACTGTAGCGGGTAGCGTAGATATCGTCAAATCCAACCACCGCCATATCATCAGGGACCCGTAAGCCGGCTTCTTGAACCGTCTGCATGAATCCCAAGGCTAATGTGTCATTGGCGCAGAAAACACAGTCCGGTCGGGGATCTTGTTGTAAGAAATAGCGAGCGGCAGTGGCTCCGATTTCCCTGGTGATGTTGTCATTTGTGGTGAACTCTAACTTTCCTACCAGGGTGCTTAACCCTCGGGCTTCCAATACGCTACGGTAGCCCCGGCGTCTTTCGGCTATTGAGGGGTGATTAGCAGCCCCGGCCACGAAAGCAGGGCGCTGGTAGCCTTTGTCCAACAGATATTCCACCGCGTCGTAGGCGCCATGGTAATTATCAATCAGCAGACGATTGAGCTTAGTTCCAGGTAAATCATAGTCGATCAATACAAAAGGCACGGCTGAGTCCACGAGCGTATCCACCAAGGAGCGGGGTACTCTGCCCGCCAAGGCTATGCCATCCACATCATTATTCTTGAGAAAGCGGGGCAGGTCCCGGGGGGCGACGAAAGTGTCCTTGACCGTGGTGAGGAGGATGTAATAATCCCCGGCGCGAGCTGCCAATTCCATTCCCAGGAAGATGCGGCTGTAGAACATCTCGATTTCCGAGAAATGGCCTTCCCATAGGATAAAACCGATATTGCCCGTTTTGCGGGTAGCCAAACGTCGCGCGGCTCTAAGGGGGCGGTAGTTCAATTCTTCCATGATTTTCAGCACCCGTTCCCGCGTGGCGGGTGAGACCCCTGGCCGGCCGTTGATAACCAGGGAAACGGTAGTCATGGAGACCCCGGCCGCTTCTGCAATATTTTTAATCGTTACGGCCATAACGCCCAAACTCTTTAGTGAAACGTTTTAGTTTAATTTTTAGTTAGCCGGTGGCAAGAACTTTTTAGACTACCCGCGTGTATGCTGTCCATCTAGCGCAGAAGTTCAGGCTGACCTTCGGCAGCTGAAAAAAACTTATCAGCGCAGAACAGCGATAGGCGCCCGCGGTTTGATTATCCTGAACTAAATTATAAATGCGATTAACTTGATGAAGTAATCAGGAAAAAACGAAACAACAATGAATACCAGTTAGGCTGGATGACAGGCATGCTGTACCGCAGCGATGTGTTCGGCGCGGGAACCACAACAGGCCCCGATAATATCGGCGCCAGTTTCAGCGGCTTTCATTGCCCAATCAGCAAATTGTTCCGGTTCCACCACCTGTTCTATTAGGCCTGAATCTCGTTCACTGTATCCCAGGTTAGGATAGACCATAATGGGTAAGTTTACAGCCTCTCGTAGGCGAGCCAGGGCTTTCATTGTTACCTCCAAGGGAGAACAGTTTATGCCTATCGCAGCTACTCCCATTTGTTCCAAACGGCGGGCGGTAGCCACCAGGTCATCTCCCCGAAGTATTTCACCCTTCTCGTTTAAAACAAAGCTCACCCAGACCGGTTTGCTCCGGTCTAAAGCCAATTCCGCCAGCAGTAGGGTCTCCCGACGGGAGTTCATGGTTTCAAGAAGGAATAAATCCACCCAGGGGTGGTCCAGAATATCAAGCTGAGCATCATGCCAGGGCCGCGCCGCAACATTGCCAGGATAATCCTGGGGACGATAGCAGTCCTCAAGGTCAGTGATGGAAGCGGCCACCTGGACCGGTACAGCGGCCCGTTGCACCGCCTGGTGTGCCATGTGGATCGCCCGCATGCTCAATATTCGGGCTCGGTGGTGGGCTTCCACGCCTTTAAGGCCTAAGCGATGAAACGTATATGGAGTGGTGCGGAAGGTATTAGTCGTGATTATCCTGGCACCGGCTGAAATATTCTCCCAATGAACTTCAAAAACCGCTTGAGTGGCTTTCTCCAGAACCGAGGCTGACCACAGTGGCGGTTGTAAATCGTACCCCATCTCCGCCAATCTGGTGCCCATGGCGGAATCCAACAATGTACAAGACGTCATTTAGATTATTACGTTTTTCCAGAACGCTGCAATAGTTCCACTATTTGAATCATATTACCATCGGGATCCCGGAAAGTCCCCAAGCGGATCTGATTTCCGATAGTGTCTTTATCCAGGAGCTTGATCCCCTTACCCCGCAGCCAGAGCTCAGCCTTCTCCAACGACTCAACTTCCAACACGACGGCTCCAATTGGATCCGCATTGATAGCTTTGACAGCACTAATGGCCAGTTTCGCTCCGGGACTCAAGCGGAACTCAGCCCAACGTAATTCTTCATCGATGGAGACAGGCTCGAGCTCGAGCTTATCACGATAAAAATCCAGCGATCGTTTGAAATCCGTAACCGGTATCCAAACGAGGTCAAATTGTTTATACCATTTCATGGGCCTGTTCTCCTTGAAACAAACTTAAGGCCAATTCGTGGTAGTCAGCTACCACAAAATCGGCTTCCGGTAAGGGTGGTCCTTCCGTAGCCCTTAGTCCTACCGTAAAACAGCCGGCGGCCCGAGCGGCAGCTACTCCCACCGGCGAATCTTCGATAACTAAAGTTTTTGCGGGTTCCACCGCCAGGCGCTCAATAGCCAATAAGTAGGGCTCAGGAGCCGGCTTCCCTTCGTTGACATCGTCACCGGTAACCAGCACTTTTAGGGAGTGATTCCAGCCTAGTCCTCTCCAAATCAACTCCACCAATTCTCTGCCGGTACTGGTTACCACTCCAGTCAGCCATTTCCGATTAGCACGTTCAAAAAACTCACGAAAACCTGGAACAAAGCTTACACCTCGGGAGAAATGAACTCGCAACAGGCGACGTCCCAATCGTTTTAGTTCCCAAGTGGGAGGCTCCAGCTCAAACCTTTCCTTTACTATCCGATAAAAGGCTTCTTCCGATACTCCTCGGAGTGAGCGTAAAAAATCTTTATCGGGAACAATCCCGAAATGTTCGAGGAACTCCTGGGAAGCTTGCTGATAAATGGGCTCGGAGTCCACGACCACACCATCGAAGTCAAAAAGCACCGCCTGCCAGGGGCGGTCCAATTTTTGGGCAGGCATGGGACTTATATGGAGGCTTAACCCCCCTCCGGAGCCTTTTGAGCTCCCCGGGGAGGTTCGGGGGGTAGATTCACAATGGCGTCGTGATAGAAATCAGCAATGTAATTCACTATATCCCGGACGGACACAAAAGCCAAGGGTTCATGGTTGTCGCCCACTATGGGCACATGCCGATAGCCCCCCACCGACATCCGGTTCAGAGCAAATACAATGGGATCGTCGAAGCGTAATACGTCGGGGTCGGTGGTCATGAAATCCTTAACTTTCAGTTTGGAATGGTCCCATCCATGCCCCACAATCTTGCGAACCACATCCCGCTCCGTAAATATTCCGCTTAGCCTGCCATTTTCTTCTACTAAGAGGCACCCGACTCGCTTGGCTTTCATCAAATCGATAGCTTCTTTAACCGCCGTTTCACCGGAGATGACCACCGTTTCCTGCAACTCCAGAACACTAATGGGATCGGTTAAGCTTATGGATTCGGTTAAGGTTTGCGCATGAGCCCGTTCCCGTTCTTCCATCTGCTGCAACTCATCATTTATATATTCTTCAGTCATAGCGCCTCCTTTCTGACATGGACTATTAATATAACCCTCAATAGTCACCTTTTTAACCTCTAATCTGATACCCAAATGTATACTTTTTCATTTTTTGGATAGCCTTGTCCAATTTTAAGAAAATTGAGACCAATTAATCCTAATATTCCTTTGTCGTCTAAAGGTTCTTCAGGCGCAAGTATTTGTTTATCTTCTACTTATGCCCCATACTCCAACAGGGTAAATATTTCGGCATCGAGCTTGTTTTATACTAACTTAATGAAAAAGCTTGTTGAGGGAGTCTTTCCTATTCCCGGGACGAATCGACAAGCTGGAGGAAAACAACTCTCAAAAGAGCAAAAAAAGGAGAACGCAATGCGAACCCATCTGATTTTGGCGGTCGTGGTGACCAGTTTCAGCCTGGCCCTGGCTGACAACTGCGTCACCTGCCACCAGAAAGTCTCGCCCAACATCGTCAAAGACTGGCAAGCCAGTAAACACTTCTCCAATGATGTTAGTTGCGGCGACTGCCATGGTACCAAGCATAGCAGTAAAGCCGATGCCAACCTGGCAATCTTGCCCACTCCCGAAACCTGCGGGGAGTGTCACGAAGATCGGGTGGCGGAATTTAGCAAAGGCAAGCATGCCCTCGCCTGGGCGGCAATGAACGCCATGCCCACCACCCATTGGAAGCCCATGGAACTGATTGAAGGCTACAAAGGTTGCGGTGGGTGTCATAAAATCGGTTTGAAAAGCGCAGAGGACATCGCCAAGCTGAAAAAACAGGGGGAAATGTACGGCCGGGCTTCCTGTGACGCCTGCCATACCCGCCACCGTTTTTCGGTGAAAGAAGCTAGGCAGCCCCAGGCATGCCAGACCTGTCACATGGGTTTCGACCACCCCCAATGGGAGATGTATTCCGGTTCAAAGCACGGTGTACGTTATTTGCTGAAACAGAACGGGACACTGCCGGAAAACACCATTGCCCCCACTTGCCAGACCTGCCATATGCAGGACGGCAATCATGAAGTGCGCACCGCGTGGGGCTTTCTGGCGGTCCGCACCAACGGCTTAGCCCCTTATCCCGGCGAGGATAAGGAATGGTGGGCCAACCGGGTCACCATTCTCAAAGGCCTGGGAGTCCTGGATCCGTCCGGCAAACCCACGGGACGCCTGGATGTAGTGGCCAAAGCCCAGGTAGCTCGGCTAAAAGCGGAAGATTTTGACAAGGAACGGGAGAAAATGGTTAAAACCTGCTCCCAATGCCATTCGGAGAAGTATGCTCGGGCGGAGCTGGAAAAAGGTGACCAAATCATCCGCCAGGGTGATAAGCTTATGGCCGAAGCCATTGAAATCGTAGCTTCTCTCTACCGAGACGGCATTCTGGAAAAGCCAGCGAGCTATGCCTCCGAATATCCCGACCTGCTCACTTTCCATGATGCTCCCACAGCCATCGAACAGAAATTGTTCGTAATGTACCTGAAACACCGGATGCGACTCTTTCAGGGTGCCTTTCACATGAACCCGGATTATGCTCTGTGGTACGGCTGGAACGAGATGCAAATGGATCTGACCGAAATTAAGGAGATGGCGGAGGATCTACGCGCCAAACACAAAAAAGGCGGTTTTCTCTCCAAGATATTCGGTAACTAAATCCTCACGCCGAGGATCGTTAAGGCAACCGGAGCTCCGCGGTGATGCGGGGCTCCGGTTTTTTTTAGCACTCTAAATTCTTAAATCTTCAGTCAGACAAATGACGATGTGCAGATTTATTCTGGGGTAACTCTCGCTCCGGAATTGAGTATCTGTTTTCCCAGCCGCCGCTGCTGTTCCCAGCGTTCCCGCAAGGTGTACGTGATTATCCCGAATGCCACCGCCACATTAAGTGAACTTTTCAAACCGTGTTGGGGAAGCTCCACAGCCAGATCACAAGCCTCCACCAGGTGTTCTTGCACTCCCACTCCCTCATTTCCCACCACTAATACTAGGGGAAAACGGTACGGGGCCCGGGCATAATGATGGGTACGCCTGGTTTGCTCCAGGACAACGATTTGATACCCCCGTCTTTTCAAAGCCTTCAGCGCCTGTAGTGGATCGGGTACGTAGCGCCAGGGCACACTGTACTCCGCTCCTAAGGCCGTTTTGGCAATTTCCGGCCTTGGCGGAGTGGCGGTATAACCTGTGAGTAAAATCTCCTCCAACCAGCACCCATCCGCGGTGCGGAACATCGAACCCACGTTGAACATGCTGCGGATATTGTCCAGCAAGGCCACTACGGGGAAGCGAGGCCGGCTCTCAACTTCGGGGTAGGCGGGAATGTGTTCCCGAAAAAAATCGTGGGGGATTATTTGCTGGGGAGCCGTGCAAAAGACAGGAAAATTGAAATGGGGTGAGTTCTTAGGTGACGAATCAGGCATGGATCAAAAGCAATGATTTCTGCTAATCGGTTTTATCAAAACTTGCCAGCATTCAAGCGCATTCCTGCCTGGTGGTGGAACGATTCTTCCTTAAAACCCCCAGGGCCGCAATCGTGGTGGCGTTATCCACATGGTGCCAGGTCTGAATACCCAGTCGTCGAGCCCCTTCCAGATTGACAGGGCGATCGTCAATAAATAACACTTCTCCAGGAGCACACTCACTCTGAGCCAGAGCTTCCTGATAAATCCGCGCTTCAGGTTTCAAATAGCCCACCACATAGCTGAACACCAGACAACTGTTCCAGTGCTCAAAGTTAAAATCATGCAGGATTTGATAATGATGAATGGGGTTGATATTGCTGACCAGGCAGGTACGGAAATCAGCCGTCAATTCCCGAGCCAGATTAATCAACGGCTCGTTGGGGGTAACCATAGCGCGCCACATCTTCTCCAACTGCTCAAGTGGCACTTCGCGGATGTCAAGGCCGCAGCGATCCAAAGCTGCTTTAAAGAAGCCTTTAGTATCCAACACCGACGTTTCGTATAAATCAATGAGTTCCCGGGGGAACCCGGCGGCGATTTGTTTCCACGGTACCCCCAGATAATCTCCCAGCATTCTAAAGCCGACGTTTACATCCACGTTGACCAGAACATTTCCCAGATCCCACCATAAACAGCGGATGGATTCAGGGCGAAAGGTCAAGTCCATAAAGGGCCTCCAGTGCTTGACGTGCTTGTTCATTATAAGCCAGGTAGATTTTCCCATCCTCAGCGGTTTGAGTTTCCCAATAGCGTTTTAACGCTCCGGCTTCTCTGATTAATAGCAGGTTTACTTCCAACAAAGTGTGTACGTAAGTCGAATCTTCCGGTGACAATTCCGAACTGCTGAACACCTTCAGATTATCATGAACTCCTGTCAGAACCCGGATAACATTTTCCAGACGATGTTGTAATAAGCTGTCCGGTTGGGATTGGGCAGCATGAATTTCGGCCAGTTGCCCCAGGCCCAAATAGGTCTCATATAAGTAAGCTGCTGACAGAATACCTACCATTTCCAGAGCTTGATGATATCTGTCTTCCGGCACCTGAGCCTGGGAGAAGTTGAGCATAACTATAACGCCCAAGAACAGTTGCCAACGGAATCTCATAATAATTCCTTGTTAAGGCGCCGGCGGGAGCCCCAAAGACGAATCCCCAAGCTACGAATCCACCAAGCCACTTTAAGCCACCCACTAACAATAAGATTAGCCGGGAGCTGGTAAGCATGGGGATAAATCCTCCGGAAATAGAGGGCGAAAGCCTCGTGGGAAAGGCGCAATACATGGGGATTGCGGCGGACGGCATGCCCGCCGAAGTGAATCACTACCGCTGTCGGCTGGAAAAGAATCTTGCGTCCCGCTTGCCACAGACGCCGGCAGAGCATGACATCGCTGAAGAACATGGGGAAGGCTTCGTCCAATCCACCGGCTCGAATCAAATCCCGTCTGCGAATCAACAAAGCGGCTCCGGCCGGTTGGGGTACCGGTCTGGGATGTAGGTGATCAAAGTCCCCCATTTTCCAGTAGTTAAAAAAGCGCGAGCGAGGGAACAGCCGTGTTAATCCCAACAGCTCGTAAAACACATCGCGGCGGCGGGGGAAACGGCGGCAGGAATACTGAATTCGTCCATCAGGGAAACGTAATTGGGGAGCCACCGCCGCCAGCTCCAGATCCCCTTGCAAAGTCTCAAGCAAGGTTTTTATGGCCCCCGGGGTCACCTGGGTGTCCGGGTTCAGCAAAAATACGAACTGTCCTCCACTGCTGCGCCAGGCTTGATTCATGGCCGCGGAATATCCCAGATTGGTGGAGTTTCTTATTACTCTAATCACCGGTTCCCGGGCGGCATATTGTTGCAAAAGCTCCCAGGTGCTATCGGTGGAAGCATTATCCACCACGACCACTTCACCATTCAACGGAGTTATTTGGGGTAGAATCGAATTCAGGCAAGCTTCGATTACCTCAGCCGAATTATAGGTAACCAGACAAACGGACAAAGTGGTAGCGGAGGCCGAATCCTTAAAGCGGGGGCCAATCACGAGCGGGAAAGGTTCAGTTCTGGGAGCCCTGTTCAGCCTGGGCAGCTTTGAGTCGCTGAATTTCAGCAATCTCGCGTTCAATGCGTTCCAGGTTGCTGGACTTACTCTTCAACAATTCTAATACTTCCAGAGCCTGGTCGTACAATCCCTGTTCTTTAAAAATCTGCATTAGGGTAAAAGTAGCCATGGTCTTGGTCAGCTGAGTCCTGCCCGGCTCAACGGGCGGTGGGGGTATCGGAGGTGAGTCCGCCGGTTTTTTCACTGGAGGAGCAGGCGCCGGTGCTGGTGGTGGAGGTGCTTCCGCCGGGGGATATGCGGACTCAAGTTCCGAAGCTGGGCTTTCATCCGGTTGTTCACCAGTGGTTCCCCGCTGAAGGAAAGCATTCAACCAGCGGAAATTATCCATTAATCGGGGATCCCGGGGGGTGCTTGCGGCTTCTTCCAAAACCGGTTCCAATTCTACCAGACCGGGACGGATGAGACGCAAACGAGCCGCCAGTTCGGCTTTCTCAGCGGGACGTAGTTCATCACCCCAATGTTTCAGCAGTTGCAGATAGGGTCCCACCAGCGGTTCCCGACTACGGATACAGGTTACATAGGCTTCCTTGGCTTTCTGGTGGCGCCCCTGGGCCAGGTAGATATCCCCCAGCAAAGCGTAAAGCAAAGGCGCGTAGGCGCCGTTCTTTAATCCCAATAAACAAATCTTTTTAGCGCGCTCCAGTTTACCAATTTCCATATTCTGCCGGGCATACCAGGCGTACAAGTTGGAAGTGGGATGCTGGATCAAATAGGTCTCCAAAGCCCGTTGTTTTTGGAGCAAATCAGAAGTACTCATGAACAGGGGGACTCTCAGAGGGGAATGTTCCCATGTTTCTTACGGGGATTACGATCCACCTTGGTTTTCAGCATCTCCAGGCCCCGGATGACTTTGGCCCGCGTTTCATGGGGCTCAATAACGTCATCGACGTAACCCCTGCGTGCCGCTTCGTACGGATTGGCGAACTTTTCAGCGAACTCAGCAGTGAATTTCTCCAGGGCCACCTGGGGATCTTCTGCCTGGGCGATCTCTTTCCGGAAGATAATCTCGGCAGCGCCTTTGGGGCCCATCACGGCGATCTCGGCGGAAGGCCAGGCGAAGTTCAAATCACCCCGGATATGTTTGGAATTCATCACGTCATAAGCTCCGCCATAGGCTTTCCGGGTGATAACCGTGATGCGGGGAACCGTAGCCTCCGCAAAGGCGTAGAGCAGCTTAGCACCATTCCGGATGATTCCGCCCCATTCCTGGTCAGTGCCGGGCAAAAAGCCGGGTACATCCTCGAACACCAGGAGGGGAATATTGAAGGCGTCGCAAAAACGCACGAAACGGGCTCCCTTGATGGAGGAATTGATGTCCAATACTCCCGCCAGATGTGCTGGTTGGTTGGCCACCACCCCTACCGGGCGGCCGTTCAAACGGGCAAAGCCCACCACCAAATTCTCCGCAAACTGTTCGTGGACCTCGAAGAAACTGTCTCGATCCACTACGCGGGTTATGACTTCTTTGATATCGTATGGTTTGTTAGGGTTATCGGGGACGATTTCATCCAGGGCCTCATCGGCTCGATCCACGGGATCGTCACAAGGAATCACCGGTGGATCTTCCTGGTTATTCTGGGGTATATAACTCAAGAGCTGCTTGATCTTCTCGAAGACCTCCAGCTCGTTGTCACAGGCGAAATGAGCTACCCCCGATTTGGTGGCGTGGGTATCAGCCCCGCCCAGCTCGTCCTTGGTGACGTTCTCATGGGTCACCGTTTTAACCACTTCCGGGCCGGTAACGAACATGTAACTGGTGCCACGGGTCATGAAAATGAAATCGGTGATGGCCGGGGAATAGACTGCTCCACCGGCGCAGGGGCCCAGGATGGCGGAAATCTGGGGAATCACGCCACTGGCCAGAGTGTTGCGCAGAAAAATGTCCGCATAGCCCGCCAGGCTAACAACCCCCTCTTGAATGCGGGCGCCACCGCTGTCGTTCAAACCGATAACAGGGGCCCCCACCTTCATGGCCAGATCCATTATTTTCACCACTTTCTCGGCGTAGGCTTCAGAAAGTGAACCGCCGAAAATGGTGAAATCCTGACTGAAAACGAACACTGGGCGGCCGTTGATAGTACCGAAACCGGTGACCACGCCATCCCCCAGAAACTTCTTTTTATCCAAACCAAAAGCCGTGGAGCGATGGGTCACCAGCATATCCATCTCTTCGAAACTGCCCCGATCCAGGAGTAACTCCAGACGCTCCCTAGCGGTGAGTTTCTGCTTGGCGTGCTGGGCGGCGATGCGTTCCGGACCGCCTCCTTGAAGGGCCTTGGCTTTCAGCGCCCGGAGTTCGGCGATTTTTTCGGCGCGGGTCTTCACTGGCGGTGCTCTTTCACCCAGGAAATGATGTAATCGTTGATCTCCTGTAAGCTGGAGCCGGGGCCAAACAAACGACCGACCCCCATGGCCTCCAGAGCTTCCTTATCCTTATCGGGGATAATACCGCCCCCTACCAGCAACACGTTATCCAGCCCCTTTTCTTTCATCAGACTCAACACTTTGGGAAAGATGGTCATATGAGCTCCAGAGAGGATGCTCAGGGCGATTACGTCAGCATCTTCCTGCAGGGCAGCTTCCACAATCATTTCCGGTGTCTGGCGTAGCCCCAAATAGATTACTTCCATCCCCGCATCCCGAAAGGAATTAGCCAGAACTTTGGCCCCCCGATCGTGACCATCCAATCCCGGTTTGGCCAGAATGATGCGAATCTTCCGTTCCATATTCATTTAAACCCCCGCCAATCGATCTCTGGTTTACTCATCAGTCCCGTTAATCTAAACGGAAACTGCAGGTGCGGCAGAATTTTTTGTCCCGTACCAAAGCTGATCCATTGCAAGCCAAGGGAACAGATCAGAGCCAGAGGGGGGAATTGTGAAGTTAGAGTTTGCTGTGATCGGCAAAGCTGTAATAGCCGTCACCGGCAATTATGATATGGTCCAGAATTTTCACTTCCAGCGGTTCCAGCGCCCGTTTTAGCAGACGGGTCACCTGAAAATCCTGGGTGGAAGGTTGGGGATTGCCCGAGGGATGATTATGGACCAGGATGACGGCTGCGGCCTTATACTGCAATACTTTTTTCACCACTTCCCGGGGATAGACCACTGAATTAGTCAGCGTACCTTCAAACAGGGTTTCCATACGTAAAACCTGATTGCGCCCATTGAGGAAGAGTACCAGAAAAGCTTCGTTCTCCCGATTGCGCAAGGCGTGGGTAAGGTACTGGTACACCGCAGCGGGGGCGGTGAGAATATCCGTGTCCAGGGCCTTCTCCTCCAGATAGCGCCGCGCCACGGCATGGGGCAGCTTCAGGGCAAACACATTGGTAGGGCCAATTCCCTTGATATCCAGGAGTAATTCAATGGGAGCCTCCAGTACACCCGCCAGGGAACCAAAGCGGCGAATAGCTTCTTTGGCCGGTTCCTTCATATCCCGCCGGGGAGTAGCCAGGGAAAGCAACATCTCCACGATCTCATAATCATGAAAGGCCCCCAGGCCGGCGCGGAAAAAGCGTTGCCGCAAGCGTTCTCGATGACCGGCCTGGCTTAAACGCTCGTTTGAACCCATAAACAAAGCTCCTTCGCTAAACCAGGATACGCTAAAAACCGTTACCTTATATTTCAGGAACCTTCGGCCTGATACTTAGATCGAAAAATGCAATTCAGAAAATTTTTTGTACAACCCTTTTTCGCCAAAGTATCGAAAGAGAACTTGTTTCTGAGCCGGTGTACGCTTATCGAAATACAAGGACCGTAAGGGGTCAGGGTAAATTGAAAAGTTTCCGAAACCAAATGCCGGTCATCTTTGTATTCCGGACGCTTCTGCCCGGTTTGCACAGGTTTTCTTTGGTATTTTTTAGGGAGAAATGAAACGCCGGGAGCGAGGTTATGCGTCCGGCCCCGCTCCGGGGGGCAAGCATAATTGCCGGCCGGTAAATAATAAATTGGGATAAATCTCGGTGATATTTCGGGCTAATCTCCTCCCCTGAGCTGAAGCTCGGGGCAAGGCAGCAAAGCCCTTCCTCCATAACCAATCTAAATTGAATTGCCACGAGCTTTAGCTCGTGGGCTAGATTCGCCCCCCTCTCTCAACCGGGCTTTAGCCCAAGAAATCGGAAACCAACCACTGCTTAAACTCTGGTTACTCAGTGGGTTTTAGCCCAATTTTAATCCTGTTTTTTTAATAAATAGATCATACTCGTCGGCAAATGTTTTTACACGGTGGTGCTCTTCCTGGTTCTTGATATATTCTCTAACCCTGTCCACCTGTGAATCACTTACCGATAAGGCAATATATTCTTCCTGCCAGGAAAAATGCATCCTCGACAAGTTGTTTTTATTGATCCAATTGGAAGATTCGCCCTTTATCAAACGAACCACCTCGCTGATGGATTGGCTCGAACCTAAGGAAATCAAGATATGACAATGGTCGGCCATGCAATTGATAAAATCAATATGGATGCTTTTCCTTTGGCCATTTTCCCGGATATGGTTCAAGAGCGGTCCTCTCAGCGCCGTGGTTATGAGTTTTTCTCTGTTTTTTGTGGAGAAAATCAAATGGACCCAAATCCTAATATAGGGCATCTCGCTATCCTTCATTTTTCATTGGGCTAAAGCCCGAATAGGGTGGCGGGCTCCTCGTTCCCCGAGCTGAAGCTCGGGGCTAATCAGCAAAAACCTTCCCTCCATTGCCGAGCCAAATTGAATTGCCGCAAGCTTCAGCTCGGGGACTGAAATTTTCTCCCTCTCTCTACCGGGCTTTAGCCCAGTAACCGCGTCAGGATAAATCCCTGGAATTTTTGCAATCTACTCTATCGTAGACTACAAATCCCGTCAAAACTATTCAACCCTCTGCCTGAAAAAATATTTGGGCTAAAGCCCCGATTAGAGGGGTGGAGCTCTTGTTCCCCGAGCTGAAGCTCGGGGCTAGTCAGAGCAATACTCTCATCAATTATCGGCAAATTGAAGGGAACGCTGAAGAACAGATTAAATCGATTGGTCGTGTTTATAAGCTAAAGCCGCCGCCACGAAAGCGCGAAAGAGGGGGTGGGTTTTACCCAGGCGGGACTTGAACTCCGGATGGGCTTGGGTAGCGATAAAGAAGGGATGATTCTCTAATTCGATCATTTCCACCAGGTGGCCATCGGGAGAAACTCCCGACAAGCGTAGGCCGTTCTGTTCCAGGAGCTCGCGATACGCGTTGTTCACCTCGTAACGGTGCCGGTGGCGCTCAAAAATCTGATCCTGGCCGTAAATTTCATGGGCTCGACTGCCGGGTAACAGCTTACAGGGATAAGCTCCCAACCGCATGGTGGCACCCTTGTTTTCAATGCCTTTCTGGGAAGGCATGAGGTGGATTACGGGATGGGGCGTGTGGGGATCAAATTCCGCTGAGTTCGCCTGTTCTAGACCACAGACATTCCGGGCAAATTCAATGACTGCCACTTGCAGCCCCAAACAAATGCCGAAATAGGGCAAACCTTTTTCCCGGGCATAGCGCACCGCTTGAACTTTGCCTTCAATACCCCGAGAGCCGAAACCACCGGGGATTAAAATGCCGTGGACGCCTTTAAAAATACCATTCTCCAGGCCTTGCTCCTCAATATCTTCCGCTTCTACCCATACAATTCGTACCCGGCAGTTATTGTCTACCCCGGCATGATTGAAAGCCTCGATGATACTCTTATAGGCATCGATCATTTGGGTGTATTTGCCTGTCACCGCGATGGTAACTTCCTCCACCGGGTTCTTTACCCGCCGGACAAAACGTTCCAGTCCGCTGGTATCCACCGGTTCCACTCTCAGCTGCAGGCATTTAAGCACCTGTTCGGAAAAAGCCTCCTGATTCAACAATAGGGGTACTTCGTAGATGGTGTCGGCGTCCAGTCCCTGGATAATGGCTTCCTCCCCCACGCTGGTAAACAGCGCCAATTTGCGGCGCACATCGGCAGATAAGGGGTAAGAAGTGCGGCAGATCAGAATATCCGGCTGTAGTCCGATCTCCCGCAAGCGCATCACTGAGTGCTGGGTGGGCTTGGTCTTCAGTTCCTCGCTGGCCTTGATGTAGGGTACGAGAGTCACATGGACAATGATGACATTCTCCCTCCCCCGCTCCTGCTGGAATTGGCGCACCGCCTCCAGGAAGGATAAGCTCTCAATATCCCCCACCGTGCCGCCGATTTCGGTAATAATCACATCCAGCTCCGGCTGTTGTCGTTCCAGGGTAGTAAGGTATTCTTTGATGGCGTCCGTTACGTGGGGAATGATCTGCACCGTGCCGCCCAGATAATCACCACGACGCTCTCGTTCCAGTACCTCGTAGTAAATGCGCCCGGCGGTGGTATTGTTGGCCCGAGTCATGTTGACATCGATGAACCTTTCATAGTGTCCCAGATCCAGATCGGTCTCGGTGCCGTCATCCAGCACGAAAACCTCTCCGTGCTGATAGGGATTCATGGTGCCGGGATCCACGTTCAAATAAGGGTCCAACTTTTGAATGGTAACTTTGAGTCCCCGTTGCTTGAGGAGATATCCAAGGGAAGCGGCTGCGATTCCCTTACCCAATCCAGAAATTACTCCCCCAGTAATGATGACGTACTTAGCCATAGCAAACTCCAGCAAGAAGGTTCAGACAGGAATAGGATGAATACGGTCGGAGGGGGACAATGAGACTCTGGGGCGGGGGAGAGATAGATCGCCGCACCGCCCGCTTACCTCCTACTCTTTTATGACTCGGGGTACAATAAAAAAGGCTGCATCGTGCTCCGGGGCGTTCTTCAAAGCCGCTTCCCGGGGCATGGAAGGCTCCACCACATCCTCCCGCCATTGATTTTCCACATCATGGACATGGGATAAGGGGGCCACCTGGCTGGTATCAACTTCCTGCAAACGTTCCATGTATTGCAGAATCTTGGACAGCTGCTGTTGGTAAAGCTGTATTTCTTCTTCGCTGAGTTTCAGCTTGGCCAAGGCGGCGATGTGGAGTACTTCTTCGCGACTGATACCAGGCATAGGGCAATATAGGTTGTTTTAGGCAAAGGGGCAATGGTTGGGACAAGAAGAGGAGGCAGGAAACCGGTGACCGGAGAAAAGGAGACTGAAAGAAAGGGGCACCTAGGTATTTAAATTTCTATGTTTCTAGAGATTACGGTTTCTATCCTGCTTCCTGCCACCTGATTCCTGTTTCCTCTTTCCCATCTCAGTTGTTGGGTGCCTGCAGTCAGTGGTTGGTCCGGATCATCTTCCCCCACAGAGCAGGGTGTAACGCTTAACACCGTCCTCAGCGTCACTTTCTTAAAAGATCAAAAAGGACTTCATACCCCCCGTAGTTGTCACCGGGAGAAGACCAAAAAGGAAAGCGCGCGGGCTCAGGTTTGGGTATCCTGTCCGGGAGTCCCTTGTTCAACTTCCGCTAGAAATTCTTTGAGGGCCTGGGTGTGCTCGGCGAATGACTTGCGGCCCTGCTCAGTGGCCTGGAGATAAGTGCGGGGACGTCGGCCCACGAAGGTTTTAATAACTTTCACGTAACCGCCATCTTCCAGTTTACGTAGATGGGCTCCTAGATTACCCTCTGTGGTTTGTACCAGCTCTTTTAGGGCGTTGAATGAAAGCTGAAACTCGGGTGGATGGGCAACCAAAGCCGCCATAATTTTCAAGCGGACAGGTTGGTGTATGAGGGGATCAAAATGGGCCATCATTTCCTCCAAACGCGCTGGATATACACTCCACTTCCAAACAGCAACCCTCCTACAATCAAAGCCATCCAGAGTACAAACCAATCCGGCCACAAGAGATAGCCACCCAGGGTTAAGGCAGTACCTGCCAAGCCTACCCAGAGGAGAAATTTTTCTAACCACAGGCCCATCACTACATACCCAAAAAAGGCCCAGATTGAGATGAACAGGCCGGAAACTGGACCCCGGACGGCCGTCAGCCACAGAAAAAGGGCGCCATAGGCCAGCCATAATAACCAGAACACGGCAATCCGAGCCCCCCAGGGAGTGTAAACACGGTTGGAAACTCTAAAGCCCTGAATAAAGGAGGCTAATATCCCCACCATCGATAAAACCAACCAAGACCAACCCACATACCGAGGCGGCAAAAAGCGGGTACCGGAAAAACCCAGAAACCAAATGATCCCCCAGAGCTGGAGGTAAAATCCCATAGCTCCCTGGGCTAGGGCCCTTCGGGCCTGGCGTTGCACCCTTTCCACCGCTTCCAGCGCCGTCCGTACATCCTTTTCCTCCAACACGGCCTTTTCTTGCATCATCAAGCCCTCCAGACTGAGTATTGTAGATTACTCTGCACTACAAAGTATTCTACTCGAAATAGGAAGCGATGGCAAGTGAAATTCATGGAGTCCTACCTAATTCTTGAGGCTCGAGGGAATACTGACCGTTTTCTTATTTCACCCTGAAAGGAAAGCTTCCAGGCTGCTGAGCTACCATGATTCTTTTTAGAACCTGGAAATATTCTCGAAAACCCGATAGCGCTCTTCGATGTCCGTCTGATCCGCCAGTTGCAGGCCAGCGATGGAGAATTCCTCCACGCAGAAGGAGGCCATGATGCTGCCGTATACTACCGCCCGCCTTAATGTGGGAAAATCAGAGGAGTTCATCTTAGCCAGGTAGCCCATCACTCCACCGGCAAAACTATCCCCGGCCCCGGTGGGATCTTTCACTTTGTCCAGTAATAAGGCGGGGGCACAGAAATACATCCCGCCCGAAAACAGCAACGCGCCGTGGCGTCCTTTCTTAATGATGATGGAATTCGGTCCGTTCCAGGACCAGATTTTTTCCACCGCTCGTTTATAATCCCGCTCCCCCGTCAGCATCAACGCTTCCTCATCATTGATGATCAAGAGGGATACTTTGGTCAACAATTCCTTCAGTTCCGGCAAAGCCGTGTCGATCCAGAGATTCATGGTGTCGGCCGCCACGTAGGGTTGACCTTCCATTTGCTCCAATACTTCCAGTTGGAGAGCGGGATGGATATTAGCCAACAGTACATAGGGTGTCCGGCGCCAACTTTCGGGCAGGCGGGGGTGGAAATCCTCGAAGACGTTCAATTCGGTGAACAGGGTGTCCCGCGTGTTCCAGTCGGCCAGGTAGCGCCCCCCCCACCGAAAGGTGCGGCCTTCCGCTTCCACCAGGCCGGTGCGATCAATACCCAGAGTGTCCATATCCTGCAGCGTCTTGCGCGGAAAATCCTGGCCCATCACGCCCACTATGCGGGGTTGGGTGAAGCGGGATGCCGCGAAAGCGGCATATATGGCAGATCCCCCGGGAACCTCCGTAACCCGGCCCGCCGGGGATTCGATGTCATCCAGAGCCACCGATCCAACGATCACAACTGACATAGGCACCTCC